>JABHWT010000140.1 GCA_018657645.1 Halieaceae bacterium | reverse complement strand
CGGATCGAGCGACCCGGCGTGTCGCACACCACGAAACAGTCCATGGCTCGCCTCCTCGTGCATTGCAACCGTGTCTGCAACTTGATCCGGTGCTAGGAGGTCGATATAGGAAACGAGAGCGGCGATCTCGGCAGAGCCTTCACCTCGCCTGGCGCTCTCCTGGGCCAGCCCGGTCACAAACTCCACTTCCCCCAGGGAGCGAAGATGCTCTGGCCCCTCACTACGATACTCCGCGCCGCACTCCATGAAGACGGTCTTTTCGATATTGTGTCCGCTTCCAGTGTCTGCCAGAAGGTCGTCTAACAGGTAGGGCGGAATTCCAGGGTGACGCCATAGATGGTGATGCGGGTCGATGATGGGCCGCTCGGGATCGATGATCTCTTCCTGGACCTGATCGAGCCAGGCCCGCTGCAACTTTTCTTGATCACTCATCTAAAAACTCCTTTTTGTCTATTGCGGGATCCCAGGAACATTTGCAGTCACCCGCTCCCCCTGTGCAAGATTGAACTCATGCGTGTGTGCGGATTCAGCCCATCCAGGACCAATTGATCTGGTTCACTGCGAGGCACACCGGCTACTTTTAAACAAAAGTAGAAAAGTATCATCATGAGCATGTCAAACACAGAAAAGGCCGTCAAGGGTATTCGCCCAGCGGTGCGCGGCAAGTAACCCCTGATAGAACCTGCCTCTGGATAAAACGATGACCCGGTTCGACAATGTTGCTAAAGTAGGTCCTCGGAAATAAAGCGTAGGCCCAACAATGATATACCTGAAAACTATGGTAACGGCGCTGTTGCTGGGCAGCGTCCCTATCCAGACAGCGTTGGCAGCAGAGTGCCTGCCACCGGACCCGACCCTGATGCGGGGCTTTCCGCCACCGGTTGAGAAACGGGTGACGCCGGAAAATCTAATGCAGCATCCCCAGAATCGCTGGGCCTTCCAGCATATGCGGGAGGTGGTGCCGACCCGGGAAATTGCGCACAGCGAGGCGCCGGTGTCTGTGATCACCGAGAACCCTCTGGATCTGGACAGTCTCAGCTTTGAACTTCCAGAGGGACGCAAACTGTCACTGACGCAGTGGATGCAGGAATCCTGTACGGATTCCTTCCTGGTCATGCATAGAGGCAAGCTAGTCTACGAGCGCTATTTCTCAGGTATGACCGCCGCGACCCCACACCAGATGTTCTCTGCCACCAAGTCCTGGGTTGCTACCGTGGCCCTGCAGCTTATTGAGGAGGGGCGACTGGATCCTGGCCGCACCATGGTGTCCTACATCCCGGAACTCAAAGGCAGTGCGTTTGCCCAGGCCACGGTGCAGCAGGTGCTGAATATGACCACCAGCATCCGTTTTTCAGAGGAATACACCGACCCAAAAGCAGATATCTGGCAGTATGGCGCGGTGTTTGCCATCGGGGGTACTCCCGGTGCCGACTACAAGGGACCGCGACGAGTTGAGGAATACCTGCCCACACTTAACAAGGGCGAGGCGCCTCATGGCAAGGGCTTCCACTACGTAACGCCCAACACCGATGCGCTGGCCTGGATTAACAGCCGAATTACCGGCAAGAGTACTTCCGAGTTGTTTTCCGAGCGATTTCTGCAGCCGCTGGGCGCCGAGCACGGTGCCTATTTCTGGACCGCCGGCGGTGTCGAAATGGCGGGCGGGGGACTTAATATCAGCGCCCGGGATGCGGCGCGTTTCGGGCAGATGATTCTCAATAAGGGGCGCTTCAATGGTCGGCAGATTCTGGCCCCCGCCGTCGCCGCGCGCATACTGGCGCCGGGCAACCCCGACACCTTCTCCGTGTTTTACGACGACCCCTGGTACCAGAACGTGGGCTATGCCTATCACGACATGTGGTGGACTTTCGACAATGCGCACAAGGCGGTGAGCGCCATAGGCGTGCACGGCCAGTTTATTTACCTGGACCCGATTGCCAACATGGTAGTGATCAAGCAGAGCAGTCATCCAGATGCGGAGGGGGCATCCAACGAAAATGATGGGCCCGCCATATGGCACCAGATTGCTCGCCACCTGATGCAACATGACCACTGAACGCGACCAAGCAGGCTTTGATGCACCGGCGCCCCTGGGACACCCGGCGCGAGCCAGTATGCCAAAGGGGCACCCTACAGGCCCCGGAGTCGGCGAGCAACTGCCCGACTTTGAATTACCCGACGCCAATGGCCAGCCTGTTCGATTGCACGAGCATCGTGCCGGCGCCAGGGCCGCTCTGATCTTCTACCGCTCCGCAGTGTGGTGACCACCCTGCTGGACGCAGCTAGGTGAGTTGCGAGATGCCCACACAAAGTTTGAGGCCCACGGCATTAAACTGTATGCCGTTTCCTACGACGATCAGGAAACGCTGCAGGAGTTTGCCCGGGAACAGGATATTCCCTACCCGCTGTTGTCAGATATCGACTCCAGAGTCATCGAACAGTACGGCATACTCAACACCGAGGTTTCCAGGGATGATGCCTTTCTCTACGGCATCCCCTTCCCCGGTGTTTACGTGTGTGACGAAAGCGGCGAGGTGGTTGCCACATTCTTCCACGACAGCTATAAGAAACGGGACAGCGCAGAGTCCCTGATCGACGCTGCCCTGGGGCGGACCCTTATCGATGACGATGCCCCCCAGGCCGATGGCGGCGACGGGGAAATCCGCATTACCGCTGCGGTACAGGGTGGAAAGGCCAGTATACGTCAGGGCATTTTACGCAAGCTCATTGTGCGCTTTGATCTCGGAGAGGGGCTGCATATCTATAGCGACCCTGTACCCAAGGGTATGGTGGCCACCCAGGTCGAGGTCAGTGGGCCACCGGGCTTTACAACACTGCCGATGGAAACACCGGCCACTGAGAAACTGCGCCTGGAATCCATGGGGGTCGATCTGCAGGTGTGGAGTAATACAGTAGACATCGTGGTTCCCTTTTACGCCAGGGGTGAACTGGCCAGCGAAACAAGACCGCTGGATAGCGATACCATCGATATCGAGGTGAAAGTTCGCTATCAGGCCTGCACGGACAACGAGTGCCTGCTACCCGCTACTGAGGCCTTTGCATTCACTCTGAAAATGGATGTCATCGATGTACCGAATTTGGGTTTTCACAAGGGGCACGGTCAGCGCGAGGGCCGTTTCGACAGCACACCCGCCATGCGCAGGCTGATCTGGCGCAAGGTAAAGAAAAACCCCCTCGGCCTGCTCAAATTCCTGTGGAAGAACATCAAGCTGGAACTGGGCGCCCGCAAACGAGCGAAGCAACAAAACAGCCACTAAAGCGGACACAGTATAATGTCAAAGATCGAGTTTTCAGCCGATGAAAAGTCCATTCTCAACGCTAAAATCCAGAAGTACTTTCAAGACGAACTAAATCAGGAAATCGGCCAGTTCGATGCCGATTTCCTGCTCGATTTCTTTGCGGAAGAGGTGGGCCCCTATTTTTACAATCGCGGTCTCCACGACGCCCAGGCCCTGATGTCGGCGCAACTGGACAACATCAGCGACGCGCTTTATGAGCTGGAGAAACCTACCGAGTTTCGGGGGCACGATAGATAAATGTGGCGTTCCCCGCTCTAATTACATCGGCCAGACCCACAAGATCATTGGAACGGCGACCACTATAACAATGATTTCCAGGGGCAGGCCCATGCGCCAGTAGTCGCCAAAGTGGTAGCCACCCGGCCCCATGATGAGCGTGTTATTTTTGTGTCCAATGGGGGTCAGAAAGGCACACGAGGCCGCCACCGCCACCCCCATCAGGAAGGGGTCTGGATTGACCCCCAGGCGGGAGGCAATCTCGACTGCCAATGGGGCGGCGATTACCGCGGTGGCCGTGTTGTTCATGACATCGGACAAGGTCATCGTGACTATGATCAGTAATGTCAGTACCACTACCGGTGAAAGGCCCTCGGACACACTCATAATGCCGTCCGCAATCACCGCCGTACCACCGGTAGACTGTAGCGCCGCACCAATTGGTATCATAGCACCGAGCAATACAATGACCGGCCACTCGATCGATTCGTACATAGTGCGCACGGGCACGATATTGAGCAGTACGTAGAGTGCCACAACACAACCCAAAGCCACCGGCAAATAGACCCAGCCGGCGCTGGCAGCAATGATGGCTGTCGCGAATACGCCCACCGCAAGCCACGCTTTGTCTCGCTTGATCACGCGTTGCCCCCGGTCCTTTAGCGGCAGCAGGGTCATGCGAGTAGTAACGTCGGCGAGCCGCTCCTCGGATCCGAGCAACATTAGAACATCACCCGCCCTAATATCCAGCTGCCGTACATTGTCGCGAAAGCGCTGGCCGCGCCGCGATACGCCTACCAGGGCAACACCATACCGGTATTGCAGGCGGTAGGAGGTGGCCGTTCGCCCCACCAAAGCAGAAGATTCCGGCACCACCATTTCGGTGAGCACCAGGTGATCTTCCTTAAGCGCTGCAGTGCCGGCCCCGATAAACTCCAGCCCCATGGGGCCTTGCACGGCCTCGATGTTCTTGGGTTTGGCCTCAACCACTAAAACGTCCCCGGCTTGAATTTCTATGCGCCGCGCCAGGCCGGGCAGGCGCTGACCTCTGCGAATTACGCCCAGAATCTCAACGTCATTTTTCTCAGCGTCGGCATCCAGTTCGGCTACTTTCTGTCCAATAATGCCCGACTCCGCAGAAACTCTCAGCTCGGCGATATAGTCAGCCAAATCGAAGAGCTCTTTGCCCGAGTCAGATAGCCCGCGCGCTTTGGGTAACAAGCGCCAGCCAATCATCGTCACATAGGCGACACCCACGGCGGCGCAGGCCAGGCCCACCGGTGCGAAATCAAACATTTTGAACGGGGAGCCCAGTGTGTCATTACGAAACTCGGCGATGACGATATTCGGTGGGGTACCGATCAGCGTGATCATGCCACCTAAAATCGATGCGAATGACAGTGGCATGAGCGACAGGGCCGGACTGCGCTTGGCCTTGGCTGCGGCCTGTATGTCCACCGGCATAAGTAGTGCCAACGCGGCGACATTGTTCATAATGGCTGACAGCACGGCTGCAAGAGAAGACATCATTGCTATATGGGTAGCCAGTTTTCGCGAACTGTCTATGACCGTGCGCGCTACCACTTCTATCACACCCGAGTCGGAAAGCCCGCGGCTCACAATAAGAACCAGTGCGATAATAACGGTGGCCGGATGACCAAAGCCGGAAAAAGCCCTGTCGGTTGGCACAACGCCTGTCAAGAGTGCCGCCAGCAATGCAGTGAAAGCAACAACGTCATAACGCCAGCGGCCCCAGATGAGAAGCACAAAGACCGCAAAAAGCAGGGCAAAAAGAATGATTTGATCGGGTATCACTGAAAGCCCCGTAGGTGCTCGAAGGAACTGATACCATAACGCTTTCAGAGGCCGATTGGCAGCCCCGGATCGATTGTAATCAATACGCGTTTTACAAATGGCCCTCTGAATTACTGCTCAGCAGTCGAATTCGAGCGGGTAGCCCAAATTTGATGTATTCTCACAGAGGCTGGTAACCCTACTGGGGGAAGATCATAGCGACGCTGTTGCACCAGATAGAGAGTGAAGGAAAAATGAACATCCGCTATTGCCGAAAAACAACTGCGAGCCTGCTTGTTGCTCTATTTCTAATAAACAGCGAGGTCGTATTAGCGAACGAAGACAAATCGCTTAGCAGTGAGTTTCAACGCGTTCTTGATTCATTCATGGGTAGTGAAATGGTACTTTCGTGCGGCGAGAGCAATATGTTGTTTAAAATCGCTTCCGGGCTCTTCGGTGGCCCCGAGCTTCTCTGGAATTCCGGCACCAAATGGCGCGAACTGAAGCGCGTAACATTCGAGGACACCAGCATCGTCTTTAACGGGCCTGGAACAAAGGGGGGTGTACCTTTGGAAGACATCGATCTCGACCTCGACGCCGAACTCGATATTCCGATATTCAATAGCGGGCCCTCCCTGGTCAAGGAACATAGCGTCAGAGATTACATTGTGAAAGCTAAAGATGGCAAGTACGTGCCCTACCAGTACACGATTGACCTGGTCCAGGGGAGCATGAAAACGACAAACTTGCGCCCCATTACTACGCATTTAAAGCTCGACGCGGACAAGTATTCAAAAGAGCAGTCCCATGTAGAGGGATGGTATTTTCACTATGTCGACCCAAAAAAGGTGGATCAGGAAAAGAAGCGGGAGGAAAAAGCAAAAGAAGCTCGCATGGCTGAAATTGCAGCCGTCATAGAAAAATACGGTAAGGAAATAACAATCGAAACCCCGGCTCATTCTTACCATACAACAGGCACCTGTAGCCTGCCATGATTCTTCAGGACTACCTGGACCGAATTCAGTACACAGGCGAGCTTCGCACGGACAGTGCGACTTTACGGCGCATTCATCACCACCATCTTCTACACATTCCCTACGAGAACCTGAGCATTCAGTTGGGAGAACCAGTGGGACTGGCCCATCAGGCCTCTTACGAAAAAGTCGTTCGCGCCCACCGCGGCGGTTGGTGCTATGAAATGAACGGATTATTGCAGTGGGCACTGGAGGAAATCGGTTTCAATGTTATGCGCCTTAGCGGGGGTGTAATGCGATCGACACAAGGTGACGAGGTCCTGGGAAACCACCTGGTTCTGGCCGTATGTCTGGAGGGCGAAACCTGGATCGCGGATGTGGGCTTTGGCGATGGTGTACGAGAGGCTTTTCCCCTGCGCGAGGGACGCTTCGAACAGGGTGGGCTCAATTACGCATTGGAGCTGCTCGAAGATGGCTACTGGCGCTTTCACAATCATCAGTACAGTGTGGCGACGGACTTTGATTTCTGCCATGAAGTCGCCAACGAGGCCCTGTTGGATGCCCAGTGCCAATGGTTACAAACCTCGAAGCAATCGCCCTTTACCATGAACCTGATCTGCCAGACTTTTCAGGCTGATAGCATAGAGGTACTACTGGGTCGAATGCGCCGATCCATTACACCCGGGGGCATAGAAAAGCGGCTGCTTGATTCAGCCGATGAACTAAATGAGGAGCTACACTCGGTTTATGGGCTGACTGTTGACGTCAGCGCACTATGGCCGAGCATTGTAGCCCAACACAAAGTGCTGTTTCCGGACATGGCGTCTTAACGCCGGCCAGACCAGCGCAATATGTATGCAGATGAGGCCGGTCGCTCTGTATTTCCTTGAACTGTAATAGCCACTGCGCTCCAAAGTTCTTGTTGCGAATTCCACAAACTCCGCCTACGCTTATCAACACGTGATGGCCGCTTTGATCATCACAAAAATGGAGATACATATGTATAAAAATATAATAGGTGTCAGTTTAATCGCTATTGCCATGAGCACGACCCTGGTTTTCGCGGATGATTCCGCAACCTTGACCAAAATGGACAAGGCCTGGGGAGAGGCCAGGAATCCAGGTGATGTAAAGTCGCTGTTCACCGACGACTTCATTGGCATCGATGGCGGCGGTGTGAGCAGCAAGGCGCAACAACTCGAGCAGATGGCTAGCGACCCTGCACCCGACGGTCCTTATATTGCAGGAGATTACGACGTCCGTTTTCTGGATGCCAATACGGCAGTAATGGTCCACAGCGCCGGCACTGGAAAGAATACGCACTGGAGTATGCACGTCTGGCGCAAGTCTGGAGGTAAGTGGCAGGTTGCGGCAACCGCATCGGCCGCCGCCGACGATTAACCGGGAGAAGAGGGGCCAGAGTAGCTGACTGCCCTGCCCTCTTGGTCTTGCTACCGGAAAGCAAGGTCTATAGTATTAATGTGCGCTAGACGACGCTTCCATGCTGATCTGGTCGCACACACATATAACTAATTAAATTAGGTGAAAAAATGAAGTATTTAGTATTTGTTATGGTCTTATTACTGCCTGTGGTCGCGAGTGCGCAGGATGATTATACAGATGGTTCCTATTGGACTGTCACTTCCGTAGACACCAAACCCGGACACTTCGATGACTATATGGAAGATCTGAACAATGTCTGGCGTAAATCTATGGAGATGCTCATCAAGGACGGAAAAGTGCTGAGTTATAAGCTGTTCTCCAATGTTAACCCCCGGACCGATGAACCCAACCTGTGGTTGTTGGTAGAGTGGAAGTCTGGTGCGGCCTGGCTCGATACGCCACGATCTTACTATGAAGCCCAGAATAAAAAGCTGTTTGGGTCGGACGAAGAGGGCACCCAAGCCAACATTAAGCGCGGCGACCTTCGCACTATCATGAGTAACACCTTAATGATGGAGATGAAGTTCAAGTAAATTCGCAATAGCTCGCCAAAAAGCCGTACTTCCTCGGAGGTGCGGCTTTTTTCTATTTGTGCCAGGTACTGGCAGAGCACCCTGCTCTCAGTGAAGCACAAACGCGCTTGCAACCGTCCGCGTTAGGTCATATCCTGCCGCATATCTATCTGTGACGCCAGTTCGCTCATTGCCCGTGCCAGCCGCTTCAATTTAAAGCTGCAGAAATGTCTCTTCGTGGATCATGCCTCTTGGTCTCCAATGCTCTGACGGTGCTCAGTGACAGAATTGTACGGAAGTGATATTTCAATGTGTTAGAAGATACCCGTATAATTATGCGAACCAATTGAGAAGTTTCTGCGGACTAAGTTGTATGTAAATGCCCATCTGCCACAAAAACAAATTTATCTATTTACATATACCCAGGTGTGGCGGAACGTCTATTGAGACGTATTTTAAGCTATTCAAGAGATCTAACTGCTACGGCGTTGTTGAAGAGTCAGAAAAGGTCATAGTACTTCATCACTTAACAGGACAAGGGCTTCTTAAATCTGGCCGGATGAATAGGAGTACTTATGACGACTATTTCAAATTCACTATTATCAGGGATCCATTTTTACGGCTGGCCTCAGATTATATCTGGCAAAAAAAGCATGACAGGCACCGGATATTCAGAGAGTTGAGCTTTTCACAATTTGTCAGCAAAGCTGAAGAAATAGTAAAGGAAAGGGCCTACCATCAAAAACAGCACTTCGAACACTTTAGACCTATGGTCGAGTATTGTTTCCACCATGGTGAACTAATGGTGGACGATATACTGCTACTGGAAAATCTGATTGACGGGATGCGGCGTATCAGCCGGCACACTGGTCCTGTAGACCTTCCCCGCCTCAATACGTCCGGATCATATAAAGAGCTTGATAATCGCCGTAATCGCGATCTGGTTTATCACCTCTATTCCGCAGACAAGGTTTTGTACGATAAGATCGCGACATTGAAAACTCCTACAGAGACAATCAGGCACGCTCTATGAAGTCAACATCGCCGCGCGACTTACAGTCCAGCCAGGGCGTCCGATTATAGTAACCGAGATATGAACCTCCTCTATCTACAGTACTCAAATCCTTGGAACCCCCACTCCAGCGGTGGTGTCGACAGGGTTAACCATGAGATTTTCCGACGTTTGGCACACTCGCACAGCATTGTTGTGATGACTGGATACATGGAAAATAAGCCCGCGAGAACTTTGGTCGACGGAGTACTCTATTGTCAGGCAGGTACCATTAGACACAAAATACTAAATCGAGCGAAGTTTTCCATGGCCTGTATAGCGGTTGACCTGCTGCCTTATGATATTGTCATTGTGCCCTGGGATAGGTATGCGCCTGTACATATTAAACGTGGCACAAAGCCCATTGTGCTCGAGCTCCATGCAAACTTTTTTGAAATGCCAGCAAAGGCCGGGTTACTTGAGCCCGCTATTCGATCGCTACTGCGACTGGCCTTGAAGAGGGTCGACTATCTGAGCACTGTATCGCGCTTTCTCCTGGAAATTCCAGAGGTACAACGGCGAGAATTTCATCTAAGCAAAGTGGTACATAATGGCGTTAGGGAGGGATTGTTCAGTACGCCAAGCGACCTCAAGGAAGGTACTTATTTCCTGTTTATGGGACGACTCGATATTAAGACCAAGGGAATCGACACGCTGTTGGCTGCGTATCAGCACACTGGCTTAGATATTCCTTTGTTGATTGCGGGCGACGGAAAAGATAAGACGGCGATTGAGAGCCTGGTTAACGCCAGGGGCTTAAGAGATCGCGTTAGTATGAAAGGTTGGGTCGAGGGGCACCGAAAACAAGAATTGATCCGAGGGTGCCTGGCCATGTGCGTCCCCTCGAGAAGTGAAGGCTTTGGACTTGTCGCGATTGAGGCCATGGCGATGGGTAGGCCAGTTCTTGGAAGCTCAGTAGAAGGCCTGAAAGAGGTGGTGGAGGATGGTGTATCCGGACTGCTCTTTGAGAAAGAGAGCATAGAGGGGTGTGCGAGTGCTATGCGCCGAGTCACATTAGACATCCAACTTCGTACCAGACTGATGAGAGGGGCAAGGGAAAGGGGCGCAGAATTCACTATAGAGAACACCGTGCAAGGCAAAAAGCGATTCCTCCTGGATGTTATAGAAGACCATAGTCGACGCGAGCGTGAGTCGTGACTAAAGTGCCGAATGATGCTGCAACCCACTCAGCCAATTTGGGGGCTGCATCTGATGTGAAGCGAGACAACGCTCTCGAATCGAACTTCTTTCGATAAAGGACTAATCTCCACTTGAGTACATGGCATTCATGACTGGACCCACGAAAAAACCATGTTTCTTTCTAGTCGGAGAACCAAAATCCGGAACAACCGCGCTGTACGACTTTTTAAGGCAGCATCCCAGTATTTTTCTACCTGAAAAAAAGGAAAATGGTTTTTTTTGTAAAGATCTGCAAGGTGAGGCAGACAAACGTCCAGATGCTACTAAAGAAAAATTGGAAATGAGATCGGTGGACGACTATCTACGACAATATCAGGAAATGGGTGATCACCAAATCGCTGGAGATGGATCCACCCTAAATCTTTTTTCAGAGACGGCCGCCAAAGAAATTGCAAAATTGAATGCTGACGCCAAAATAATAGCGATTTTCAGGGAGCCAGTAGATTTTCTGAAATCATACCAACAGTATGCCGTTTTCAGGATGATAGAAGACAACATCTCTTTAGAAGAATCTATTCGACTTGAGGCAAGCAGGAAGGAAGGTAAGAATATACCAGACATTCTCGCAGTCCCCTCTGAGTTGTATTACACAAGCAGAGCGAAATATGCGGATCATTTGTCACGATACCTGAAAGTATTTCCAAAAAATCAGATACTAGTCATAATTTACGATGATTTTGTTGCCTCTAACAGTCGAGTTTATAAGCAGGTTCTTGAGTTTCTTTGCGTGGACAGCAGCCATAAGCCGGTTTTTTCGCAGCACAACAGATCAAAGGTTTTAAAGTCTCGCATGGTAGCCATGCTAATATACAAGTCGTCAATTGGAACCATGCTCAGGAAAATTTCTCCGAAACTCTTCAATTTTTTTGAACTTGCCTACAACATATTTTTCACGAAGGATGCTGTAAAAGAGAATCTACCTCCGGATTTATTGCTAGAGCTGAAATCTGGATTTGAGAAGGAAATAATCGTATTAGACGAGTTACTTATAAAAAATGGATTGAACAGTGGAGAAGAAACTCTGCTTAGTAGGTGGAATTACAGAAAGAACAACTAGGCTAAATTGGGGTGGGAGTGCCGCCGGCGCCCGGGTAGATTACTCCACTTCAGGCAGGGCAAATCAAAATGGATAGAGTAGACCAGAAGCCGATACCCAACGACACGGAAGAAGTCAGACTGTTCATGGTGGGTATCGACTCAGCTCACCTAATACCTCACATTCTTAAGCATCACTTTGATATTGGCGTAGATAGAGTTTTCTACATAGACAATAACTCAAAGGATAATTCCATAGTATTATTAGAGGCATATGAAAATGTTCATATCTGGTCTCAGAAAGCGAAATTCGATCAACAAAACAACAAGTCAGGAGCTGCTTGGGTCGAGGAGTTACTGATCAAGCATGGTGTTGGAAATTGGTGTTTGCTTCTGGACCTTGATGAGCTTTTTGTTTTTCCTGGATATGAAAATACATCGATAAGGGACTTTGTCAGGAGACAGCAGGATAGGGGCTTTGAATACGTCGGAGCGAGGCATATTGATATGTATTCGAACCGAAAACTGAAAGATACTATTATTAGTGGGAGCCTCTTAGAGAGTTGTCCATATTATGATAGAAGCGAGTACGGTTGTCGGGAGAGAGTCTTAGGGTTCAGGTCCTTTTACCAGAAAACACCATTAGTCCTCTATAAGTCGAGCATGATACTGGCTACAGGCTATCACAACATTTCTGTTCCAGGCTTTTCAATGAAGAAGTTTACCTTAAACATAATTCGGCGCATGTTACTCAGGAAACCAGTACCTTTAACCAGAAACGAAAAGCACAAACGCTCTAGCGAAACAGGTGCCCTGCTTCATTTCAAACTCACAAGTAATCTGTCAGATTTCATCCTACATCATGGGGATAACATGACCGATTCTGAAGTTAAAAAGGTGATGTACTCCAGCATAGAGGATACCAATTTCTACGATAAAAATCACTCAGTAGCCTACAGAGGTTCAAGCGATCTCAAGTATTTCGAGCAATTTACCTCTTGATCCATAAGAATGGATTCTCAACTTATCTACCCCGGCGGCGCTTACCAACCCACCAGCGATAAACACTCCCGATAAGACCAAGGCTGAGTGCTTCAAATATACCCTCCACATAATGACTATAACTCAGTTCGTAGTCTGCCAGTTGCCATTTTACTTTCTTTGCGTGGGCCCTCTGACTGCGTCTACCACGAATCGAACTTTCACGCACATCGGCAATCACCAGATTTGGGAAGAGTACAAGGCTCTCCTGTGGATATCTGTCTTGAATCTCCATGAGGTAGACGTCGCAGTTTTGCTCCCTCCCTGAGTACAAACTGAGAACTTCATCAAAAACAGAAGCGTCGATGCCTACCGCAAAAGTGCCATGTGTATGCCTGGCTCCATATAAGTGGGTATCCGACAGTTGTATACCGTCCCACTGGTGCTGACTGCAACCTAAATAGAGGAGCTTCCAGGGTGGTAAGCCGTTCATATTGCTCAAAAGCTCGTCGAAATTTCGGTGAAAGAGCACATCATCATCAAACAGTAGTATTCTTTGATGCCCCTTGCGTTTTGCATCTTCTATAATCCGCATGCCACTGATCAAACAGCCCAATGCACAAGAGTTTTTAAGGTACTTGGGCTCCGACTTCGCCGCCTCTGCCAACCTTACGCGGATCATGTCATACTCGCGGACAAGTTCCTCCGAATCACCGTCTGCGGCCGAAAACCGGCGAGCCTGTACCCCCTGTTCCTGGAACCGCGCATTCACCCGAAGCCATCGATCGGGCCTGCTGTCCAGGTTTGTACAGTAAATCTCATCAAAGTATCCGTTGAGGTTTTGAGACATGTCAGTTCGTACCCAAATCAGTATAAGCAAGCGCTGCGCTACAATGCTGCATGTCTATACTGAAGCGGTAGACGGCCTGATCTGGCCATCTCTCAGAACAGAAATTGCTGTTGCTTCCATCGAGTCCTCATCATTTCGCATTGAGAAGCTCACAGACGAATGCCCGTTTCCATGGTCATTCGCTGATCATTGCTTCCAGTTCATGAACGTTCGCCACATATTTGTGACTTTCAACAAAAGTGTAGGCCAACTTTTTCATCTGAGAAAGCAAATGAAAAAATGTGCGCGTAGCTTTAACTCCGGGAATGACAATACCATCAATATATGAAGGGTAAATCATGTCAACGTCTCCAATCTCTATCACTCTTGTGCCTGCTTCACAAAAAATGGTGTTCACCAATCCAGCCCCATGACATCCTATAATAAAATCAGCATTGGAGAACAACTGCACCTGCTCATCAAGGGTTAGATCCGCAGTATCCACCAGATGGAAACCGTGGGAGCGCAAAAGGTCGTGCACAGCACTCTCGTTTCTTAATCTTGCGCGCTTTCTTTTTATATAAAATCGTTTGGGCATTTGAAGCTCACTTGTCCTAAAACGAGATTTAAATTCGTCCAATGCCGTAATACTGTATGGCGTGGCACGACCATTGTGATAATGTCTGTATGCGCATTTTCCAATAGGTCGGTTGCTTGATGATGATTCATGATTGACCGGAACCATCCCATCAGTACCCTCTGCGAGGCTAGACAGTGGCACGATATTCTGCTCGGGGAAATACTTGGTGAGCATCTCCAACCAACGCACCTGAAAAGCACTGTTGGCATTGAGAATGGCATCTGGAAATACAATATTCTTTGCACCACTATGCAAAGCAAGCAGCATTAATGGAATTTCATTTAAAGTCCAATGGCAGTAATTGTTAAATCCTCTTCTGGGGGTGTAAATGACACAGTATTCCAGGTTCTTTCCGCGAGTAATATAACCCGACGGACCAAACTCATAGGTAATTCCTTCTGGCGGCTCTGAAGGCAGCGCTTTATCAATATGTACTGATAGAGCTGGAGTTCGAACGACATCTAGCGAATACTTATCCCAGTTTCGCCATTTACTCACTGTTGCATCATCGATTTTGTCTTTTCTTATGAGCCTTCTAAAAAGAAGCTTAAGCTTTCGCTTGTACATTAATATAGGGAGATACATTGAGCTCCTACTTTGGATACCTCGGATTATAATTAAGTATAGGGTATATGAATGGTCTGTTGTTATTAGATTGCATCACTGAGTTCAGCCGCCGTAAGCTGCCATTATTGCCAAGGCGGAGCAAAAATAATGTCAGTCTTTGGACACCGAACACCCCCCTTTTTAGACTTGTTCCAGTTTGTGGCGGCCCGAATGGCAACAGAGTTTTCTCAATTGACTCGCCCAAGTATACTGGTATCTTGAGACCGTCACTCCTTTTTAAACCTGGCCTTGATACAGTTTTGTGTTATCAACAATATATCGTGGGAATTTGTCCGACCTATCAACCATGACTCGTAACACTGAAAATAGCGCCACGAAGTTAATTAGGGAAAGCCTTGGCCGACCTGATCTCGATCAGAACACAATTTGTCCTACGCTTCTCCACGAGATGTATCGGTCGGCGACGCCGTGTTATGGAACGCCCGACCTCAGTTTTGCTCGCCGCGTCCTTGCGCTCAACAGTCAGAGCCCAGATGAATTGAACACTCCCTTTTATGGGGTAATTGTCGAAACCAGGAAGCACCGGGCTTTGGAGCAAGTTGTCTCTACAGTTGTGAATACGCTCGGTATTCCGATTCAGTTATTTCACGGTAATACAAACAAAGAGTTCATTATGCAAAGTGGAATTGCCACACATGTTAACTCAGGGGCAGTTGCTCTCACTCCTATGAACACTGAAAAACTCAATGCTCGTTATTACAATAGCCTCCTGCTTTCGGCTGATTTTTGGCAGGCTGTTCGAGGAAGGAACAAGGTCCTGATCTTCCAAACCGACTCTATATGTTGTAGCAACAGCCCGTATACATTGGCCGACTTTTCTCAGTTCGATTATATTGGCAGTTCCTGGAAAAGAAAGAGACCTTCCGGTCTTAATATCGATGGTGGCTGCGGTGGATTCAGTTTGCGAGATTGGCAGGAAACCGTACGGTGCCTTAGTCACTATAGCCCCACATATTGGCCTGGTGGGGAGGATGGATATTTCGCATTTCATATGCAGTTGATGGGTGGGAGGGTCGCTTCGAATGAAGAAGCATCCAGATTCAGTTCTCAGTGTTCCTTCAAGGCACGGAGCCTGGGGGCCCACCGCGTTACAGAAATGTCCCGACATGATCGTAATGCGTTTCTCGATTACTGTCCCGAGGCAATTGCTATGCTCCCCCTATATCGCCAGATTTTTATCAACTGGCGATCACGCAACAAAACGAAGCGCTTTTAAGCGGCGGGTTGCAACGCTAAAAACGGGGCAGTGAGTAATAGACGGTCATGTAGGATAAAACTGCGAGGCGGCAAGGCCGTAGAGCCTGGAATAGATGCCATTCAAAACCAGCAACTCCTGGTGGGAGCCGGATTCTGTCAGCGTCCCATCGGCGATGACAAAAATCCTGTCCGCAATGCTGACCGTCGAGAAACGGTGGGAGATTACAATTGCCGTGCGCTCTCTAGCCAGTTCAGCTAGCTGGGAAAACAGGGCTTTCTCTGCCTCTACATCCAAACTCGCCGTCGGTTCGTCCAGCAGCAGCACGGGCGCATTGCGAGCGATGAGCCTCGCGATTGCTATTTGCTGCCACTCACCGCCCGAGGGCTGGTATTGACCAAACTCCCTCCCCAGTAGAGTTTGGTGTTCCTGCGGCATCGCCGTAATCATCTGATCGATACCGGCTCGTCTGCCAATCGCCTCGATAGCAGCTGTATCGCTCCGAAGTCGTTGCCAGTCACCAAAGGCGATGTTGTCGGCAACGGTAGCCGCGTATCGACCAAATTGCTGGAACACACAGGCTACCAATTCGAATCGTGCGGTGGCGGTCATCTGTCGACAGTCCACACCGTCAAACAGGATCTCGCCTGAATCTGGCATATAAAACCCTGCCACCAACTTCGCAATGGTCGTTTTGCCCGCACCGTTGCTACCGACCAGTGCGACAGTTTCTCCCGGCTCAATTCGGAAAGACAGGTTCACAATCGCCGCTTCGTCGCTGCCGGAATAACTGAAGTAGACGTTCCGAAACTCTACGGCACCTCGTGCCCCGACAACGGTTTCCACCGGCCCATCCACTTTGTCGGGCGCAATATCCAGATACGCCATGAGCGCCGACACATGTAGGAGCTCCCATCTGAGGCTGCTGGCCAGACCTATACTACTCTCGACCAGTGCGCGTAATTGGGTTGCCGCACTGCCAAAGATAACCAGATCGCCGATGGTGAGCCGCCCCTGAATAATGGCCATTGCGGCGGAAGTCATAGCAATATAGATAACCCCGATGGAGGCCAGAGAAAAGAGTCCGGCACCAACATACTCCAGATAATGGTAGCGGATTAACAGGTCGCGAAATTCTCGCATGATTCCGGCGCAGCGCCGTATCAATTCCACCCCAATCATGTTGATCTTTATTTCGCCGGTCTGCTCCGGGTCTGTCAGCAGTCCACGATAGTAGTTGATCCAGCGTTGCTTGCGAACCCGGGAGTCAACTTCCTCGAACTGCCGACGGCTGAGGTACATGCGAAACAGAAGATAGGGACAGCCCACTGGCAGCAACAGGTAGAACAACAGCGGTTCGATCCAGAACAGGATAGCAACCAGGCTTGATATCTGCGCAAATCTAACCAGCAGTTCCACAGTGAATCGGTACACACTGCCAACATGGATCTCTGGAGTCCGATTGGCGCGATTCAGGCTGTCGCGGTAGCCCTGGTCTTCGCTGGCCGTGAACGGCATGGCATCGTTATGCTCCAGCAGTCGCAGGTTGAGCGCATACTGAAGGTCCAGTTCGAGCCGCCGTCTCAGGTAGCCCTGCGCCCAATTGCATACAGCCGCTCCCAAGGCCATGAGAAAACCCAGAGCTAACCAGGGGTAGATGGTGGTTTCATCCGCCGTATGCCCCTTCAATACGTAATCCACGCTGTTGATCAACCCTCGTAATGACCAGGCGATTCCCGCCGGGAAAACAATGCTAACCAGCATGATGGGCCAATAAAGTCGGTATGCGCGAGGACTGTACCGGCGACAGCTATCCTGCGCCCACCGAAACTCAGCCAGCGCTTCGCCCCCTTTTGCTATCAAGCCCCTCAGCATTGGGACACTCCCAGTAATTGCTCAATTAATGCCAGGTACTCGCTAAGCATCCTGGCCTCAGTAAAACACGAGCGCGCCCGCAACCGCCCGCGTTGGGACATAACCTGCCGCATATCCGGCCGTGACGCCAGGTCGCCGATAGCCCGGGCCAGTTGCTCCGGAAATACCTCGGCGTCGACGGAATCGTGAAGTAACACCCCGCTATCGGCCAGCGCCTCCGGAATTCCACTAACCGACGACGCTAGGACCGGCAAGCCCGCGGCCATCGACTCAAGGACAATCAGGGGCATACCCTCAAATTGTGCCGGGTGAACAAGGATGTCCGCAGCCGCCAACAGTTCTGGCATCGCGTGCCACTCTGACAATAGCGTTACCCTACCCGGCGCCAGCAGTCTTTTAGTGTGAACATAGGCCCGCCGTATCCGGTGCTGGGTTAACGTCACAGACTTTGACCTGGTCAGCGCCCGGCATTTTGATTGCCCCTGACTCCGAGAGCATAACCGCGGGAGCAGAAAAGTGAACGTTTTTAACCTACTCCTGATTTAGTGTGAGGAAAGGTTCGGCGTCGAGCCTACCATTGTTCCCTTTTCATTGGAACGTCCCTTTCACATCCCGGCGTTGTTCGGCCTTGACGGTTTGGAATTCGGCTTCATGAGCGGTATCATGGATTTGGAATGGGGCGAACCGCGAGCTTCCTATGGACCCCGGAATCAACTTTCTCAAAATATTTTCCCTTTTGTTTTCATAAAGATGTACCACTTTGTTCCTACCTGACCAGTTTGTGCCCGCTTTTCAGCTGGCCATTTGCTCACCTATGATTAGCGCTCCTGATCAACGGGTAAGTCAAATACACAGCGGAGAACAAAACGATGAATTTTGGTAAAACAGGTGTTGCGCTAATTGTCGTCGGGTATAGCGCAATGGGTAACAGGCGCACCCGGGGTGTTGATGGTGGCGTTATGGCGGGGAGGAACTAATATGCTAAATCTTGATTTCAGCCGACGAGTTGTCATCAACACCCTGCGCGAGGGCTGGATTTCCAGCCCCTCTGCAGGTGTTTTTCGCAGACCTCTGGCCCGTTCGGAAGAGCATGGGGGCCACATCACGAGCATCGTTAAATATGAAAAAGAGGCAAGTTTCACTCCACATGTGCACCCTATGGGCGAAGAAATATGGGTTCTCGATGGCGTCTTTTCAGACGAAACCGGAGACTATGGAAAAGGGACTTACATTCGAAACCCGCCGGGAAGCCATCACACGCCTTTCAGTGAGCCAGGTTGTACTATCTTCGTAAAACTAAACCAGTTCAGTGAGAGAGATCATGAGCAGCTACGCATCGACACCCTGGCAACAGACTGGCGTCCCGGGATTGGCGGTTTGCAAGTGATGCCCCTTCACGATTACGAGGATCAGCATACTGCACTTGTTAAATGGCCGGCACACGAGCGATTTCAGCCTCACCGTCACTTCGGTGGAGAGGAGATACTGGTCTTGTCGGGTGAGTTTCGAGATGAACATGGCGTTTACCCTTCGGGAACCTGGATGAGGAGCCCTCACATGAGCGAGCACTACCCCTTCGTGGACGAGGAAACTATCATTTTGGTAAAGACCGGGCACCTGCCGATACCGTCCTAAGGCAGCCCTGTCCGGTGAGCTAGTGTTTTCTCAGGGAGCCAGGCGTTATCTCAAACAGCGCTTTGAACGCTTTGCTAAAGGCCGCTTCAGAGGAGTAACCCGCCGACTGGGCAATGTCGAACATGCTGAGCTCCGTGTGCTCCAGCTTTGATCTGGCCTTCTGCATACGCCAATTCATCAGGTAGGTTTTTGGCGATAAACCCACCCGCTTTGTAAAGCGATCGGTGAAGGCACTTCTGGAAAGGGCCACCTCTTTGCCCAGCGTTTCTACCGACCACTGTGCTCGCTCTTCGCCATGAATAAGGTTTAGAGCGCGCCCCACTTTCGCATCGCTCAAGGCAGACAAGTAGCCCAGGTTCGAGCTTTCCTGCCGTACGTAATGGCGCAGCAGTTGAATGAAAAGCACTTCCGTTAATCTGTCCACCACCACGCTGGATCCGGGACTCGGCTGTCTCGATTCTCTGGACAACACCGCAACCAACTCTCTGAGCCAACCCAGCTCCGGGGTCTCATTGGCGCGAATATGGATAAAGCACGGCAGGTCCTTCAGAAAGGGGTGGGAAATGGAGGCATCATAATCAAACGAGCCACACATCAAGGTTTGTTGCCCAGAGTGAGGCCTGCCGCCCAGGTCATAGAAAGGGTTCTCCCCGTTGAGTATTTTTTCGATGACTACTGGCCCGGGCTGCTTCTCGCTCGTGGGCTGATCGCTTATTGAGTGAGCACCGCCTGTTGGAAAGGCAACTATGTCACCCTCATTCATGTGAATAGACTGGAGGTTATTGGGAAGTTTCAGCCAGCATTCGCCTTCAACAATAACGTGAAATAAACCACTGCTGACCTGTGATATCTCCATTCCCCAGGGCGTATTAAAATCGCTGCAGAAATAGGTGCTGGCGTGAAGACGAATCGTTTTCAGTATGTCAGACAGCGCATCCATTCAGAGCATCCCACAAAGCAAATAGAACTCACAGACTAAATCAGGACAAAATGACAATATACACGGCGATTATGTCATATTATGGCCTGATAAAAACTGGATAATAGCACCCATCAACTTAAACGAAAACGACTAAGGGAGTGCATATTGTGTCTGACAATGATCAAATTAAGCATATTTCTCTGTACCACTATCAGTCCTGCCCCTTTTGCGGGTTTACACGCGAGGCGATCGAAACTCTGGGTCTGGACATTGAAACTCGCGATATTCTCCTGCAACCGGCGTTTCGAGAGGAACTCGTTGCAGGCGGCGGCAAGCCTCAGGTACCGTGTTTGAAAATCGAAACAGACAACGGTGCTACCCGCTGGCTGTATGAGTCCAGCGACATTATTCACTACTTGAAAAATAACACCGTTTCACTCAAAGCGTGCGCCTAACCCCACTGACACCCGGTTAATAGGAGATTTAGTTAAAATGAAGAAACAACATGTAGACGTTGCAATAATTGGTGCGGGTTCTGCCGGAATGGGCGCCTATCGTGCTGCGCTTACCCATACAGACAGTATTGCATTGATTGAAAGCGGGCCCTATGGAACAACCTGTGCCCGCGTTGGTTGTATGCCGAGCAAGCTGTTGATCGCTGCCGCAGAGGCTGCGCACCAAGCTCGTCATACGGATCAATTTGGTATCCGCGCCGGGCAGGTTGAGGTGGACGGGAAAGCTGTTATGGAGAGAGTCAGAAGCGAGCGGGACCGTTTTGTCGGCTTTGTCGAGGAATCGGTCGAGGGCTTCAAAGCAGCACACCGTATTCGTGGCTATGCGCGATTTAAAGATGATCACACGCTATTGATAGATGACCATACCCAATTGACCGCCGACCGAATCGTCATTGCCACCGGTTCAAGGCCCCATATTCCTGAATTACTGCGCAACGCTGGCGACCGCGTTCTGGTCAACGACGACATTTTTGAATGGCGGGATCTGCCAGAGTCAGTCGTCGTACTG
>JABHWT010000363.1 GCA_018657645.1 Halieaceae bacterium | reverse complement strand
TTGCTGGGTGAAATTCGCCAATTGGGCAGTGCTCTGGCGCGTCTGCACAAAGAGAGCGTTCCCTATCCGGCGCAGCTTGATCAACTGGCGGCGCTTTTTGATAGGGGACGCTTGGAGAGGCCATATGTGCTTATGCGCCTGGGTATAACAAGGGGCAATGCACTCAAGACGTTGCTGATGATGGTGGCTTCAATGTTTGTAACGGAGAAACAGATCTGCGATGACACAATTAGCTATCAGTAGCGAGATTATTGTGCGATGACAAGGTGCTGTGTTTTTGCGCACTTTGATCAGGATGACAAGGTAGATGAATACGTTCTCTATTATTTGTCGCAATTGCTGGAAAACGTGGATAATCTCCAGTTTGTAACCACCTCGAAACTGAGTCAAAGCGACCTCGATCGCCTGAAGACTCTGGGCGTGAACGTCATCCAGCGAGATAACGTGGGCTATGATTTTTTCAGTTATAAGACGGGGTTGGAAGCTCTGACGATGGATTATGATGAAGTGGTACTTTGCAATGACAGTGTTTACGGGCCATTTTTTAACCTCTCTGACTTATTTCGCAAAATGGCGAATGTTGAATGTGATTTCTGGGGGGTTACCGAAAGTTATGAAATTGCGCACCACCTGCAAAGTTACTTTCTGGTTTTCCGGCAGTCCGTAATTGATGCGCCCAGCTTTTGGGAATTTTGGCGGACTATGGAAATTCTCAGTGACCGGCGGCAGGTCATCCAGAGCTATGAAATCGGTTTGTCGCAAAAACTCTTGAGCCGAGGCTTTAGTTCAGCCTGTGTGATACAGACAGCGAACCAATCGTTTGGGAGGCGCATTATGCGGTCATTGCCCCAGTTTTATCGGCGGTTCAGGCTACGCTGGAAAGAAGGCGTACTGTACAGACATTTACTGGAGGTGTTGCTACGGAGGAAAAAGCTTGAAATTAATACAACGCACCTGGAGTGGAAAACGACCCTGGCGACGCGGAATACCCCATTTCTCAAAATTGAGCTTCTACGTGACAATCCGATGCAAGTGGCTGAAGTTGATCAGGCTCTTGGATTAATCAGTTCAATATCAAACTATCCGACAGCGTTGATTTCGAATCATCTGGAACGGGTAAAGTAGTCGGTACCCAATTTCAGCGGGTTGTGCAGTTGTTCGGTGGTTGGCGAATTCCGCTCAATATCTTTTAATCTACTCTCTATCGATGTAATGATCTGGGTGACCTCCAGACCTGTCCACGCCAGTTGTTGTTCGTGACTGCCGTGATCGACAAAGCGGTCCGGAAGTCCGAGATTCAATACCGGTGTGTATACACCCTGTGCGGCAAGCAGTTCATTGATGCCGGCACCGGCTCCGCCGGCCACAGAATTTTCCTCCAGGGTTACCAGCAATTCGTTCTCTGCTGCCAGCTCCAGTACTCTGGCTTCATCCAGAGGTTTCACCCACCGCATGTTAACAACCGTAGCCCCAAGATGTGCCGCCGCCCCAATGGCTGCAGGCAACAAGGTGCCAAAACTCAAGATAGCCACCCGCTCGCCATTATGTACGTCGATTGCCTTGCCTATATCTGCCCCGGTTAATTGGTCGGCGATGACCGCTCCGGGTCCAGTACCCCGTGGGTAGCGAATTGCCGCAGGGCCCTTATACTGATAGGCGCTATACAGCATTTGCCGTGTTTCGTTTTCATCCGACGGTGCGCCAATTACCATATTGGGAATGCAGCGCAAATAGCTCAGGTCGAAAGAACCATGATGGGTGGGGCCGTCCTCACCCACCAGGCCCGCCCGGTCGATAGCAAAGGTAACATCCAGGTTCTGGATGGCGACGTCGTGAATGAGCTGATCGTAAGCCCGCTGCAGGAACGTGGAGTAGATTGCGACTACTGGTTTTGCCCCGTCGCAGGCCATACCGGCGGCCATGGTTACGGCATGCTGCTCGGCGATTGCAACGTCAAAATATCGATCCGGAAAGCGCTCGGCAAATTGCACCATACCCGACCCCTCACACATGGCAGGTGTAATTCCAATCAGGCGATCATCGGCCTGTGCCATATCGCACAGCCACTGACCAAAAACATCCTGGTATTTGGGCAGTGAAACGGTGTCGGGTTCGGTGGCAGATCGAGGGCCCTTGGGCATGGCCTCGATCTTGTTGATTGCGTGGTAGCCGACGGGGTCTTGTTCCGCGGGCAGGTAGCCCTTGCCTTTCATCGTTCGAACGTGGAGAAACTGTGGGCCTTCAAGGTCTTTCATGTTTTCCAGGGTCTGGATGAGTTGCGGTAGATCGTGACCATCCAGCGGGCCAATGTAATAAAAGCCCAGTTCTTCAAACAGTGTGCCGGGTGCGACCATACCCTTCATGTGCTCTTCAGTGCGCTTGGCCAATTCCCAGGCGGGGCGGATTTTTTCCAGTACTTTCTTGGACCCCTTGCGCATGGCGATGTAGGTTTTACTGGCCCACAGCTTGGCAAAGTAGGTGGCAAGGCCACCCTTGTTGTGACCAATGGACATCTGATTATCGTTAAGAATAACCAACATATTGGGTCGAACATGGCCTGCATGGGCCAGGGCTTCAAAGGCCATCCCGCCGGTAATGGCCCCGTCGCCGATAACGGCGATAGATTTATGTGTCATGCCGCGGTGGCGGGCGGCTAGCGCCATACCCATTGCAGCTGAGATGCTGGTTGAGGAGTGGCCGACACCAAAAGAATCGTATTCACTTTCACTGCGCTTGGGGAACCCGGCGAGTCCTCCGGCCTCTCGCATACTGTGCATTTGCTGCATGCGCCCGGTGAGTATCTTGTGGGGGTAGGTCTGGTGACCTACGTCCCAGACAATACGATCTACAGGGCTATTGTAGACATAGTGCAGTGCGACGGTCAGCTCTATGACACCGAGGCCGGCGCCAAAGTGACCGCCGGACTGGCCAACACAATGGAGCAGGAAGGCGCGCAATTCCTCGCATAGGACAGTGAGCTGATCCAATTGCAGGTCGCGCAGGCTTGCCCCCTGGCTCAGGGAGTCCAGTATGGGTGTATTGGGCCTTTCCAGGGGGATCTGCGACAACATGGGCGGGATTCTACCCCATTCTGGTGGCAAAGTGGTGGATTATAGCCTACCTGGTGTAGTGTCATGAATATAAAGAGACTGCTTAGGAACCAGCATTTTTGAACTGGTGAATCTGGCGGCGCTGTTTCTTGGTAGGTCGCTGCACAGGTCGTTGGCCAACCTCGCCCGCTGCCTTGCGCGCTACCGCTTCACTCTCGCGCTTTTTTACGCTGGCCTCTGTTTCCCGGTAGAGTTGCTGTGCTTCTGATGCTCCCCGTCGCTGCGCCGAAAGCGCGCATACCTCCACCACCAGTTCATCCCACCCCCGACGGATCTGCAGTGTGTCGCCGACGTTGATTTCCTTTGATACTTTAACCCGCTGCCCCCCCAGATGTACCTTGCCCCCGTCAATTGCCGCCTTTGCCAAGCTGCGTGTCTTGAAAAATCGGGCAGCCCAGAGCCACTTGTCGAGGCGAAGTTTGCCTGGTTTTGGTGTATTGTCGGTCATGGTAATTGATGCCCTGGCATGATTTCGTCGAAGTGGTGAATCCCGGGGAAATGGGTATCGATGCGTTTCTGTCGCTTACTGTCCGGTTGCAGCAGGGTGAGCAGATGCGCGATGCCGTACTGCTGGGCAGAGTGTAGCACGGACTCGGTGTCGTCGATGAGTAGGGTGCGGGCGGGATCGAAAGCGTGCAATTCCTGTAGTTTGCACCAGAATGCCTGCTGCTCCTTGGGGACATCGAAGTCGTGGGATACCACCACCCGATCAAACCAGGTCGTGATATCAACCTGGTCCATTTTGATTTCCAATACCTTGCGGTGGGCATTAGTGACCATGACCACATCGCGATGGCTATGGTGCAATTGTTGCAGGAACTTAAGGGCATAGGGCCGAACCGCAATCATATGCTTAAGTTCTCGCTTGAGGGCTGGAACGTCGAGGTCCAATTGCTGCGACCAGTAATCCGGTGAATACCACTGTAGTGTCCCCACATCTCGGCTAAGCCTGTGCTTAAGCCACTCGCTGGCAGATTCAGGACTTAACTGGTGTTTTTGTGCGTAGGCCAGGGGCAGGTGTTCAACCCAGAAGTAATTGTCAAAGTGCAGGTCCAGAAGCGTTCCGTCCATATCCAACAATACGGTGTCTATGCTGTCCCAGTCGATCATTGCCCGGTGCCTGGAGGTAATGTGAGGTCAAGGGCAATTATGCGCTTTTTTTATCTGTCTCGCAGTGTCTGATTGGCGTGGCGGCGGGTACACTACCTGTCTATGAATACGCTCGATCTGCCAGGCCTGATAATGCCACTGATTCAGCTCTGCCATCGGGCGGGAGACCTTATCTGTGCGCACTACAATGCACCAGGCGCCGCTAAATTTGAATCCAAGGGGGACGACTCGCCCATAACCAGGGCCGACCTGGCTTCGCATGCCGTTTTAAATGACGGTCTGTTGAAACTGCAGCCCGGTATTCCCGTGTTATCTGAGGAGTCTCCGGCGTCGGAGGTGGCCGACCGTCTGACCTGGCGTCGCCTGTGGTTGGTAGATCCCCTGGATGGAACCAAAGAATTTCTCGATCGAACCGGGGAGTTCACTATCAATGTGGCATTGGTGGAGGATCACGTCGCTGTATTGGGGTTACTCTACTTGCCTCTTAAGCGCATTGCCTATGTTGGAATTCCCGGTGTCCAGGCCCGGCGCTACCAATTTCTCGACAACGACAACGACAACGGCAAGTGGCAGGAACGGCGCCTAGCCACCCGGGCACTCGAACCGGGGTCGCCCCTGGTTTTATTAACCAGTCGACGCCACCGGGGACGGCGCCTGGAGCAGTGCATTGATCAATTGCGAGGGGAATGGGGGCCGGTAGAGCGGGTCGGCTGCGGTAGCGCTCTGAAATTTTGTCAGCTGGTAGAAGGCAGGGGGGATTTTTATCCGCGCTTCGCTCCCTGCTGTGAATGGGATACTGCCGCCGGTCAGGCTGTTCTTGAAGCGGCGGGAGGGGCTCTTGTAGGGTTAGATGGTATGCCGCTGCGATATAATTGCCGGGACACACTTCTTAATCCGGATTTCTATGGCCTTGCCCAGCCGGCACATCCTCTGTGGCAGCAATTGACAGGTGCTTTTGGCGCCGGTGTCGAGATTTGAACTGCCGGTAGTTGTACCCACAGCTGATGTGAGTATAGTGTTGTACTTTGACTCACTGTTTCCGATGGAACCACCGTACGATGAGTGAACCACCCGAAAAAGACGTCGACCCCGACGAGGGGGCGGCAAACGATTTTATCACTCCAGCAATGCGCCTATATGAACTGGAGAGTCAGCACCGGACACTGGACTCCAAGATTAGCGAAATGCATACCTTCCCCTACCAGAATCAAATTTTATTGCAGCGTCTGAAGAAAGAAAAATTGCGGCTCAAAGATGCAATCGTGTGCCTGAAGAACGAGATGATTCCGGATCTCAATGCCTAAGCAGCGTGTACAATAATCCACAATAACGGGAGTTGAAGTCATGCGTAGATTTATAGGATTGGCTGTGTTTCTGGGTGCCGCAGTGTATTGTGCATCAGGCGCTGCCCAACAGTCGGCCGAGGCTCCCTCGGTAACGGTCACACCCCTGACGGAAGCACTTCATTTTCTTCGAGGTCGAGGTGGAAACGTGGTGGCATCAGTTGGAGATGACGGCATTTTACTCATTGATGACGATTACGCGCAGTACGCACCCGCCTACCAGGAGGCACTAACCGGCCTGGC
>JABHWT010000055.1 GCA_018657645.1 Halieaceae bacterium | reverse complement strand
GTCAATGACAACGGGTGGGTTGAGGCAGATATCACAGTTGCCGCAACCCTCATCCGTATCCAGGCTATCGCCAAAATAGGCCAAAAGAGTATGCCGCCTGCACTCAGGGGACTCGCAGTAGGAAATCAAGGCGTCCAGACGCTTGTGTTCGCGGCGCTTGTGATCTGCATCGCCGTCATCCTGTTCAATGAACATACGGCGCATACGCAGATCGTCCAGGCCATAAAACATGTGGGCCTGAGCCGGTTTACCGTCACGCCCGGCCCGGCCGATTTCCTGATAATAGGATTCCACATTCCCCGGCATATCTGTGTGACACACGTACCGCACATCGGGCTTGTCGATACCCATGCCAAAGGCAATCGTAGCGACGATGATAATACCTTCCTCGCGCAAAAAGCGCGATTGGTGGTCGCTACGAACGGCCGCACTGAGGCCAGCGTGGTAGGGCAGGGCGCTAAAGCCCTGGTCGGTGAGCCAGTAGGCAATTTCCTCTGTTTTCTTGCGTGACAGGCAGTACACAATACCCGCGTCGGTGGCATGCTCTTCCTTGAGAAACTGGAGTAACTGCGTTTTGGCATTGTGCTTGAGGTTGATCCGGTAGCGAATGTTGGGTCGGTCGAAGCTGGATATAAACTTGCGGGCGGTTTTCAGATCCAGGCGCTCGATGATTTCAGCGCGGGTGCGTACGTCGGCTGTGGCTGTGAGCGCGATCCGGGGTATGTCGGGGAACCATTGGTGCAGAATGTTGAGTTGCAAGTAATCTGCGCGGAAATCGTGGCCCCATTGAGAAACACAGTGGGCCTCGTCGATGGCAAATAAGGCGATAGGCGAGCCTTGAAGCAAAAGGAGTGTACGCTCCTGATTCAGCCGCTCCGGAGCGATATAGAGTAAATCCAGTTCTCCTGTCCGCAGGGAACTCTCTACCTTTCCGGCGTCTTGCGGGCTAAGTGTTGAATTCAGGTAGCTGGCTTTTACCCCCAGTTGACGCAGTGCATCTACCTGGTCCTGCATCAGTGCTATCAGTGGAGAGATGACTACCCCGCAGCCGGGTCGGGCCAGTGCGGGAATCTGATAACACAGGGACTTCCCGCCCCCTGTGGGCATGAGAACCAGGGCATCTCCGCCATCGATGATGGTTTCGATGATATCGTTCTGGGGCGGGCGAAAAGACGGGTAACCGAATACGGTTTCGAGAATATGTTGGGCGCTGCTCATTGCGCCGCAGTATACCCACTTGACGGTGTCTTCAGCGACTATAATCGGCCTATTATCGCCTGTCCGGGCACAAAAAAGCGGGTCGATCAGGCACAAATTCTGCGTTGGTCACAGCTCCTGGCGCAGTACCCGCGAAACAAAGGCTATTGTCGGCGCATGCTCAGTAGGGTATAAGAGCGCCATGAAAATTCCCAAACGTATTCAGCCCCTGTTTGAAGACGGCCTGGTAGACGAGGTCGTCAGCCAACTTATGAGCGGTAAAGAAGCCACTGTCTACATTGTGCGCTGTGGCAATAAAATTCGCTGTGCAAAGGTCTATAAGGATGCGGCCAAGCGCAGTTTCAAAAAAGCGGTGCAATATCGCGAGGGGCGCAAGGTGCGCAACAGCCGCCGGGCTCGTGCGATGGAGAGGGGGTCGAAGTTTGGCCGCAGGCAGCAGGAGGAGAGTTGGCAGAACGCCGAGGTGGATGCGCTGTATCGGGTGGCAGCCGCCGGTGTACGCGTGCCCGAGGCCTACGGCTGCTTTGACGGCGTGTTACTGATGGAGTTGATTACCGATGAGAGCGGGCAGGTTGCACCGCGTCTTAGCGATGTTGCGATGTCCCAGGAGCAGGCGCTGGAGGACCATGCATTGATCATGCAATATGTCATGCGAATGCTGTGCGCAGGCCTGGTTCACGGTGATCTTTCGGAATTTAATGTGCTGGTCGATGAACATGGCCCGGTCATTATCGATCTGCCCCAGGCACTGGATGCGGCGGGTAATAACAACGCACAATTCATGCTGGAGCGCGATGTCAATAAGATTACCGATTATTATGCGGAGTTCGCTCCCCAGTTGAAGGGAAGCCATTACGCCAGGGAAATCTGGACGCTGTATGAAGCGGGTGAATTAAACCCCGATGTAGCGCTAACCGGGCAGTTTGAGGAAGATCTGGTCGATGCCGATGTCGATGCTGTAATGCTTGAGATCAAAGCTGCGCTTCAGGAGGAGCAGGACAGGCAGGAACGTATGCGCGAGGCGGAGGAGGCTCCATAGGTGGAACCACGATGGCTTCCCCATTCCCCAGCGCGTAGCAGGGGGATAGCAAGACAGCGGGATGTGAAGTAGGTATGATGCGCGCAATGTCCGATAACAGCTCCCTCCTTACCAATGCCCCCTGGCGCTCTGTGATTGCGCTGCTCCTGTTTGCAAGCGCAGTACTGGGGTTCCAGTTGGGCGTGTCGGTCAGTGAACGCCCCGGGGTACATACATCAGGGCTTCTGACCCAGGCCTATTACAGCCTGAGTCTGTTTGTGGTGGGTGGCGTCGATCTGGGTGCTCCACAAGGCGGTCCTGTTATCGGCCGTATGCTGCTTTGGTTGGCCTATTTTGGTTGTCCTATCCTGGCTGTATCGACGCTGATCGAGGCTTTTTTGCGTGCAGTAGCACCGCCTAACTGGCATTTAAGAAAGCTCAAAAACCACGTTGTTGTGATTGGTGATGGACCTCTTGCCATAAGCTATCTTCGAGTTCTGCGCAGTCACAATCGTAAAGTGCCGCTAGTGGTGGTGATTTCGAGCGCAGATCCGAGTCGCGAGGAAGAAATCAAAGAGCGCTTTGGCGCGGTAGTGGCGCAGGGGGATACGACCCACGAATTTTTCCTGCAGCAATTACGCGTCCAGTATGCGCGCAAAGTTTTACTACTGGACAATCACAGTCTGCGCAGCTATGAAACGGCCAGCATTTTAATGAGCATCATGCCGGACATTGGTAACAAAATTGTTATTCATTGCGGCACATTGCGGTTTATGCGCGCCATGGAAAATACACTGGTCGCGACCTATTGCGAGACGTTCAATACCTACCACCTGGCGGCCTCGGGCCTGGTTCGCTCCCACATGCTGCACCATTTTAAGGAAACTCACGACAAAGACGTGGTTATACTGGCCGGTTTTGGCCGTTTTGGCCAAACCATTCTGGAGGAGCTGCAGTTCCGCGCTCGCGGCGAGCTGGATGCCGTTGCGGTTATTGATGTCGACGCCCAAAGGCGGGTATTGGTTGCCGATGAACAAACTGCCTTTGCCGGTGAATATCACCGCAAGGTATACGAGGGGAATATAAGCCATCCGGAAGTGTGGGACCGCCTGCGCCACGACATCGATATCGGTGGAGATAACACGGTATTTGTTCTGGGTACCGGAAAGGAGGAAGACAACCTGCGTACCGCATTGTGGCTGCGCCGCAAATACCCCGGTGCAATGGTGATCGCGCGCAGTGACAAGACATCACGTTTTGCATCCGGCGTGGGAGAGGAACACAATATTATTACTATTTCCATCACCCAATTGGTGGAGGAGAATATACCCTCACACTGGATCGATCTAAATTAGGAAATGAACCTATGAAACAGGCCCTGATTAACATGCTGACAATGCAAAACAGCATGAATACGCGCGTTCATGAGGAGTGGTCAACCCAGGATTTCGAGTGGTATCGCGCCCTTTGGATCGAATGTGGTGAACTTATCGATCACTACGGTTACAAATGGTGGAAGAGACAGGTGCCAGATATGCCTCAGGTTCAACTGGAGATTATCGATATATGGCACTTTGGTATGTCTGCGCTGTTTAGCGGCGATAAGACAATCGAGGACATTGCGGCCGATATTGTTGAGGAGGTGGATGGCTATCAGCCCACCGGACTCGGTGTACGCGAGGCCACCGAGGAACTGGCATTACACACACTGCAAACACAGGGTTTTTCCCCGTCCCGATTTTGGGAGTTGATGTCGGCGGCTGAGTTGGGCTTTGAGGAGCTTTACACCGCGTATATCGGAAAGAATGTGCTGAATTTCTTTCGCCAGGATCATGGCTACAAAGAGGGCCACTACATAAAAAACTGGAGCGGACGAGAGGACAACGAACACCTGGTTGAATTGCTGGCTGATCTGGACAGCGCCGCTACGGACTTTGCCGACCAGGTGTACAGCGCGTTGCAAAGCCGGTATCGGGACGTCGCCTCGCGAGACTAGGCGCTATGGCCCCGCAAGATAACAAACTGTCTACCACCGCACTGGCTAAAAAGCTGGATATTCCTGTACAGCAGTTGTTTGCAACGCTAAAGGATTACGGCTGGATTGCACGAGAGAATGGAGGATGGACATTAACCCCCAAGGGCGAGTTTGAGGGCGGCAGTTTTCAGAATAGCAACCGTTTTGGCCGCTATATCGTGTGGCCGGAATCCCTCCAGGGGCATCAATTATTGTCGGCCATCGAGCTAAAAAAGCGTATTACCGCCGCCGCCATGCAACGCTACTACCCACGCCTTCACGCACGCCAGATAAATCGGGCGTTGGGGGAGCTGGGGTTGCAACAGCACAGCATACTGGGCTGGGAGCTGACGGCCTTTGGGCGCACACTGGGAGGGCAGCAGGAGGAGAGCGAAAGTAGTGGGGCGTTTTATGTGACCTGGCCCCATGAAATTGTCGACCACCCGGTGGTTCACCGGGAGCTGGCCAAGCAGTCGGACCAGATACAGGCTCAGTCCCTGCCAGGCACCGGCGAGCCCGATCTGTTTGACGCACAGGAGGGCGCAACTGTCACTTGTAACGGAATTGACGGGCACATTCTGCAGTCGGCACTGGAACTGCGGGTTTGCGACTGGCTGTATCTCGCACAGCTCACGCACGCCTATCGCCGGGCGCTACCGACCGAGGAATTACTGTTGGCAGATTTCTATCTGCCGGTGGGCAGCGTCTATATCGACTGCTGGGGCGCCGAAATAGCCGCGGATCAGCTGTCCTCCAGACTGCGCAAACGGGAAATCTATCACGAGCTTAAACTGCGCTCCATCGACATCAATGCGGGAGATGAAGAGCGTCTCGATGAAGTTCTGGGGCGAGGTCTGCTGGCATTTGGTATCCGCTGCTGATTATCTTCGGCGCAGTAAAACACCGCACTCCATATGGTGGGTGTAGGGGAATTGATCGAACAGACCAAAGCTGTCGATTCTGTGAGTTTTGCAAATAGACAGCAGATTTTTGGCCAGGGTTTCCGGATTACAGGAGATATAGATAATGGCATCAAAGGCGGCGACCATCTGCTCTGTTGGGGCATCGAGCCCGGCGCGGGGAGGGTCGACAAATACAGCCCTCAAATCGTAGTCGTTCAGTGGTTTGGGCAGTGCCGCCAGTCGACGAAACTGCCGCTCGCCGGCCAATGCCTGGCTTACCTCTTCCGCCGACAGTCGAATCAGTTGAATATTGTCGATCGTATTTTCGAGCTGGTTTTCCCTTGCAGCTTTGATCGACGCCTTACTTAGTTCGGTGGCGATAACCTGGTTAAAATGGCGGGATAGAGGCAGGGTAAAATTGCCGTTGCCGCAGTACAACTCGAGCAGGTCGCCACCCAGTGAAGCCACTTTATCACAGGCCCACTCGATCATCTGAATGTTGACCAGGGCATTGGGTTGGGTAAACGCCTGCTCGTATTGTCGATAACGGTAGGATCGGCCTGCAACGGGCAAAATTTCAGTCACGTAATCGCGCTCCAATACCAGTTTTTGCTTTCGACTTCTGCCAATAATCTGAACCTGCAGGTCCCTGGCCAGTTGTCTGGCCTCGCTTTGCCAGTTGGCGTCCAGTTTCCGGTGGTAGACGAGCGTGATCAGCGTTTCGCCTGCCAAAGTGCTGAGAAACTCCAGTTGAAACAATTTTCGGCGCAAGTCCATATTGGTTTTCAGTCGTTCAACCAGTTTGGGCATCAGTGACACAATACTGGCATTGGCAATCGGGAATTCAGAAATAGGGATGGGTTTACCAGGGGCCTCCCGCCTGTACATGACATAGTCCAATTGATCGCCGTCATGCCACATACGAAACTCGGCGCGCATTCGATAACCGGTGGGTAGAGATCTGAATATTTCGGGCGTTGGTGGAGAAAAAGGTGCCAGCAGGGCCGCCGCCTGCGCGGTCTTTTCCTTGAGCAAAGTCTCGTATTGCTCTGGCTTTACGGCACTTAGCGGCATTAAGCAGTTATCCAGTAGAGAAACGTTGCTGGCAGAATCATTATTAAAGACAATTGTCGGGTTTGGGGAGACCCGCGATTTTGCTGGCTAGCTTGGCTGGAGACCCGGGGAACAATGTCAGGAGATAGATGCTGTTGCCCTTACCGGGCCCCAACTTTTGCGCACAGTATTTCACCAGCGCTCGCATCGCAGGGGTAGAATCGAAATCCAGGTAGTACTGCCGCAGAATATTAACGACCTCCCAGTGCGCGTCGGTCATGGCGATTCCTTCCCCAGCAGCTATCTGCTCCGCCACCGGCGGGGCCCAGTCGGATAACCTGACCAGAAACCCCTCCCCATCGAATGCACTGGTGGGCAGCATTTTAATGCCAGGCTTGTTGTCGGGGGAAATGCTCGGTCAGCTCTACAAATTTTGCAAAGTCAACTAAGGTCACGTCGTTACCGAGCAGGTTCACAATGCCCGCTGCACTGGCGTCTGCTTCCAGCACATAGAGACTGGCTCCGGTCACTGCGAGCTCTTCGCTGCTTGAGCTGTCTTTTAATGCCGCATAGATACCGTCTCCCAGAAGCAAGAGCGCATCGTCTGCCGTCAGAAACCTGAGGCAGTCTCTGAAAGCTGCACTGTCGGGCGCACGGTTCAGGGTATGCAATATCACAGTCAGAAACTCAGAATGTGGTCGTAGTTAGAAAACAGCGCCTGAATCGCAGCGGTATTCAGGGGGAGTAACTGTTGTGGGAGTGTCTGTGGATCGAGGCCGTAGCGCTGCAGGGCCTGTTCATCCGCATACAGTGTTTCTATGTCATATAGAGGCAGCGATTGAATGAGTTTGGCGATGTTTCTAACACCAATGCCGCTTGGCTCTTGATCCGGTATTAACTGCAAAACGCCATCTCCGACAAACAACAAGCCCACGGGCTGCTCGAAGGCGGCTGCTGCCAACGCCACCTCCAGTGACGACCGCGCCACGCTACTACCGTAGGGCGAATGGCGGACAACGACCAGCAAACTGTTTTTTGCATTTGAGGGCACGCGTCAGCAACCGAAAGTGATCATGCGCTCTGAGGCGGCTGAAGCGTCCACCAGTTGCCCCAGGCCAGAGATTACAAATGCAGGATGAATGGTCGCGGCTTGCTTGTCATATCGCCTGGCCTCGGTGCTGTCGATCAATCCTCGTTGCAGGGCGGAGGCTATGCACAGCACCAACTCCACATTGCTTTCCTGGGCCAGATCTACCCATTGCTGTAATGTGTCGGATTCATCCTGGGGAGTCACCTGCGCCGCGCAGGCGTTGTAGGTTCCCTGATCGAGGAAAAATACCCGGTGAATACTGTGACCGCGAGAAATTGCGGCCCGGGCGAACTGTACGGCGGTAGAGGCGCCCTGGCCGGAGTGGGGAGGGGATAGTACCAGCAGAGAGTAAATCATCGGGTTAAACCTGCCTACATGCGCCCTACGCCGCGCTTCTATGTGGCTTGATTGAACCCGTCAATATACGCTCTGCCAGACTGCGTGGGAGCAATTTCTTCCCCCGTATCAGTCGTCGCCTCCCAGTGCGCCCAGCAAATGCAGTAAGTGGATAAACAGGTTGTAGATATCCAGGTACAGCGCTACGGTGGCGCGAATGTAGTTGGTCTCGCCGCCATTTATAATGCGGCTGGTATCGAACAGGATCAGCCCCGACATAATCAACACCACAACTGCCGAAATGGTCAGCGAAAGGGCCGGTATATGAAGGAATATATTGGCGATCATGGCAACCACCGCCACCAGTAATCCCACCATCAGGAAACCACCCATGTAGGAGAAGTCCTTGCGGGTTGTCAGTGCATAGCCGGACAGTCCGAAAAACATCACCGCTGTACCGCCCAAGGCCTGCATTACTATCGCCGGACCGCCGGGCATGGCAAGGTAATAATTCAGCATCGGTCCAATCGAGGCGCCCATCACACCGGCAAAGGCAAAAATAGCAATGATTCCCTTGCTGCTATCGGCGGTGCGGTTTACAACGAACAGCAAACCAAAGCCCACCAGGCTCATGATCAGTGCGGTTCCGTGCCCCAAACCCATTGCCATGGAGATGCCCGCCGTAATGGCGCTAAATACCAGTGTCATGCTCAATAACATGTAGGTATTTCTCAGTACTTTATTTGTACTGAGTACAGAATCCATGCCTGTTGCATCTAGGTTGTACATACTCTTGTCTTGCATTACTTACTCCGCTTTTCGGCGCACCTGTTGTGCGGTTACGTGTAAGACAGATAATAAGGCCGATATATCCAAAAACCAAGTTATAATTTCTCTAACTCAACGGACACTGTCCCCGGAGCACATAGTAGTCAGTGCTTAATGCTGTTTCTGTATAAGCACTATAACTCTTTGTAAATACACTATAAAAGTGCAAATTCATATCGATTGATCTGGAGAATATCAGGGCCTGGATATGCAGCTCAAAACAAAGTGCAATTGTCGGTGTAAATTCCATTTATAGAGTAAAACAGGCTGGAAGGTGGTCGGGCTTACGTCGATGATAACTCTCAATACAATGGAATATTCGCTAGCCCCATTCCGTTGCCCACCACCGGGCTTTAGAACCAGCTTTGGAATCGCGAAGGGCAGATGACACGAGCGGTCGTCTAGCTGACGCTCATGCCATCATGCCCGGATCACACCACTTTAGTAATCGAAGACCAGATCTATACCGTAGCTGGCCATTTCCTTATAGCTGTTACCGGCGAAGCCCAGGGCGGCAAAGTCAATGCCAAACTCCCGGTTCCTTTCATTGGTGATGTTCTTGCCCCAGGCCGCTATATCCAGGTTGCCTCCAGCGATCGAGATGCCAGCCAGAGACACCCGCGCATTAATCAGGCTTGCGGCGCCCGATTCATTGAATTTGTTGAGCATGGCATGGTAGTTGCGCTTGCCGGTGTAGGTATTATCGATACGCGCACTGAGTTGACCAAAGCTGAAGGGTTCGAAGTCGTACTGGACGATTAAACTGCCGGTTTGTTTGGGCGGTTGAACCTTGGCTATATCGGCAATATCGATGTTACCGGATGGATCGCTAAAGCCAGTGTCGGGGTCCTGGTATGTGGTTACAAAACTGTTATATTCAAAGTCACTATAGCCGTAGGCGGCTGTGATTGTCAGACCCTCGATTGGGATAGCGGTGATTTCAACCTCGATGCCATCGGCCTCGGATTCCCCCGCGTTGACGACTTTCGACGAGGCGCCACCGGCACCCGCCGTAAACTGGTTAATCTGCGCGTCCTCATAATCGTAGTGGTAGATCGCGCCATTGAAACGCACCCGGTTATCAAACAAATCCGCTTTCCAGCCAAATTCGTAGGAGGTCACCAGCTCTTCATCAAAGGGCGTCTGGAATGCATCCGCGGTCGTGGCCCTGGCGCTGAAACCGCCGGAGCGATAGCCCTCGGAGTAGCTGGCATAAATACTGACGTCGTCGGTCCACTGGTAGTTCAGGGTGAAGGCAGTACTGACGTTATCCCAGTCGTTGTCCGCGGTGACACGCTCTATACCCTCATCCCGGATGATGGTGGAGTTTTCCAGGAATACGTCCTTCTCATCCTCCGAATAACGGACGCCCAGTGTGGCGTCAAGACGATCTGTGAGCGAATAGGTAAACTGCCCGTAGACCGCCTTGGACTTGTTATCCGAGCCGTAGATAAATATCGGGGCGTACAACACGGTATCCTTGCCAACACAGGCATAGGGGTTGCTGAAGGTCGGATCCATGCACAAGAAGGACTGCACGACCTGCGGCTGGGCACCGTAGGCGATTGCCGCAGGCATCATAAACTGTTGCGGATTGTCCTCGTAGACGGTCTCGTCAAAGTAGAACAAACCCACTGTGTATTTCAGCTTGTCGTTCATCGCCGTGCCCATGGCTTGGATCTCCTGGGAGAACTGGTCGGCCTCGCTGATACGGCCGGCGTTGAATACAGCAACCGGTGTTCCCGCGGGCAGCATGCCGCCGGCACCATCGAGTACCGTGGCGCCATCGGCCAGAAAACTACCGAACTCGTTGCTCGAGGAACCGTTCCCTTCACTTTCCCAATCGCGGTAAGCCGTGATGGATTTAAAGGTGACATTATCCAGTGCCCATTCCAGGGTTAGCGAGTGCGCGTCGATATCCGAACTCGTGTTGTTATCTGAGGAAATGTGAAACGACAGCTTGCTCTTGCGATCCCGCGAGGCGTAGGCGGCGGCCTGCTGGGTAATGGCGCCACCCATGGAGGCGTGCAGATCCCGGACTTTGGTGATCTGGAACAGGCTGGGGTTGCTGCGTCGCTTGGAGTAGTCGTAGACGTAGTCGGCAGTGAAACTCTCGGTGGGGGTCCAGCGCAGAGCCACCCGTGCGGCATCTGACTCGGTCTCGCCGGGGGAGTTGTTATGTGCGGAATTGGTCACGTTGCCGTCTTTTTCGGCCATTGCATAGGACAGTTTGACTGAAAAATCGCCAAATTTTCCTGTATCTACAGAGGTTACTGAGCGAAAGTAGCCCCGATTACCGGTGGACAGTTGTTGTCTGAACCCGAATTCATCTGTGGGCTTTGCGGTGATCAGGTTAATTGCGCCACCAATCGTGTTGCGCCCGTACAGTGTGCCCTGCGGGCCGCGCAAAACTTCGATGCGCTCCAGCTCAACCAAATCAAAGGCTGCCCCGGTGCTTCTGCCAAGATAGACGCCGTCGCTATACAGCGCTACGGTACCGTCGTTGAGTAGTGAGGTTTCGGCGGTAGCTACCTGGCGAATGGAAATAGCGTAATTGTCCTTGGTACCGGGCTGTTGCTGGATGACCAGGTTAGGAATGTAATCGCCCGCGGTTTGTGCTTCGTAGACGCCCATGCCCTCTAGAGCATCTTTGCCCAGTGCGGTGATTGAGATAGGGGTGTTCTGCAATGACTCTTCGCGCTTCTGAGCAGTCACAAGCACTTCTTCGAGCACCATCGAGCGACCCGAGGATTCATCCTGGGCAAAGCCTGGCGCCGACACCAGAGCGGCGACAACGCTGGCAAGGGTGGTGAGTTGAAGGCCAATTCTTACATTTTTCATAACATTCCCTCTGTCTATACGCTAATTATTGTCAGTTCTACAATCTAATGCGGTACTACCTGTTTGTATGGCTTGAACACGGGCACGACTATTGATACCAGATCAGAAGGGGGAAGTAAACAAGGTTTACTAAATAGCGAAATGGTTGGCATTTAGCCGGTCGCAGGAGGGTGGTTGCATCAGCCCGGAAATTGCGCCAGTTGCCTGATAGCCCGCACCGGGGTCGTGGGCTGGTGCATTTTCCTGGCTAGGGGTGGATTTTGGCAGGGCTGATATTTAAACTGGCGCGAGGCGAGACCTTGGACTGGCTGGAATTACTCCAGTTATTGGACAAATCCTCGGGAGAGCTGCCGGATCCTCCACTAAGGATAAAACAATGCGGTTTTCTACTTCATGATGGAACAGCGAGAGCTGGAAAAGCGCCTCGACGAGTGCATTGGTCTAGTCGTTGGTCCGAGGCTAAGCTGGGACCCGGTGAACCAGGCAATGATTCGCCACTGGTGTGATGCCATGGGCGACGAAAACCCCCAGTATACGGACCCGGATTTTGCAGCTAACAGCGTGGCAGGCCGCGTTGTTGCACCGCCCACTATGATCCAGGCCTGGACTATGGCTGGATATACGGGGCGATTTCCGCCCGGCTCGAAGGGGCTGCCCGCCGGAGCCAACAGCCATTTCGATTTATTAACCGAGGCAGGCTTCGTGTCGGTGGTCGCTGTGAACTGCGATCAGGAGTATTTGCAGCCTGTTTATCTGGGCGATCAAGTCAGCTTCACCACCATGCTTGAATCTGTGTCCGAGCGCAAACAGACAGCTCTGGGCGAAGGTTATTTCACCAATGAACTGTATTTATTTTACAACCAGCACCAACAAAAACTGGTTGAAATGCGTTTTCGGCTATTGCGATTTAATCCGCCGGCCTGAATGAGGCCCACCCACAAAGGTCCACAGAACATGCAGAGTTTACGGTTTACTGACATTACAGAAGGGCAGGCGTTGCCGCCGCTGGATATAGACGTGTCGACGACCCTGATTGTGGCAACGGCCCTGGCGTCGCGGGACTATCAAAATGTCCACCACGATCGCGACCAGGCCATTGAACTGGGATCGAAAGACATATTTATGAATATATTGACCACCAACGGGTTTGTGGGTCGCTTTGTAACTGACTGGACCGGGCCGGAGGCCGTGCTTAAGCGTGTGAATATTCGTCTGGGTGTGCCTAATTACGCTGGGGACAAAATGACCCTTACCGGCGCAGTCAGTGCCAAACGTGTTGAAAACAATGAATGCCTTGTCGACATTGATGTGGTTGGCAAAAACAGTTTGGGTAACCATGTTAGCGGGCAGGTTGTTGTCAGCGTACCCGCAAGTGCGTGAACCGGTTTTATTTCGGCAAACAAGGCGCGCTCGACGCTCTCGGCAATGACGTAGAGGTTCACCATGACTGGGGTCGATAGCACGGAATCTCACTCGGGGCTTGGCGCCATTCTGCGCGCCATGAGTGCGCTGTTACTTGGAATTGCCATTCTTAATATAGGGTCCGGCGCGTTGATGGCAATCATCGGCGTGCGTCTTGCCGCTACGGGAACCTCCAGCCTTACTATCGGCTTCATTACCTCAGCCTATTACTTTGGATTGCTGGTCGGGTCACTGTTTGGTGCTCGAGTGATCGACAGGGTGGGTCACATTCGGGCGTTTGTGGTGTATGCCGCCATTGGCGCACTATCAGTTTTGCTGCTGGTGTTCGTCGGCGAGTCCCTCGCAGCCTGGTTGCTACTGCGGATGATAGCCGGGTATGGCACCGCCGGGTTGACCATGATTGCCGAAAGCTGGCTCAATCACCGGGCCACCAATGCAACGCGAGGACGGGTTTTATCGGTTTATATCATCGTTATGAACGGCGCTTTCGCAACGGGGCCGCTGCTGCTCAATGCGGGTGACCCGGTAGGGAGCGGTTTGATTGTTGCCTCTGGCATTCTGTTTATAGCGGCCCTGCTGCCTGTGGCTATGACCCGCACTGGCAATCCTGAAATGGGAGAGCAGAAAAGGTTTGGGCTGGGCAAACTGTTTGCCCTGTCGCCACTGGGCGTAATAGGCGCTGTTGCAGTGGGTTTGGTTGAAAGTGCGGTGTTCGGTCTCGGGGCCGTCTACGGCGATGCCATTGGCCTGAATGCCGTGCGAATTTCCATTTTCCTGGCCGTCACTCTAGGTGGTGTTCTGATACTACAATATCCGCTTGGTGTCTTGTCTGATCGATATGACCGCGAGAAACTGATACTAATTATTGCATTGGTGTCCGCCTTAGCGGCACTGGTAGTCGCGCTGGTGCCGACGCTAGGCTTTGGGCATTTGCTGGTGCTGGCCTTTTTCGTCGGTGGATTGGCGAGCCCGCTTTATCCGCTGTGTGTGGCCGAAGCGAATGACTGGCTGGAGGTTGACGAGCTGGTTCCGGCCGGCGCTAGCCTGGTACTGGCCTACAGTCTGGGTGCTACACTGGGGCCGCTCGTTGGTTCCCTGTCCATGGCTAACTTCGGTCCCGGGGGGCTGTTTGCCTTCGCAGCTGTTGTGCTGTTCGCCCTTGCTGCGTTCGCGCTGTATCAGATAGTAGAGCGGCTGTCGAAGCCAATTGCGGAGCAAACTGTATTCCAACCCGTTTCCTGGGTTAGCGCAGTTTCTACCCATCTCGATCCGCGAGCGCCAGCGGAACCGGATTATGACGCCGAGACTAGTGAATACTGGGATGATGACGAAAATGAATGAATCGACGGTCGCCGAAGATGTGCTAGCCAATCTGGCTCAAAATGCTCTCGAGCAATGGGAGTTGAGAATTGTCACGGTAAAGCACCACTCTCAGCGAGAGAACACCATTTATAAGGTTGAAGACGACAGGGGGCAGGTCTACGCCCTGAGAATTCATCGCGCGGGTTACCATGACCTCCAGGCTCTGGAGTCTGAACACATGTGGACTGCCGCTCTGGCAGATGCCGGATTGTCGGTTCCACAGGCTGTCGATACCCGGGACGGAAAGGCCTATGCCACGGTAAAACTGCCGGGTACGGATCAGTTTCGACATGTAGGTCTGGTAAAGTGGATTGACGGTATAACTCTGGCCCAGTACATGGAGCAGGCATCCGGGAGCGTCGAAACTGCAGCCGTTTATGGTGAATTGGGGCAGTTAATCGCGGATTTTCACCTGGCCACTGCGGGTTGGTCGGCACCCGGTAACTTCAAGCGCCACGCCTGGGATGCGCAGGGCTTGATGGGTGCGCAACCCTTCTGGGGCCGGTTTTGGGAAATTGATGCCGGGTCCGATGAACAAAGAGCGGCACTTTTAGTTATTCGGAATCGTTTGTTTGAGTTTCTCACATCGCTAGCCACTGGTGATGCCTACGGTATGATTCACGCCGATCTAAATGCCGACAACGTACTGCGAAGCGGTAACACATTATCGGTTATAGATTTTGACGATGCAGGCTTTGGCTGGCATGCATTTGATCTTGCAGTGGCAATTCATGACCAGTTGGATGAGATAACCGGTCAGGCTCACTATGACCAACACTATGATGCCCTCATGGAGGGGTATCGGCGCCGCCGACCGGACTGTGCTCATATTGTAGAGAACGTACCGCTGTTTGTAGCGGTACGCTCCCTCACCCTGTTACGTTGGATGCAGGATCGTCCCGAGGCTGGTTATACCGAAATGATCCCCTATTTGCTGGAATTGGCGCTGGACCAGGCAAAGAGCGTCTGAGAGGGCGCACGCGGTGAGAAAGCCTTCCTTTTGAACAGCGAAAATTACACCCCGTAACAAGAGGTGCCGTATAGTAAGCACTCGATGCCTGGTTTGTCTGCCAATTGGAGTGGTGCTTGTATGAAATTTGGGTTGTCTATAGCTTTTACAGAACCATCGGATTACTGCGATCTGGCAAAGGTTGCTCAAGAGAGTGGCTTTTGGGCCATCACCTTGCCAGACCACCTTATATATCCTGCCGAGCTATCCGTGCCATACCCCTACACCGAAGATGGTACCCCCCGCTTTGCAGAAACCGACCCTTTTCCCGACCCCTGGATATCTATAGTCGCTATGTCGCAGGTGGCCAGTCGCTTGCATTACTACACCAACGTCTATGTGCTGCCAGCCAGAAATCCCTTTCACGTGGCCAAAATCCTGAGCACTGTGTCCCACTTTACCGATGGCCGCATGGGCCTTGGAATTGGCGTGGGCTGGATGCCAGAGGAATTTGAAGTTTCAGATATGGATTTCAAAAAGCGTGGCAAGCGGACGGACGAGATGATCGAGGTCATGAAGAAGCTATGGACCGGCGAGCGAGTGGAGCACCACGGTGAATTCTACGATTTTGCCCCTTTGCGAATGGCACCAAAACCAAAAAAACCGATTCCGATTTACGTGGGCGGATTTTCAGCACCCGCTTTAAAGCGGGCAGCCAACAATGACGGCTGGATCGCCGATTTGCACACTCTGGCCGAACTAGAGGCACTATTAGAGAAACTGAGTGACTATCGGCGAGAGGCGGGAACCCTGGATCGGGATTTTGAGATACTGTCCTTTGGCTGTATTGATGCCATGACGCTGGGTGGCTACCACAAGATGGGCGATATGGGCGTTACGGTGACCACCACCATGCCCTGGGCGATCTATGGGCACAGCCCCGCGGCGCCCCTGCAGGTAAAGATTGACTCGATTAAACGGTTCGGCGACGAAGTTATCAGCAAAATGTAGATTTCAGGCATGCCACTATTGCGAACTACACATTGTCTGAATTTGTAAGGCATGGTCCAGAGGCGGCTAATATGCAGCTGTCTGCTGAGCACTGCCCGCTAAAGGGCGTGGGGTTTCAACCGCTAGCGGGCAGTGCTCAGTGGATAGCGTGTTCAAGGCTCTTCAATATAAGTATGCCTATATAACTACGTTACATAGGTAATGATTTTAATAACCCTCCATTTTGCTTAGGCATACCCCGATTATATAGCCGAGCTCTTCGCTACAAGCGGTTAATAGGGCATTTATGCCACTGGTAGCAGTAGAGAAAGGCCTAGGCGTTTGACTTGAACTGAAAAATAAAACAGGATTAGAGTATCTATAGGTTAACTAGGTTGGCAACACATCGTGGCGACTTCCTACATTAGACCCGGCGGGCAACAACGAGAGGTTTGCAGATAGTGTCAGGTAAGAAATCCGCGACCGATACCATCGACAAGCTTCGAGTTCCCAAGTCAGCTGAAATTGTTGCGAATGACCTACGAGCCAAAATTGTGCGCGGTGTACTACGGGAAGGTGATACCTTGCCCCACGAGAATGATCTCGCGGGTCAATATGGTGTATCCAGGCCTACATTGCGCGAAGCCGTGCGCATTCTGGAATCGGAAAACCTGATCCGCATATCCCGTGGCGCTCGTCATGGCGCCTTGATTTTACGACCAGACCCCAAGGTGGCTACGCGTTACTTTAGTCTGCTTCTGCAGTCCAATGAAGTCACTACGGCCGATGTATACAAAGCGCGCAGCATTCTCGAGCCGCCCGCCGCCAGAATCGTAGCCGAATCAAAAAACGTCGCGGCTCCGGGCGTTTTGCGCTTATGGGTAGAACGAAGCCGAGACTGCCTTGAAAACGATCGCGAGTTTGGTGCCGTATCGACGGGTTTTTTTCGAACACTGGTCGAGTTCAGTGAAATCCAGACTCTGATACTGTTGAGTAATATGCTCACCGATATACTGACCCGCAATACGCAGTACATCTGGGTGGCGTCCGCCGGGCAAAAAGACCACAAAAGCAGCAAGCTTCGCGCCATTAAAGCCAAGGAGAATCTCATCAAGATGATTGAATCTGGCGATGGGGCAGGGGCTGAACAATACCTGCAGCAACACATGCAGGCCGTTGCAAAACTGCTCGACAAGTGGAAACTGGCGGGCAGGGTTGTTGATTTTCTCGACGAAGAGTATTAGCAGTAGCGCTCTGCCTAGTTCGTGCCTGATCTCACTCAAGAGCGTCTCTTGCTGCAACATATCCGAACGTGGTCGTGGGGCCAAGTGTCGAGCCAGCTCCTGGATAGGTGCGTCCAAATACGGGAGCGGAACAATTGCCGGTGGCATAAAGCCCGGGAATTAAATCGCTATCCGGTCCTAAAACCCTGGCTCGCTCATCGACCTTAAGCCCGCCCTTGGTTCCTAGTTCTCCGGGATAGACCTCGATACCGTAAAATGGGGCTTTTGCAATGGGCGCCATGCAGGGGTTGGGGGTTACAGATTTATCACCGTAAAACTGATCGAAAGCATTTTCTCCGCGGCCAAAATCCAGATCCCTGCCGGAAAGGGCGTATTCGTTCATTTTTTCAACCGTGGCGTTCAGGCCCGAGACATCGATTCCCATTTTGTGCGCCAGGGCCTCAAGGGAATCTGCTTTTCTGACAAAGTGCTTCTTGATGTCACTGCTCACAGCCCAGTCCGGTAGTTGTGCCCCGGGCAACAGGGGCCCTACGGGGTATTTTTTGCGAAACCTCGCATCAAAAATCAGATAGGCCGGAATGCAGGGCGCCTCGCTTGTATTGTTGGCATACATTGCCTTCACGACGTCGTCATAAGCGCTTGTTTCTTTTACAAAACGTTTCCCGTTCTTGTCGACCAACATACCGCCGGGCAGCGACTTCTCTATCACCATCATGCGGGCTCGCTCTTCGCCCGGAACCACCACCGTGGGTCCCCACCAGGCCTCGTCCATCAGCTCTAATCCCGCGCCGACCTGCTGGCCCATAGTAATGGCATCGCCGGTGGAATAGGGGTTGCCACAACTCCACTGAGCAAGCGACGGGTCGGGAAGGAATTTCTTGCGCATAGCGGGATTATTATCAAAACCACCTGCCGCCAACAATACGCCTTTGACGGCTCGAATGTTGACCTGCTCGCCCTCTTTGTTCGCCTCCACCCCCACGACACGTCCGTCCTCTACCAGTAAGCGATTGGAGCTGGTGTTTAACCACAGTGGTACATTGCGCTCTTTGAGTGATTGATATAAAGGCCCTATCAGCGCATTTCCGAAGGAACATCGACGATCCCGCTTTGACCGAAAACGCCAGGGAATGTCACCGATGTAGTTCAGCGCGAGTTTAACAAACTGCATTATCCACCCGGGTGAATGGGTGAGTAAGGCCTGCGCCTCACTTATTGCCATTGATATACGGCCAAGTATCAATGCCTGGGGAGGGGTCGCTCTCATTTGAAGAAACTCCTCCTCATTCATTTGAGAGCCATCAAACGGTGTTGCCTCCAGGCAACGTCCACCTTCAAGAGATCCGGGTAGTTCCTGATAATAATCGGCATAATCTGGCACTACGTGCAGATTCAAATGCGTTTTTTCACACAGGTATTGAACGGCTTTGGGGGCATTCTCCAGGTAGCTGGTCAAACGCGCTTCAGGCACGATGCTCCCAACACAGCTCTTCAGATACGCCATGGCTTTATCGCTGCTATCCTCAAAGCCCAGGTCATTCATGAGATGATTGTTGGGTATCCAGAGACCGCCGCCCGACATGGCTGACGAGCCGCCAAATTGAGGGCTTTTTTCGATAAGCAGTGTTCTTGCGCCCAAATCATGGGCTACGATAGCGGCCGTCATCGCCCCTGCACCCGATCCAACGATCAGAAAATCTACTTCGTGATCCCAGGATACATCTTCGCTCTGCATTGATTTTCTCACTATTTGAATTGAAGGTTCACTGTGTGTTGCACCGTCTTTGCCCGCGACTATTTCTTTCTAAATTTTCCATCGTAGAGTTTTGGGCATGAGATCTGCTGTGCATGAATCGTGATTATTACGCGCTCTGACCCCGGAGGATCCAGGTCTGGTGGAGGTTCTGAGCCGAAGCTGCCTCTTGCAAATTGACGTCGAAAAAAACTGCGGTCTAGATCATCCTCCAGCGTGGCCAGTCCTCGGATTTCGATATAGTCCATGATATCGAGCGTCGAGACGACGCAGAAGGTAACCCGCGGGTCAGCTTTGAGATTGCTGTATTTAACCCGGCTTTTCAGGGTGGAAATTCGCAAACTCTCGCCATCCCATACGAAACCCACCGGGTTGGATGAAATGAGACCGTCACTGTGGCGAATTGTGCTCAGCGTGCCGAACCTGGTGTCTGTCAGCAATTGCTGGCCGTCTGCGGGTATTAACACACTCATTGTCCTTTAAACACAGGGTCCCGTTTTTCCAGAAAGGAACTTGTTCCCTCTGCCGCATCGTGTGTTTGGAGCGTAATCGTGCCGGCAACCGCCTCGTAATCGAGCATTTCGTCGAGTGTAGAATTCAGCGATTTGTGGATAAAGCGTCGCGCAAGATCCACCGCGACACTGGGGCCCGCTGCCAGTAACTGCGCGTACTCAAGGGCTGCCTCCAGAGCCTGCCCCTCGGGGACCAATTCATCAATTAGGCCCATTTCCAGACACTGCTCTGCTTCAAATATTTTTCCGGTTTCCACCATCATGAGGGCATTGGATACGCTGGTGACACGGGGAAGAAAATAGGTGATTCCGCAATCCGGGCTAAAGCCCCGCTGAATGAATATGGCTGCCATTCGCGTTGTAGTGTCGGCAAATCGGCGATCACAGGCCAGCGCGTAGGCAAGGCCTGCTCCCATTGTGGCGCCGTGCAGGGCCGCTATTACGGGTTTTTCCAGGTTGATAATTTCGCGGCTGAATTCTGCGAACGGGCCCGCTGGTGTCTTTCGTTGGTAACGCGGAACGGCTTTGTCGGACAGTCCGGGAATAGGGCGGTCGCCACCGCCACTGAGCCACTCGACATCGCCCCCCGAGCAAAAGCCTTTTCCCTCTCCGGTCAACACAACAACATGCACATCGTCTCTGAAGCGCAACTCGCGAAACAGCTCTACGCAATCCTCTGCAAGCTCCCAACTAATAGCGTTTCTGCGCTCTGGACGATTAAATGTGACGATGCCAACGCCCTTTTCAATGCGTAGTAGTAGGTGCTTTTCTGATGCCATTGAGCGAATTCCCCGTCTGGTTGTAATTAGTCTTAGTGCAACAAAATAATGAAAAGCAGAGCGTTTGCATTATTATTGAGAGTTTGTCATAACATGTTAAACCCAATTGGATCGGTCGTGCATAACTATAGTTTAAGAAAATACGCTAACCTTGAGAATAGTTAGTGCCCGTCCAGAAAGGGGTGTTTTTATAGACGATGGTTTTGGAATTAAGCTCTGGTGTCGTGTTTGCCTCCAGGACCGTCTGCAGCAGGGACGCTGCAGACGAGCATACATGGATGTACTTGCTGCGTGTCCAGGCGGCAAATATGACATCGGAGCGCCACCAAGAATCGATGAAACACTTGTATTGTAGTCTTTAATCTATGTCGCGTCGTCAATCAATGATAATGCCCATCAAGACACGCCGTGAACCCATCCATGGGGGCTCGGCTGCAGCGTCCCTGCTGCAGACGGTCCTGATGGGCATTACCATCGATCGACTTTTACCGAATTCATTCGCACTGAAGAGTTTCTGGATGGCCACTAGTTAGCGGTCTTCAAGCTTGCAGCGGACACCGCTTCATTGACCACATGGATAATAGTCCGCAGAATAGGAATCTGCTTGACGATACCCGTGTTCGGTATGATGCTATCGACCAACCAGTTTTTGACATTGCCAGGAGCAATACCGTAATGCCTTTACAGATTCCAGAAATTCCACCCGAAGCAACGGCCCTGATTGGAAAGCCGCAATACGAAGAGGAAACAGAATTTCCGATCGAAATGAGCTATGTCTGGAATACCTGTGCCGCGGTACAGAATGCCAACCCGTTGTATTGGGACCCCAAGGTTGCCGAAGAAATTACGCATGGCCAGATTACGCCTCCAACCATGTTGTCGGTATGGTTCAGACCGCACCACTGGTCTCCCGGCGTGGTAGGCGACAAAAAACCCATGCGGGCTCACTTTGATATAAAGGAAATATTGGGATTACCCGAGGCGATTGTTGCAAGTAACGAGACAATATTTGGTGAACCTGTCCGTTTGGGAGATACGTTGTTTACCCACCAGGTCATTAAGTCGATAAGCGAAGTTAAAACCACCAAGCTGGGAACCGGGCGATTTTGGGTTGTCGATGTCGAAACGGTTAATGAGCGCCGCGAGCACGTGGGTTCCGACATATACAGTTTTTTTGGCTACAAGAGGGCCTGATCATGGGGATTACAGTACTGAAGGAACTTACTGTCGATCAGGTGAAGGAAGGCCAGGTACTGCCTTCTTTATCTCATAGCGTAACAGCTACCACCGTTGTACTTGGCGCTATGGCAAGCCGCGATTGGCGCCCGATGCATCACGACAAGGAGTTTGCCATCCACCGGAATGGCACCCAGGATATCTTCATCAACACGCCGAACAATGCAGCTTGGTTTGAGAGGTTTATTACCGATTGGACCGGACCCAAGGGTCGCGTTGGCCGAATGAAGTTCAAAATGAGCAAATCGGTGTATCCGGGGGATGACATGGTGTTGTCGGGCAGGGTCGACAAGATTGTCATCGATGACACGGATTGCTGCTGGTTGGATCTTGCTCTTGAAGTGACAGTGGCACAGCAAGTATGTACATCCTGCCAGGCCAGGGTTGCAATCCCCAGGGACGAGCACGACAACCCCTGGGATCGAAAGGCGGCGCGTTGGAAGCCCTGATCTGTTTTCACCGTGCTCAAATGACTGGCATGGCTATAGAGGATCACTATGAATCGGTTTGAAGAGAAAGTTGTTCTGGTTACCGGAGCCGCATCGGGAATGGGAAGAGCGACCTGCATACGGCTGGCCGCTGAGGGTGCCAGTGTCTTTGGGCTCGATGTGGATGAAAGTGGTCTGGCTCAAACAAAAGCCACTATTACTGACAGCGGCGGCCTGATAGAGGTGAGCCGGTGTGATGTCAGCAGTCGGGAGCAGTGTTTCGAGGCAGTGGATAAAACGGTTGCGCACTTCGGTAATCTGCACGTTCTGGTTAATGTGGCGGGCATCATACGCTTTGGGCACACTCACCTGATCAGTGAGCAGGAGTGGAACTTAACCATGGGTGTCAATCTTAACGGTCCCCTGTTTTTGTGCCAGGCATCGATTCCGCACCTGTTGGCGTCAAAAGGTAATATTGTTAATGTGGCCTCCACGGCCGGATTGATTGGGCAAGCCTATTGCGCGGCCTACTGTGCCAGCAAGGCCGGGCTGATTCAGCTGACAAAAGCGATGGCGATGGAGTATTGCAAGACATCGCTCCGCGTCAATGTGGTTTGTCCCGGGGGTACCGACACCGAGATGATTGGCGGAATCAGTATGCCCGACGACGTGGACGGTGAGTTAATCAACCGCTACACACCACTGCGCGGTAATGGACAACCGGAGGATATTGCCTCGGCAATTGCCTATATCGCGTCTGATGAGGCTAGAATGATTCACGGCAGCGTGTTCGCTGTCGATAACGGCGGCGTCGCTGGATAGCCCTACAACACAATAACCAAGGCGGGAAAACAAATGAAAGAAGACTCAATTGCAATAACGGCACACAAGAACTCCATTGCCAACGCCATGGCCGGTAACAAAGAGCAATGGCTGGAGCTGTTCGATAACGAAGCTGTGGTGTACGACCCGGTTGGGCCATCGGGTCACGATCCGGAAGGCCAGGGGTTTCGTGGCATTGATCAAATAAACAAGTTCTGGGATCTTATGATTGCACCGGGAAATATAACAGTTGTGCCCCACAAGCGAATTCGCTGTGGCGATAAGATTGTTGCGGTCGTGATGACAGTGACGAATCTGGCGGGAACCCTCAAAACATTCACCGAGATGGTGGGCGTTTACGAGGTTAATGACGCTGGAAAGATAACTGTTCTGAAAGTCTACTGGGATGTTGATGCACTGATGGAACAGCTACCCTAGCAACGTGTTGAAAAACCCTCTGACGGCACATTACTTCGTTGTTTTCAGGCTCAAAATGCTCATTTATTGGCATATAAACTCCGCTTTTTCTCCTGGAAACGCCTCGTCCTGCACGCGACAGAGACTTTTTCAACACGCCGCTAGTCCAAAACTGTGAAGCTGCTTTCTCCTCTTAATGTGGGAACCATGCGACTAAAAAATCGTATCGTTTTGTCTCCCATTACAACCAGCTATGCCAACCAGGATCAAACACCCAGTGAGCGCCTGATGAAATATCTTGAGAGGCGATCTCAAGGGGGCGTCGGTCTGATTACTACCGAGCTGATAACTGTGGACGTAGAGCACAGGTATCTGCCTCGCACCATGACTCTGGGAGATGATCGCTTTATAGATTGTCACAGGGAACTCGTGGACCGGGTGCATGCCCACGGTGCTAAGGTGCAGCCACAGATAAGTCATCCGGGGCCGGATACCGTGGCGCCGCTGCTAGGTGATACGCAATCGGTGGGGCCCTCTGTTGCCGTTGCTCCGGTATGGGGCTGCGCCAGTCGAGCGCTGGGTGTAGATGAAATTGAGACCATTGCCGCACAGTATGGCGAGGCGGCCCGCCGTAGCAGGGAAGCGGGCTACGATGGTATCGAGCTGCATGCAGCGCATGCTTACAATCTGATCGGCTCTTTCCTATCGCAATATCGGAACAAGAGAAAGGACGACTATGCAGGATATAGTCAGCAAGGAAGGCTGAAATTTCTACTACAGGTGCTACAGGAAATCAGGCAGCGAGCGGGAGGTGACTTTCCTGTTACCCTTAGCATATCGGGCTATGAGCGGAACCCGGGAGGCCGCTCCATTGATGATACTCCCAGCATAGCACCGCAGTTGGTGGCAGCGGGTGTCGATTGTTTTCGGGTCAGTGGCGGTGTGAGCGACCTTTTGGTAAGCCCTATTGTTCCCCGAACAGAACATGGAGATGG
>JABHWT010000196.1 GCA_018657645.1 Halieaceae bacterium | reverse complement strand
TGGTGCCTGGTGCCTGGTGCCTGGTGCCTGGTGCCTGGTGCCTGGTGCCTGGTGCCTGGCCATTTTCGACCCATTCAATGAAAGTATAAGGGGGATAAACGCCACCTTTTCGATCAATCCAGTATACACAATTGGCCGCATGGGCTTTTTCACTTCATGCATCATACCAATGACCATCAGGGTCATCCGGGAATACTCCAAGATAGGGACCATGCGACTGATAACCCATCAGTCTGCGGACAACCTCGGGGTAACTGTCGGCAACATCGCGGGAAACAGCCAAATACTGGTTTTCTTCCTGTCGTAGCCAACCAAGACTATAGGTGTTGACTAACCCTGACCGCGATGCATCACTTTTGTTGGCCCCGCCGCCATGAATGGTCGAACCGAGATAGAGTAATACGGACCCTTTTGCCATAACCGCTTGCACCTGCTCACTCTCTACCTCCACTATTTCACCGCGATTAAGATGGCTTCCCGGTACCACCCGCGTCGCTCCGTTTTCGAGCGTAAAATCGTCTAATGCCCACATGGCGCTGATTTGGAATTCCACATTGGGAATACGAATGGGATAGAAGCCATCGTCATAATGTAACACCTGGGCTTTTTCACCAGGCAGGATTTCGATCGCGGTACAGCTACCGATTCGATAATTCTCGCAATGAGGTAGCAGTACCGCATCAGCGACCTTCATGACCAACGGATGGGCGATCAACGCGGAGGAAGTGCGTGAAAGCTCCAAAATGCTAGCCAAGCGCAGCGTTTTGTAGCCATTGAAGTCATTTTGGAATTTCGCGCCTTGCTTATCAAAATGCGGACGCAATTCTATGAGGATATCATCAATGAGCCGGTTCTCGACCAGGCCACTGACGATGACACCTCCATCACGCATGAGTGCAGACTGAATATCTTCCAGCGCAGTAGAGTTATCGAACGATTGAATAGTCATGGCAAAAAATGCTCAGGTAACAGATGTCCAATTTAACATTGCGCGTGGCAAATCACCTAGTACGTATATCATTAAGCTGAGAAAAAGCGACACGCTCCTCCAAAACCTGTGGTCCGGAGAATTCTGAGAGCGCAAAGGTAGCTGACATTAATGAACACCGCGGGCAAACGCGCTGTCACGATTTGTTTCAACTACCGATGGCTGTTCGAATTACGGTTTCGCAGGGTGCATATCGATCATTTCAACCATGAGCGATACCACGAGTTATTAGGCAAGGTTACACCTGCGGAAGCTATGCGATCTGTAGAGACGACATTAGGGATCCTCGTGCTGAGATAAAATCCCGCACTCTGACACAAAGAAAAATACACAACCTGCGATTAGCAGACTAAACTGGAGAAGCAATATGACAACGGGCACTAATCAGCAACAAAGCGAAACTCAGGGAACCTTAGATGGATAAAAAAATTCGAACCGAAATTGAAGCCGCTGCGTTTCGCGGCCTCGTCGCTCATCTACAGAAGCGCACGGATGTACAGAACATTGACTTGATGAACCTGGCAGGCTTTTGCCGCAACTGTTTGTCAAAGTGGTATCTGGCAGCGGCAAACAGTTCTGGTGTTGACATGGCTTATGATCAAGCCACTCAGGAAGTGTATGGAATGCCTATTTCAACCTGGAAGGAAAAGTACCAAACAAAAGCCTCAGGGCAGCAGCTGAAAACCTTTGAGGAAACCAAACCATTACATGCGGTCATTAGCGGGCATAATAAGTCTTAAAAGGGCATCCTTACCTGCGAGAGCATCCTGCACCAACTCCTACGTTTGCAGGCGCGAGGCAGCAGTGTAGTGCCAGTCAGGGGCGCAAAAAACTAGCGAGGAAGGCCAAGCAATCGCTCACCAATAATATTGCGTTGAATTTCAGAAGTGCCCCCCCCCAGCGCGACTCCAAAAGACCACAACAGCCAATGCGGCCAGCGGCCAGACTTAACGGACATATTGAGTCTACTCATTCCCAATATTTTTACCGCAGTACTACCCACTCGTTTAATCAGGTCTGAATAGTACAACTTCAACATTGACCCTTCCGCCCCGGGTGATCCGGAGCGCTCAATGCGAGATACCGCCATCAGGGTCATTGCCTGAAGCGCCCTTGCCTCAACCCGTAATTTCCCCAGCGCCCGGGCGTACTCGTCATCCTCAATCGCGAACCCGCCACTGTCGACAGTGGTCGTCTTTGCCATTTCAATGAGGTCCTCCACAACACGTGTTAGTTCAATCTGCAGGGTCATAAACGCTGTTCCGCGCTCGAAACCAAGCTGTCCCATTGCAATCTTCCAGCCGTTATTTATTCCACCGACAATATTGGCCAGGGGAACTCTTACCTCATCGTAGAAGACCTCATGCAGGTCATCTCCACCTGCCATGTCCCCAATGGGGCGGATAGTGATTCCCGGGCTATCCATTTTGCAGATTACCCAGGATATCCCGCGATGCCTGAGCTGTTCTGCATCGGTGCGTACCAGTACCTGCTGATAGTCGGCAAAACGGGCATAACTAGTCCATATCTTTTGTCCGCTGATGACCAGTTCGTCGCCGTCTACAACACCTCGTGTGCGTATCGCAGCCAGATCTGAACCGGCTCCCGGCTCGGAAAAGCCCTGGCACCAGATGGTCTCTCCGCGCAGAATTGGCGGCAAATATTGAGCCTTTTGTTGTTCATTACCGTAGGCAATGATAGTCGGCCCACCGAGATTGAGACCGTTAAAACGAAAGCCCTCATCTGGAGCACCGGCACTTGCGTATTCCTGCAGGAAAATTAACTGCTCAAGCGTATCCAGCCCCCTTCCTCCGTATTCCACAGGCCAGGATATACCGGCCCAACCGCCACGATACAGGGTTTGCTGCCATTCCAGGTCAAACGCCTTCGCTTCATCACTGGTTGACGAAGGTCGTGCCACAGGTGGCAAGTTCTGTTCGAGCCAGGTGCGAACTTCCTGTCTTAGCAACTCTTGCTCTGGTGTAAACGTCAAGTCCACTGGATTCCCTCCAAGCTTTTCACCGTTATCTATACTACCAATGAAGCAGTCGTCACAACTACTTCCCTATATGCCCCCTATCGATCACCAGTTCGGTGCTCGCCATATATACCGTCACCGGAAATGTCCAATCACCTGGTCGGCATATTTTCGCAGCAAATCGATTTTTTCAATCAAATTTTGTGTGTCGGGCCCATAGACATTGCGCAGCTGCACTACAGCATCAGTAACACCCAACTCGGCCAATCGTTTTATTCCATCCAAATCAAAGGGGTCTTGTGGAATCGCGTGCACCTCAAAGGGCAAGTGATGGCGACCGTATTGCCGACGTAGTTCATTGAGCCTTTGCAGCAACCGCTCAAGCTCCTGTGGGTCGCCACCGGCGTGCATCCAACCATCACCAGTGCGCGCCGCTCGCTTCAACCCCGCTTCGGAATGTCCGCCGATTAGAATTGGAATGGCCTGTGTCGGCACCGGGCACATCTTGAATTTCTCAATGTCATAGTGCTCTCCGTGAAATTCATAGTAACCACCCGCGGCAAATCCACGAATAATCTCGATCATCTCGTCCATACGAGGCCCTCGGGTTTCCCAGTCCTGGTTACAGACACTGAAATCCTGGGGCCAGGGACTCAATCCCACACCAAAGGCAAAACGATTGTTGGTGATAACGGCTACTGAGGTGGCTTGTTTGGCAACCAGGTACACCGGCCGTACCGGCAGTTTGACCACCAGCGTGGTAAAACGCAGTGTTTGGGTTACCGCCCCCAGCGCAGGAATCAGTGTAAAGGGTTCGATAAATGGTTTGTCTTCAAGAAACGCATTGTCCCCATCTTGTGCGTAGGGGTATGAGGTGTCAAAGGACGCTGGAAAACCCAGATTGTCTGGAATGACAAAGGAGTGAAAACCGGCATTTTCCGCCTCTTTTGCCAGTGAAATGTAATACTGCGGGTCGCACATAACCTCGCCATAGGAAAATCTCATTTGAATCGCTCCGACACAACATTTCTTGTATCCACAGAATTATAAGAATACGATTCTGTTTTGTAAAGAACGCTGTTACCTACCACAATGCCAGGAAAAGGAGGTTGGACTGCAGCACATTACCGCCTCGCGGGCGATTTCTCTTTTACACTGCGTTTTGTGCCCACGGCATAATTCAGACAGAAGCGAATCTGACCTCGTATTTCAGTATTACATTGGCTCGAAGAAACTAAAAAGCTGGGGTGTGACGACTCTTTACAGGATCAAGAAGAACACTTAGAATTGTATTCTCAATTGATAGAACACACTTTCTCAAAATACATTGTGGATATTCCAGACATGCAAAAAAATGTAGGCCCAAGCAAGAGCGCCCCAGGCTCAGTGGCCAGCCGCGCAGTCGACCGCGCAATCGAACGCCGGCGTGCCGCATATGAAGAGGAGGTGATGCGTCTCGTTGAGGCCAGTTTTGTGGTAATACAGAAAACCGGAAACCTGGAGCCGCGAGTTAATGAGATTGTAGCGCACGCGGGTCTGTCCAATCAGGCATTTTATAAACACTTCCAATCCAAAGATGAATTGCTACTTGCTGTTCTGGACGAGGGTAGTCGCATGTTGCGCAGCTACCTTGAGCACCGCATGGACAAGGTCAAATCTCCGGAAAGAAAAATCCATCAGTGGATAGACGGCATGGTGGAACAGGTCTTTAATCCAGAGGCGGCCCACGCGACACGCCCATTTGCCCTGTCGCGAGGACGGCTGTCCGAGCAGTTTCCTGAAGAAGTAAGAGACTCCGAGCGCCAGCTCACCGCATTGCTGCGCGAAGCAATAAAAGCTGCGGCCATTGCCGGCGAGATTCCTGCAGCGGATCCCGACCGTGATTCTGAGATTGTCTACAACACGGTGATGGGTTGGATGGTGCACAAACTATCCTCCTCGCCACCTAAAAAAGCAGACGTTCAGCATCTGATGACATTTATCATTCATGGTTTACGCCGTGGAATGGAGCCAAAGTAGCACCAATACCCGGGGATAGGCATGGAATTAGAAATTATGCTCACCGGTATTGGTGGGCAGGGGGTTCAACTCGGCGCTCAGGTTTTAGCTCAGGCCGCCGCGCTTGAAGGGCGCGAGGTCATGTACCTGGGCACCTACGGCGGTACCATGCGCGGCGGTAATACTGACTCAACGATTGTTATCGCCGACTCTGCCATCAGCACCCCGCCCATGGTATCCAAAATTGGTGCCGCTCTGGCCATGCATCACGAGTTTTGGAGAGACATTGAAGGTAAATTGCGCCCCGGGGCATCGGTGGTCTTAAACTCCACCGTTTTCGAGAGGGAGGTGGACGCAGAGGGTGTGAACATCTATCAGGTGCCGGCAACGGAGATCGCCACCGAGTTGGGCAGTCCGGTGAGTGCCTCCATGGTTTTGATTGCAGCCTACGCCAGTTTGAGCGGCATCGTAAAACTTGAGTCCCTGATCCAGGAGATGACTCAATCGCTCCCCTCCTATCGCCAACAACATGTTCAACTCAACGAACGTGCACTTCGGGCGGGGTACCAGGCACTGGATGCGAACCTGGCTCCTTGCTGGTCGCAAACCGAGGTGGCACCGTGACCCAGATTAAAAGCCGCGGCACGGTTAACATTGCCACGGAACGTTGCAAGGGCTGCGAACTGTGCATTCCAGTTTGCAAACCCGAGGTACTGCGCATGTCGACTAATAGAAACAAGTTGGGCATGCGCTATCCTGAACTACTACCCGGTTGTACCGGTTGTACGGCTTGCCTGTTGATGTGCCCGGATTTTTGCTTCGAGGTTTATCGCTACCAAGAACCCATCCTGCATGAGGTGGATGTATGACGCGTGTTCTAATGGAGGGCTCCGAAGCAATGGCCAAAGCGGCGATAGCTGCTGGCTGCCGTTTCTTTTCCGGATACCCGATGACGCCATTTACTGAAACACTGGAGTATTTTGGCAAGCATCTACCCGATGTAGGTGGTGTATCTATCAATGCAGAGAGCGAACTGGAGGCCATCGGTATGGCGTGGGGCGCACTGGCCACCGGCGCTCGGGCAGCTACCGGGTCAACGGGCCAGGGTCTGGCGCTGATGCAGGAGTCACTATCCGAGATTACCCGGGCTGAGCTGCCACTGGTTTATTTTAATATGGCGCGTGGTCAGGGCGATTATTACCAGGCGACACGTGGCGGTGGTCATGGCGATTATAGAAATATAGTACTGGCACCAATTGATGTTAACGAAGCAGTGGAGCTAACCCAATTGGCCTTCTACCTCGCCGATCTATGGCGTAACCCGGTACAGATTTATGGTGATTATCTGCTGGCCCACACCAATGAAACCGTTGAGATATCAACCATGGAATTTCCGCCCCTTCCCCCCAAGGACTGGGCGGTGGACGGCTCCCTGGGCGGGACAGGAAAATCCCGCAACATTAACCCAATCGGAATGAGCAAACTCAAGCACGAAATAGAACCGGAGGCATTCTGGCGCCGCTTACATGTCAAGCATAAGGAAATTGAGCAAGCCGAAGCGCGTTACGAGGAGGAATTCCTCGAGGGCGCAGAAATGCTTGTTGTCGCTTTTGGCACTGTGGCCCGCTTTGTGCGCTATGTTGTGCGGGAGATGCGCAGCGAAGGTATTGCAGTGGGTTATATCAGGCCGATCACACTGTGGCCCTTCCCCTATGAGGCCATCAGCAATGCAGCCCAGAACACACAAAAAGTGGCGGTGCTTGAACAAAACGGCGGACAGATGATCGACGATGTGAGGCTGGCAGTGTTAGGGAGTGCACCTGTTGTAGCGCTGGGTGGTTTCTCCTCTGACGAAGCCGGGTTTGGTATCGGCCCGATCCACGGCACAGATAATATTCGCGACCGCATCGAGCACGGCCTTGCCGGACAGGAGGTAATGCCATGAGTTCTGGCTCCGATATATTGCAAACCGACGCGCCGCCTTCACAACCGGCGGAGAAGTTGTGCGCCTTTAAGCCCGATCTGCTGTTGAGCGAAGATCACCATTTGTGCCCGGGCTGCGGTGAGCCGATTGCGGTACGAATGATGCTCGAAGCCATTAAAGAACTGGAGTGTAGTCGACGCGCCGTCGGCGTGATAGGCATTGGTTGCTATACCGCATTGACCGGTATTATTGATACGGACCTGGTTCAGGCATTGCACGGACGCGCGCCATCTGTTGCCACCGGCACCAAGCGTATGCTGCCAAATGGTCTGGTTTATACTCTACAGGGCGATGGGGATATGGTGAATGAGGGGTTACAGGAAGTCATACACAGCGCCGCTCGTGGCGAAAATATTACCTGCATATTGCTCAATAACGGCGTGTTTGGTGAAACCGGTGGGCATATGACGGCGTCCACGGTAGTCGGACAACGCACCAAGAACACGATCGATGGGCGTGATGCAAAAGAGCACGGGCAGCCGATATTGATCTCGGAGATGCTGGCCCAGTTGAGCGGCACTGCCTATGTGGCACGTTGTGGCGTATTCAATGCCTCACAAACAGTGCACACCAAACGGATTCTTCGCAAGGCATTTCAGACCCAACTGGATGGCAAAGGCTTCTCGTTTGTTGAAATTCTCACCATGTGTCCCACGGGCTGGTTTGTTCCGGTGCCCGAGGGCCCCGACTACCTGGAGAATGTACTGGGATCGGTTCATAAGTTGGGTGAACTGAAGTGCGAATGACCAGGGCCGTTTTCCGGCGAGTCGAGTGTACCTCGTCACTCATATTGTAACGTTCAGAGCCTTGCTATCACCTCACTTCCAAACCACTGCACCCATTCACAGTATTGGGCCCTTGTTTTAGCATGCATTCCCACCGCTAGCCAATTCACACCGATAGCCCTTAGTCCCTCAATTTGTTCAATAAATAGCTCGGGCTCCAGGGGCTGTTTAGAGTTCATACCGTGCCCAAAGGGCACAAAACAGATGTCCACCGGTTTGGTTCGGCCTATTTGTTCAGCATAGTTTTTGAGGTAGTCAATTTTTTCGCCCAGCGCTTCCAGGCTATCCAGGGTAGGGGCATTGGTACGACCTGCCGCCTGCTTCGAAACAGGAAACGGCGACCAGCCATCAGCCAACTCCACCGTCCGCCGAATAGCCAGCTTCGAATTGCCCCCCACCCAGATTGGCGGGTGAGGTTTTTGTAGCGGAGCAGGCAACATTGTATTACCGGTGGCCTCGAAACTACGTCCTTTAAATTGCACGCTCTGCCCACTCCAGGCCTGCTTAATTGCCAGAAGTGCTTCATCCACGGCGTCATTACGCGTGTCAAACTTGGCCCCCACCGCTTGATACTCCCCCTTGAGATAACCCGCAGCGACCCCCATGATAACTCGCCCGCCAGATAGCAGATCAAGACTGGCAACTGCTTTGGCGGTAATAAAAGGATTGCGGTAGGGTAATACCAGAATATTACTGTGCAGCCGGAGGTGCTCGGTGGCCATAGCTGCTGCCGTCAGCGACACAAACGGATCCATGGCATGATGGCCGCCGCGCTCTAACCAACTGTCACTGGGAAACGGGTGCTCGGTGACGTAACAGGCTTCAAAACCAGCCTCTTCCACCTGCCGGGCCATTATAGCAATCGCATCTTGAGTACAAAACTCAGTGCCTGCCTCCACCCGGTCAGTGGGTAACTGCATGGAAAAGTGCATTGATTTATTCCTTTACCCAGATTTTATTACACGCCCTCGTCCCAGACCCATACCTGATCGATAAATGGTTTACCATTGATGTTCTGTAAAGAAAAGCTGGCGTAGACCTCGTGAGTGCGCCAGCCTTTCCCTGGTGCTATGGTGGCAAAACGAACATTGTTAATTCTGGCACTTTGCCGATTTCTTGCTATCAAAATATCTTCCGCTTTAATTTCGTATCGGTATTTTGGGTAGGGTCTGGAGTAAACTCTAATCAACGGCTTAATGGTAGACAGCTTAATCGACAAAGTGCTGCCTTTAATGGCGTCGAGCAAGTGCTCAACTAAGAAAGGTTGCTTGGAATTGGTGCTAAAGTTGCTTGGCAGGGATGCCTCAATCTGGGTTTCGCTGGTAAAATAATTGAAAATTCCCTCCGCGTCTTTTTCCAGTGCCCGGCGCTGGATATCATCAAATACAGCCTGAATGGCCTCCGCTGTAAAATCTCCGCTGGGTTGTAGTGGATAATTGTTCACTTGACCCGAAGAGGAGCCCTGGCTCTCTAACGAAAGACCGGAATATTGGGCCTCGGGATTTGAAGTCCTTGCTGACGAGGCCCGCGATGACGGAGGTGCTGAAAATGAACCCGGTGAGCTCGCCGTTTTCGAAATGGAAATACCGGTATAGCTCATCAACCCGTAGCCCCCAATAAGAACGAGACCCACCAGGCCAACCAGTACACTCAGTGTTTTTGTTATAGCAGTCATAACTTCGAGATATTAAGCACCAGCGCGAGTAGCGAGACGGCGATCAGGCTCCAGGCAACGACAATGAGCATCTGCGCCATGGAAATTCCCCAGAATATTTCCGGGGTGAAACCGCACAAATTGCGCACCTCAAACAGGAAGGGGAACCACTTGTCCAGAGCAAACCAATCCGGAAAGCCCAGGAAAAACTCGCAACTGCCATTGCCCTTGCCGTTCTCAACATCCAGCAAATACTGGCAACGCTCCCAGAAACCTATCATCGCTGTGACGCACAATAGATGGCCCGGTATACTCACTGCCTTCCTGCGGGGCAACAGGCACATCAGCAGCGCCAGCAGGGTGAATGCAGCGACCCAGATACGGGTGTGGATGCATATCTGGCAGGGATCGTCGCCCACCACGTACTGGTAGTACAATGCCACACCTTCCATGAAGATGCCCAACGCGACCAAGAGCGCCCAGTACCATTTGGTGGTGAGTAGGGCGTGCAGGAACCCAATCACAGAACTTGCTGTTTTTACCACGGTGTAGGGGCTCCTGAGATGTATTGATAGGCTGAGTAAATACTGACAGCAGAAATGTAAGAATTCTCCCTTAGCTGTCAAATGCGATCAGTGTAACAAACTGGTGGACGATGATCCGTCAAAATCGGAACAGGAATACGCTACCCAATTTCCTGGTCTGGAAGCTAAGTGGTCCGCGAGCAGGTGACCTCCCCCGGACGAACGGCCCGCACTAACAACGCTCAGATTTCCTGAGCCGGGCTTCGCCACGGCTGGCATAGATAGTACTTGGGCCGATCATCCACCCGCATATGCAACCAGTCCACACCTCCTCCTGCGGTACTGAGCCACAGCGGACGCGGGCCAAGCCGCGCCATCACCACTTTGGCGACGGTCTCCCAGAATGCATGCTGCTGCCCGGGCGGAGCACTACGATGAAAAGCTCCGATGTGACAGTAGTTGGCGTCGGTTGAAGTCGGGCAAGGTACTATTAACATCGCATCCGCACCCAGATTCTCGAAATGTACGACCTCCCTATCGGATCTGAAGTGGGTTGCAAAATCTGTCGGATCGGCCTGCACATTGAGATCGGGGCTGTCGTGTAACAAACATTGAAATGGTTGATTCGAGTTGGTGGAGATCAACGGCGGTGTCTCCCAGCGAAAAGCTGCAAAAGGGGCGGTTCGCATTTCGTGTTGAATAACTTCCCTGAAATCCGCGTTCTGAACCAGTGCGCGCAGAAAGTCTGCATAGCTGAGGCAATCCTCGCCAGCAAAAAATCGTAATCCCAGTGTCCCAACTGGTCCGGAGTCATCACGCTGTACTGTCCACATATATCAGATCATAACGCTATTGATAGCCCTGGCAAGGGTCTGTTCTAACAGGCTATAGAAATTGTTAGGCGCCAGGTCCACGCTATCGCAGTGTCCGGGCACACAATCGAATATCCTCCTCATCATTGTAATGAGAAATAGAGACACGTAGCCTACCGTTGCGGCTGCCGCATAGTATGTTTGCGTCACGCAAGCACTTTACCGTGCTTTCGACATCAGCGGAGGGGTGGGAAAATGTCATGAGGTGTGCCGATGCCGCCTTGTCGTCCAGCGGCCGATACGGCGTCCAGCCGGAATCTTCCAGTTCGCCAAGCAGTAGCGTTGCCAGGGACCTGCTATGAGCCTCGATGTTCTCCACTCCCATGGCCAGCAATTCGCCGAGTGCAACCCTGAGCCCCTCTATAGAAATATATGACATGGTTGACTGGGTGTAACGTCGTGCATCGTTTGCCAGGGACAGCTGAGTCGCCTGCAGTTCAAACGGGTCCAGCGCTCCCATCCACCCCGGCGCCGGCGGTGTACGCTCGAGTAACTCGGGGCATATAACCGCCAGGGCGACACCACCATGCCCGCCAAGCCACTTGTAGCCGCTACTCACCACAACATCGGCCTGCCAGCCCGTTGCATCGATGGGAATAGCCCCTGCAGCCTGAGTGGCATCTACCACCAGGCGCGCCCCTACTTTTTGTGTCGCCTCGCGCAGGCGATAAATATCGGTGCGCGTGCCTGTTGAAAACTGCACATAACTAACCGCTACAACCGCTGTCTGTTCGTCAATATTCTGGATAAGCGTTTGTGTGAGGTCCTGATCCGGTTGTTCATCAACAAACCTCAGATCAATATCATGGCTCTGCGAATAGGCAATCCAGGGCCGTGTGAGAGACGGAAAATCAGTAGACACAGCCAGAATTTTACTCCCGGGGCGTGGCTGAAGCAGATAGGGCAGTTGGCTACACATCTCGCCGGAGCTAAACATAATGGCGAGTTGCTGCATTGGGCAATTCATCACAGCTGCGCCCACTACCCGTAGCGATGCTAGAAAAGCCAGTTCCTCTGTATCGGACATATATAAATTGCCATGGCGCCCAATATCATCAAAGTACTTGTGCATGGCCACAACAGCTGGCTGCCCAATCAAACCGAGTGACGCCTGGTTAAGGTATCGATAATCCGCCAGACAACTGTAGTGTGATCGATCCGACAGGGAGGAAATCATCGCTTTGCTATTTCAGTCATAGTGTCTTTTGCCATTTACCCTTTCCGCAAATGGGAGAGCCCTTGTGTGGATGCAAGCGTGCTATGCTAAACAGCCGGTTTGAAAAATAATACACCTTTTATTGAAGCAGAGAGTTCTCCCGGATATATAGGCTTATCATCGCTATCAGAGATAGATCAAGGAGTCTGACCCCTTGCCTTGGATAACTATGCAACTGCCAGGTCCTGTTCCCCTCAGAACGGGCTACCCACACGCGCAAGGGATCAGAGACAGATCAAGGAGTCTGACCCCTTGCCTTCCCCCACACGCGCAAGGGATCAGAGACAGATCAACGAGTCTGACCCCTTGCCTTCTCTGATGCCACGGGCGGTGAGTAATGCGCGCACGACACTGCATAGTAAAACTAGACAGAGGGTCCGCATCGGCGTTAAGGTGCGCCTCGCCCGGCATTTTAGTGGTGACGATAATGCGAAGCCGTCGGTAGTAGCACAGCCAAATCAATTTAACTATTTGCTTAACAGTAATCAGACAAGGTTATGAAACTAAATATTCTATTCGCAGTAGCATTTTCAATTTTCAGTGTATTCGCTGGCGCAGCCGGTAGCGGTCCAGAAAAATTTGCACAATTGGGCACGGCGCTCGCCACCCCATCTGAGACGCGCCTGGCCAGCGGTGCGCCAGGTCCCCGTTATTGGCAGCAGCGGGCGGACTACGTCATCGATGTCGCCCTGGATGATGAAAGACAGAAAATCGTCGGTAGCGAAACCATCACCTACCACAACGACAGCCCCCATTCCTTGCACTATATCTGGTTACAGTTGGACCAAAACAGGTTTCGCCCTGATTCCGACGACGTGTTAACGAAATCTGCCCCGAATTTCGACAAGCTGCCCTTTCGTACCATGGCCAACCTGCTAAAGCGCCGTGAGTTTAATGGCGGTGTGGACATAGTTTCACTCCGTACAAGTGACGGTGCGAAGCTGGATTACACTGTGGTGAAAACCATGATGCGGATTGAATTGCCGCAGCCTCTGGAGGCGGGGCAACAGTTCATATTCAGCATCGAGTGGCGACACAACATTGTCGACGCGGTAGCCATACGCGCTCGCGGTGGCTACGAGTACTTTAGTGAAGACAAGAATTATATCTATGAAATTGCCCAGTGGTATCCACGGGTAGTTGCCTATACCGATTATCAGGGCTGGCAGAATAAGCAGTTTCTCGGCAGAGGCGAGTTTACTCTGGAGCTGGGCAACTACGAGGTGTCAATTACTGTCCCCGCCGATCACATCGTGGCGGCAACCGGCGTTTTAAGTAATGCTGACGACGTTCTCAGCAAAGCCCAGCTAAAGCGTTATCGTAAGGCGCAGTCCTCAACAGAGCTCGGCTTTATCGTAACCCCGGACGAGGCGAGCGAGAACGCCAAAAACCGCTCCCGCCGCTCAAAAACCTGGAAATTCAAAGCCGACAAGGTACGGGATTTTGCCTTTGCCTCCTCCCGCAAATTTATCTGGGACGCCCAGACGGCACCCAGTGGCAGCAATAAAGTGCTGGCCATGTCATTCTACCCCAACGAGGCCGAGCCCCTGTGGAGTCAGTATTCGACAGCGGCCATTGCCCACACCATCGATCTATACTCGCGCTACACCTTCGAGTATCCCTACCCGGTAGCCATTTCTGTCAACGGCCCCGTCGGCGGCATGGAATACCCCATGATCAGTTTTAACAAACCTCGCCCCTATGGCGACGCCACCTATTGGGACGAGCGTCAAAAATCAGGGGACAAAACCTGGGAGCGCAGTAAGTACGGGCTTATCTCGGTGATTATTCACGAGGTGGGACACAATTATTTCCCGATGATCGTGAACTCGGACGAGCGGCAGTGGACCTGGATGGATGAAGGCCTCAATACCTTCCTCCAGTTCCTGGCCGAACAGGCCTGGGAGGAGGACTACCCCTCACGCCGGGGCGAGCCCGAAAAAATGGTTGAGTACATGACCAGCGCAACCCAGGTGCCGATCATGACCAACTCGGAGTCCATACATCAGTTTGGTAACAACGCCTACGGCAAGCCCGCAACCGCCCTGAACATACTGCGCGAGAGTATCATGGGGCGCGAGTTATTCGACTACGCCTTTCGCGAGTACGCTCAACGCTGGATGTTCAAACGGCCCACCCCGGCGGATTTTTTTCGTACCATGGAAGATGCCTCCAGTATCGATCTGGACTGGTTCTGGCGCGGGTGGTTTTACGGTTCCGAGCATGTCGATGTGGCCCTGTCAGAGGTCGACCTGTACCAGATTGATAGTCGCGACCCCGACGTGGAAAAGGCCTGGCAGCGAAAGGAAAAAGATAAATTGGCGGCCACGGTCACTCAACAAAGCAACCAGGGTACCGAGTACCTGGTTGACCAGGAGCCGCAGCTAAAGGACTTTTACACTGATTTCGACGAATTTGAGGTCACCCCCTACGACTATGCGGAGTATGAGAAATACTTAAAGTCTCTCACTGACCGGGAAACCGTGCTGCTCAATAGCGACCTCAATTTTTATGCCGTCAGGTTTACTAATCTCGGGGGACTGGTAACGCCACTTCCGCTGCGCATCACCTATGCGGACAAAAAGAACGAAGAGCTGATCATCCCGGCTGAAATCTGGCGCAGCAATGCCAGCGAGGTCATCAAACTGTTGATTACCGAGCGCGAGATCACGAGCATCGAGCTAGATCCCTATCGAAGTACCGCCGATGCCGACACCTACAATAACAACTGGCCCCGCAAGCCCAAAACCAGTCGTTTCCAATTGTTCAAAGAGAAAGAAAGCCCCAACCCTATGCGTCGGTCAGACAAGGATCAATGGGAAAAGCCTACCCTCTAATTGCCCTCTTTACCCTGTTGTGGGCCTCGTCCATTTTTGGTCATCCCTCCCACAACAGCTTCGCTGAGCTCGACTGGAGCGAATCTGGTAAGCAGCTGGAGGTTTCTCTGCGGGTCGTTCCCGAGGATCTCGAAACGGCCCTGGCGCAGCGAGTGGGCCGCAGCATCGTGTTACAGAACGATAAGCAAACCCAATCCCTCGTTCAGGTCTATTTGCAAAACAAATTTCAAATTAGAAACGACCTCGGTGAATTAAAAGCGCTGTCCGTGCTGGGATTAGCAATCAGTTATGACGAAACCTGGATTCATTTCACCGTCATCGCAGATCGCCAAGAGCAGCTGACACTGTCAAACCGTGTATTACAGGACGTCGAACCCGCACAGGTCAATCGAGTACAACGCCTGTGGTTGTCCCCGGATAAAACCCTGGTATTTAATCTGGGGAGTACCGGGCAGCCCTTGTAATGGGAGGCCGGGCTCACTCCCCGCCGGCTATTTGCCCGGTACGGCACCTCTACTACACTAAAAGTCTTCGCTTATTTCTTTTTGAAGTGTTTCAAGATCATTCAGGATACGGGTAAATTTCTTGCCAAAATCGGTAACCCTATATTCAACTCTGGGCGGAATTTCGTTGTAGGCGATGCGCTCTAGAATGCCAAACTCTGTATTTTTTTTGAGGCACTGGTTGAGTACTTTTGTGCTCAAACCGTCTACCTTACGCACCATTTCTCCCGGTCGATTAATGCCACCGGCCAGCAGTTGGTAGACTGTCAAAGACCATTTGCAACCATAAATGGTCTCTACCATCCGCGCGGAACGCTCCGGGGCAGACTTTCTTGAAATTATTTTTTCGTTAGTTTTCATGAAGATGCACCGAAAAGTGCCTACACCACTAGATTGTGCCTACTTTTCAACAGGCTATCGGATTACCTAAGCTACGTCCATCGTTTAAACATTAACCGAGGAGAAAGCAAATGAGTAATAACGAAGCAGTAGCAATGATTGTGGGTGGTAGTAGTGGAATGGGTTACGCCGCTGCAGAGCAGCTGGTAAGCAATGGCACCGCGGTGCTCATTATTGGTCGCTCCGAGGCCAAGTTGGAACAAGCGAAAGCGAATTTGTCCTCGATCGGTCGGGTTGAAACACTGCGGGCCGACCTCTATGACAACAATGACGTCCGTCGAGTAATTGACTACGCCAATGATCATGGCCGTCATATTCGCTACCTGGTAAATGCAGCGGGTTACTTCAACCCCACGCCATTTTTAGAGCACGATAACGGCGATTACGACACCTATATGGAGCTTAATCGGGCCACCTTTTTTATAACCCAGGCGGTGTCGCGCAACATGATCACCAATGGCGGTGGATCGATCGTAAATATTGGCTCGATGTGGGCAAAGCAAGCTATTAAAGCAACGCCTTCATCTGCCTACTCAATGGCTAAGTCCGGCTTGCATGCTCTGACCCAGCATATGGCAATGGAACTTGCCGAGCACAACATTCGGGTCAATGCCGTATCACCCGCCGTCGTCAGGACGCCGATTTATGAAGCCTTTATCGATCCATCAGAGATGGATGAAGCCCTGGCCGGCTTTGACGGTTTTCATCCCGTCGGCCGAATAGGTACGCAACAAGATGTAGCCAATACCATCAGTTTCTTGCTGAGCGAGAAGGCAAGTTGGGTGACGGGGGCGATCTGGGACGTGGACGGGGGTGTTATGGCAGGTCGGAACTAGCTAATTAGAACCGCATTTTTATTTTGATAATTTGTATTTCACATTTTTACTAAGGAGATAAAACTATGTCTGCGTTAATTGTTGTTGATCTTACACCCACCGACAGTGAAAAACTCGGAGCCTACAGTGCCCAGGCCGCCGAGACATTAAAGCCCTACGGCGGTGAGTTTCTGGCAAAGGGAGCGATTGAAAGCCTGCACGGCGACGCCAGCTTTAGCACTAAAGTAGTGATTCAATTTCCCGATCGGGACAGCGCGGTGAATTGGTATCACTCCGACGCCTACCAGGCGATTATTCCCACCCGTGATCAGGGAATGAATAGCCAGTTTCATTTGGTGAGTTGATGTTAAAAAGCTCGGAATCTAGCGGTAGACCATCGGTCTGCCGCTAGATTATGTTCAGAATTGCATTACGCGTCACTAAGCCAGCCCTCTTGCACCGCCAGTTGAAGTTTGCCTAGCATCCAGCTGTGAAGTTCAGGGAAGTCTTCTGCAATGAATGCATGCGCCTTTAACACCTGCGATTTCTTGATTCCTTGCTCGCGCCAGGTTTTTCCCTGACTGGAAATATTGTGGAGAAAAGGCAACAATCTATCGACGGCTTTTAGCAGCTTTGTCTCAATGCTGGTTCCTGTCTCCTGCTCTTCCCACAGGGCCGAAAGGTCGGAAATAGCATTACCCTGGGTTTCTTCCAAACGCTTTACGCACTCTCGCTCTGCCGTGTGCGCATTATCTCGATTGTCTGCGTAAAGAAAAGTATCGCCGGCATCAATCTCACCCAGGTCGTGGACCAGGGCAAGTTTCAATAACTTCTCTTCGGACAATTTGAGTCCTAAGCTTCTCGAGAGGGACCAGCAAGCCATAGCTAAATGCCAGGAGTGTTCTGCCGAGTTTTCAAGACGAACACCGCCATCTATATAGGTGCGCCGATTAATCAGCTTTAAAGCGTCGAGCTCAAGAAAAAATTCTGTTACGACGGTTAACTCATCGGACACTTTTGTCTCCTGCAAAAAAACTTCATCACCTCGCTTGTTAAAGGACCGGCTTAGAAGTGGGGATTCCGATGTCGTCCGCCAGTTTTTCCCTCGGATACAAGCCGAGAAGGGTACCACCCATTCGGAAGAAAGATATTCCTTCCGTTTCATTCATTTTTTCTAGTCCCAAACCATGCTCGTAAAACTGATTTGACCTTTCAAGGTCAGCCACTGCTAGTGTAATAATCGAGATGTGTGGATCCATACTAGTGTACCTCGCCACGCCGTACAATACGGACTTGTGTTAAATTGCCATTACAGACATTGATTGATGCAGGCCACTGGAATTGGCGCACATCGACTGGAGAGTCCCGTATGATTCTAGCAGGAATCGCACTAACCCTGTGCGCACTGTGGTACTTCGAGAACAAACGCCGCAGGACTCACTCGGTGCAAGCCGGTCTGCAAGGCGATACCGAGCTTCCGCATGAGCAGGAGTTCGAGCTTTACCATAACGCGCTATCCCTGTGTTCAATGAAGTCGCGTCTGTGCCTGGCAGAGCTGGAAATTCCCTACAAGAGTCACCCTGTTGACCTGATCGAGACAGGTTGCTATGAAAATATCCGTTCTCCATTTCTGCGTGTCAATCCGGCGGGAACCGTTCCAGTGCTGGTTCACAACGGTCATCCGATATATGAGTCTCACGAGCAAATCCGCTACGCTGCCGAGCATGTGCCGGTGAGCAGTCCAACGCTCGTTCCCCACTCGCCATTACTGCGCGAGGAAATGGAGTACTGGATTGATCGATCTTCAATCATTGGTGACCCGATAAATCACGAATCCGAGAGCGCCGGCAATGCGGTCCCCGGTCAAACCTTCCCTTTGTTCATCACTATGATTGAGAGAATCTCCTTTTGGAAAATTCTGGAGGGTCTGCTCTTTCACTTTGATAAACGCCGTCCATTGATGTTCCTGGCATTTAAACTTCTAGGTCTTAATGTACTCAGAAAGAGCAGGCCGCTATCGGCTATTTTCACCCAATCTCGAGCACAAATGCACAACCACTTCGACGCTCTCGAAGCAAAGCTTCAGCAGACCGGGGGCCCGTGGATTCTGGGAGACACTTTCAGCCTGGCTGATGTTTCGTGGTTGGCAATTTACGAGCGACTCAGGCAGCTGAATGCCTTACATGTTTTCGCTGGACGAGAGGAACGCCCTGCCTGTGCACAGTACTGGGACAATCTCGAGATGAGGCCCTCTTATCAAGAAGCAATACGTGCCCATTCCCATCCGATCGTCGTGCATGGAACCCAGAGGCTTTGCGACGCGAAAGCGGGAAGCCCCGCCCTGCGAGAGTTGCTCGAGGGTTAATAAGCAACCCGGCACGGCCGCGTCCCATGCTGCAGATAGACGGTTCCTGCCCACAGCGAACCAAAGCGCAGAGCCCATTCAGGCTGTTAGTAGTTGCATGGTTTGAATGTAATGGATTTTTTGGGGGGGGGGTAGCCTCACTGCCAGACGAGTCTGTCAGCCTTTAACCTGTGTGAAATCGGGCCCTCTACGCAAGCTGTGACCACCATCCACATTGATGCACTGGCCGGTAATCCATCGCGATTCATGACTAATTAAAAAACGCGCCAGGCGGCCGACATCATCCGGTTGGCCCACATCAGCCATGGGCGTGTTTTCGATGTAGGACTTGTAGATGTCACTGTCCCGGGGAATAGGTGCCATAAGTTCGGTCGCGATAAAGCCCGGCCGTATCGCATTAAAACGCACATTGTGCGGACCGTTCTCGTCGGCACAGTTGCGAATCATCGCTTCAATCCCAGCCTTGCTCACAGGATATGCGCCAAACCAGCGGTGGCTGATGTGGCCGGCTATAGAAGACATCCCAACAAAAGAGCCACCACCCGCTTCCATCATGTGGGGAAGGGTATGCTTGATACAGAACATAGTGCTGAGAATGTTCAGGTTCAATACGCGCAGGAACTCCTCGGTATTCATGTCTTCGTAGCCGAAGAACATACCGCCGCCCCCGGCATTGGCCACACAGCCATTGAGTTTGCCGGTGGGCTCCAGCGCTCTAGCGACAATGGTTTTTACATCTTCTTCAACCGTCACATCGCCCGCAACACAATGTACGCTACCGCCATAGTCAGCTTCGGCGCCAATGTCCTGTACAGCTGCTTCAAGCACCTCAAGACGCCGGCCACAAATTGTGACCGTAGCACCATCGGCGACCAGGGCTTTTGTACAGGCCGCGCCGATGCCGGTGCCACCTCCGGTAACCAGTACCGAATAACCCTGGAGGTTGCCTGCATTTTTAATTGAATCGTTCACAATAAAATCTCGATAAGCTCAGTTGTATTTTTGCGTGGTGGCGGCGTGTTAGGTCGATACCAATGGCGACAGCGTCTAAGTAGCATGCCTTGGCGCGGTCCGAGTTGACAGAATAGTCGGGAGGTGTGGAACTCTGCAAGTTTTAAATTTTGGACCATGAACAAGGGTTTCCGGGGACAGTTCGGTTTCCGGGGACAGTTCACTTAAGTGCTTCGAAAAACTGACCCGCGCCTCTATGGGTTTCCGGGGACGGGGTTTCCGGGGACGGGTTTCCGGGGTTTCCGGGGTTTCCGGGGACAGTTCACATAATTGCTTCGAAAAACTGACCCGGGTTTCCGGGGACAGTTCACATAATTGCTTCGAAAAACTGACCCGCGCCTCTATGGATTCCCTATGAGGACAACACCTGTCCCCTACTCTCTCGTATTCCGTTGGGTCACAGCAGTCCTTGATAAATAAGATACCGGCCTCCCATTCAGATCGATTGCGGGGTATTCTCCAATACAACGACCAACCGTTTGTATCGTCGAGCATTTAATGGTGAGTGAGTAACATTATGGAACCGATAGACTATTCCTCTCTGCGCAGCAATGTCAGTTTCCTCGGCAAATTGCTGGGGGAAACCATCTCTGCGGCAGAGGGCGAACAGTTTCTCGCGCTGATAGAGCAAATCCGCAGTTTGTCCAAGGCGTCTCGCGTGGAGGAAGGTAGCACCAGGGAAGACCTGCTTGCAGTGCTGCGCGATTTGGATAAGGACCAGGTGGTGCCGGTAGCCCGGGCATTCAGTCAGTTCCTCAATCTGGCCAATATAGCCGACCAGCAACACACCATCTCGCGAGAAATGGATCCCCTGCTCTCAGCCTCCCAGGAGCTGGTCTCTTTACTGGCAGAGCTGAAGGAGCGAGGCGTTGCACAGGATGACATCCTGGCTTCAATCCAGGCTTTGAAAATCGAACTGGTACTGACCGCTCACCCGACTGAGATTACCCGCCGCACCCTGATTCACAAGCACAGCGAGATTTCCCGCTGCCTGGCCCAGCTCGAACTACAGGGCCTGACAGCGCGTGAGCAACAGCAAATCCACAATCGCCTGCGAGAGCTGATTGCGCAGATCTGGTATGGCTATGACTTCCGCCAGGAGCGACCATCGCCGGTAGATGAGGCCAAGTGGGGTTTCGCAGTGGTAGAGGATTCCCTGTGGCGTGCGGTGCCGGAATTCCTGCGGCGGCTGGACACAGCGCTGGCGGACAACTGCGACGCCAGCTTGCCCCTCGACGCAGCGCCAGTGACTTTTGTGTCCTGGATGGGTGGCGATCGCGACGGCAATCCCAATGTTACTGCCAGGGTGACCGAAGAAGTTTTGCTACTGAGTCGTTGGAAAGCTGCTGATTTGTACCTCAAAGATGTCATTGCCCTGATTGACGAGCTATCCATGACAGTGTGTGATGATATTCTAAGAGAACTCTCCGGTGGTGCCCATGAACCCTATAGAGCGGTGCTGCGGCCGTTGCGGGAGCAACTCAGGGGCGTCCTGGCTGCTATCGAGGCGGAGCTGGAAGGGCAGCCCGGTGATCTGGGTGATAGCACGCTCAATGTAGAGCAACTATGGCTTCCTCTGCACACCTGTTATCAGTCCATGATTAACTGTGGCATGGAGGCGATTGCCAATTGCGCACTGCTGGACCTGCTGCGGAGGGTGCAATGTTTTGGTGTGCACCTGGTGCGTCATGACATTCGCCAGGATAGCGGCCGGCATACCCAGGTTTTATCTGAGCTGACGTCCTACCTGGGCCTTGGAGATTACGACCAGTGGGATGAGTCGACCCGGCAGGCTTTTCTTCTACAGGAGCTACAAGGCATGCGTCCGCTGATCCCGGCCCGCTGGCAGCCCGGAGAGGATGTGCAGGAGGTTCTGGATAGTTGCGCGGTAATTTCCAGAACAGCACCCGAGGCCCTGGGTGCCTATGTAATATCGATGGCGCGCCAGCCTTCTGACGTGTTGGCCGTGCACCTGTTATTGAAGGAGGTCGGCTGCCAGTCGCGACTGCCCGTGGTACCACTGTTTGAAACATTGGATGACCTCACCCGGTCGCGCCGTGTGATTGATACGCTACTACAGAATGACTGGTATCGCAGCTATATCGGTGGACGCCTTATGGTGATGATCGGCTATTCCGATTCCGCCAAGGATGCGGGTGTGCTGGCGGCGTCCTGGGCCCAGTACACCGCCCAGGAAAAGTTACTGGCCACCTGCGCCGAGCATGGTGTCAAGTTGACTCTGTTTCACGGCCGTGGTGGAACCATCGGCCGAGGTGGCGCGCCAGCCCTCGAAGCGCTGCAATCGCAACCACCGGGGTCCCTGCACAATGGCCTGCGGGTAACCGAGCAGGGAGAGACGATCAGAGCAAAACTGGGCCTGACGTCGCTTGCAGTCAAGACTCTGGCCCTGTACACCAGTGGAATTCTACGGGCCAATCTACTGACACCGCCTGTACCAAAGGACCAGTGGCGCGAGGTCATGGATACTCTGGCAAACGATTCCTGTGACAGCTATCGGGCTATTGTCAGGGAGGAGCCTGACTTCGTAGCGTACTTTCGCAGCGCAACACCAGAGCAGGAGTTGGGAAAACTTCCGCTGGGGTCGAGACCTGCCAGGCGCTCGGGCGGTGGCGGTATCGAGAGCCTGCGCGCTATTCCCTGGATTTTTGCCTGGTCGCAAAACCGGCTGATGTTGCCTGCCTGGTTGGGCGCGGGAACAGCTTTAGAGCGGGCACTGGAACACGGACAGGGCGATGTTCTCACTGAAATGGCCGCTACATGGCCATTCTTTGCCACCCGTCTGTCGATGCTGGAGATGGTCTTTGCCAAGGCCGATTCTGGTTTGTCGGCCTACTACGACGACCGTCTTGTGCCGGAAACCTTGCAGCCCATTGGCGCACAGCTTCGCCGGCAGTTGGCCAGCGACAGTAAGACGGTACTGAAAGTCACCGGTGCGTCGGGATACCTGGATGATCAACCCTGGATCAGAGAGTCGATTGACCTGCGCAATATCTATACAGATCCACTCAATTTTTTGCAGGCAGAATTGCTACAAAGACACAGATGTCAGCCCGATGCCATCTTGGAGCAGGCAATTATGGTGACCATTGCCGGTGTCGCCGCAGGCATGCGCAATACCGGTTAAGGCACCGGGTCGACTGTCCCACAGTTTTGGAAATTTTCGGCTCCACCTAGCGCCCGCAACACCGGACAATTTGGACCACGACGGCCAAAAGCAGAACAAATGTAAGCGAGGTCCCGATGTGACTGGAAGTGGTTAGTACCTCTGTTTAACATCATCGTCTAATTACGCGGTTGACCAAATATTTTCTTTCGCAAGCTCAACTTAGCTGGCTGCGAACCCGGAGTAAGTGGCAAGCTAAATTCACCGCCCAGGCCCGATTCAATAACGCCATCGCTGTGCAGGCTCTCAATACCCCCAACATCCACAAATAAATCTGACACACGCTGCTGATCCATTGTACTCAACAAGGCGAATTCCCGCTGCAATTCCTGGCGACACCACACGCGGTAATTGGTCGTCACCGTATTAGTAAAGCTAAGAGATTTACCCCGATAGTTGAACCGCGGCAGACCCTGGGCAAAGGCCATTGCATTTTGGTGCAGGTAGGGCAAGTAATCATTGGCAATACGACTTAACAATGCTTGCCAATGATCCGCCTCCGGCCATACCCAGTTTGTACCCGCAGGCTGCACAGAGTGTTTTGCGTTCCACAGCCGCGCCAGCCATTCATGCGTATGCGGGCCTTCGCGGCGAACGACTTCAGCCGATATCGGGTCATTACCAAAGTGACGAAACATGGAGGCAAAGTATCCAAAATCGGCCACAGTAGGGTGACTACCCAGCATATACGGCTGTGCGGCAAAGACCGCCTCCAGAGATTCCAACTCACGGTACAACATATCGCGTACTGCGCCATCATTGTTTTTGTCAACGCCGTCATCCCACAACCACTCCTTGAGTTGGCGCCTGCCAAAGTAATACCCAAAGGGAATCACCAGGAGGCCCGGAACCATTGGCGCGGCGATACGTCGCCCCAGTGTCATCCTGGATATCTTCGGTACCCAGCGCCACCACATAGCTGGTCGCCACAACCATTCATCGCCGTAGTCTTCCAGTAATAGAGCGATAAACGCGAGGGCGGGGTCATCGGGTAGTACTGACGACTCCGTGTGCTGCGCTTCAAGCCAGCGGATCATCGGCGTGGTATCAAACAACCATTGACCATTATCCATTTCTATCGCAGGTATTTTCAGCACACCGGTATTCTCGCCTATCCGGTGCACCACGGCCTGATCGATATCAACTAATTTATGGGGTATTTCCTTGTAACGCAGGTACGCTTCCAGCTTGCCGCTAAAGTAGGAAATGTCTGATTTGTAAACGGTATAACGAGTGCTCATCTAGGGCCTGCTCACAGCACGTGTTGGTCCTGGCACTGTACCAAGAGCTGGTGAGCCAAACCAGCGCGGATAGCGTCTCAGGTTGACCAGCGACAGGTCGGGTTCTCCAGGGGAGGGCCTTTTTTGTAAATTTGGTAGGACCAGGCGGATTCGAACCGCCGACCTCATCCATGTCAAGGATGCGCTCTAACCAACTGAGCTATGGTCCTGAAGTGGGAGCGGATTATAATCAGGAAAAACAGGACAGTCCACCCAATTCAGAGATATGCACGCTGCCTCAAAATCCCCTGCAGGCGGATGAACCATTCCAGCCTTCGGGCTGGAATGACCCTGCGGGCTTCGCGGCTACGCCGCTCGTTTCAATTCAACAACCGGCCTATACCACGCTTCGCCGCCCCGTAAGTCAGTATCAGCCCCGAAATTGTAAATATCGTTGACAGGATCGCGAATACCAGTAACAGCAAATTGTTAAAGTCCTCTCCCCCGCGATAGTCCATGATGTGGAGCCGCCACATCGCATCGTAAAAAACCCAGAAGTCATTGCGTACCGTGAGGTAGCGCCCGTTATCTCCGGTAAAATACAGGCGGGTATTGTAGGAATCGTCAACCGATGCCTGCCACACATTTGCCCTGCCGTAGAGCTCGTCGACCAGACCCAGATAACGGTACTGGGGTTCATCGATAAAACGTGTGCCCACCAACACCCCACTGCCCGCATAAAGTTGTTGCGCATAGGCAGCGATAGATTCCGCTTGCGGTGGCCTGGCGCGTCGGCCGTCACTCATGCGCAACCAGCGGGTCTCAAATTCGCCCTCAAGCTTCAACAGTAAACCCTGGCTACTATTGTGCGAGCTGATCGATTTTGGAAACCACACATCTCCCTTATGCTGTGCGACTAAATCCGCCCAGTTGTCAGGAAATCTGGGTTTTGCGGCGGGCAACATGACAGCACCCCCCTTGACCACAGAATCGAAGGGAATTGCGGCAAAGGCCAGACCGCCTATAATCCACAGGCTTACCTGAATGAACACCAGATAGGAAACTATCCGATGAACTTTACGGGCCAATTTAATCATGGTATTTGGGTCCCTTTTATAATCACTCGCGTTTCGGCCCTGTTCATTGCGAAGTTGCACCACAGGTAATAAATGGCGGGCATAACCAATAAAGTCATGACGACCGCGCTAATCATGCCACCAACCATCGGTGCAGCAATTCGGCTCATAATGCCGCTCCCGGTACCGCTGCCATACATTACCGGGAGCAAACCCATTATCGTAGCCAGAGCGGTCATCACAACCGGCCGCACACGATGGCTGGCAGCTTCCAACAGTACCGCACGTAAGTTGTCCTTGGTCGGTATTTCACCTCGCTCACTGGTTTCGCGTTGAAGTGTCTGAAAAGCCTGCTTCAAATACTGCAGCATAATTACCCCGGTTTCCGCGGCAACGCCCGCCAGCGCAATCACACCCACGCCCACAGCTACCGAGTAGTTAAAGCCCTCCCAGTACAATAGCCATACACTGCCAACCAGTGCAACTGGCAAGGTTACAATGATAATACCCACCTCCGCAAAATGCCTGAAATTCATGTATAAAAGCACCATAATCAGTACCAGTGTCATGGGCAGCACAAGGGTTAGTTTTTCCTTGGCGCGCTCCATGTATTCGTACTGTCCAGACCAACTTATCGAGTAGCCAGGTGGCAACTGCAAGTTTGCCAGCACCGCAGCCCGGGCTTCTTTGACGTAAGAGCCCACATCAGTGTTTTCAATATCCACCAGGGTCCACCCGTTAAGCCTGGCATTTTCACTCTTAATGCCCGGTGGACCATCCTCTATAGTGATAATCGCCACATCCGCCAGGGGAATCCGCAGCCCCTCCGGTGTCACCACCGGTAGAAGCGCCAGTTGCTCCGGTGAGTTGCGATAATCCTGCGGGTAGCGAATGTTAATGGGGTAGCGCTCCTGCCCCTCTACCGACTGCGATACGTTCATCCCGCCAATCGCCGTGGCGACCACCTGCTGAACATCGGCAATATTGAGGCCATAGCGCGCCGCTTTTTCACGCTGGATATCTACCTTTATATAACGGCCACCTACTACCCGCTCCGAGTACACAGAGGCGGTTCCTGGCACGCCTTCAAGAATGCTCTCCAGTTGCTGCCCCACAGCTTGAATCGTTGTCAGTTCAGGGCCCGCTATCTTCACCCCAACGGGGGTTTTGATACCCGTGGCCAACATGTCAATTCGGGTTTGAATAGGCATGACCCAGGCATTGGTTATACCGGGTAATTGGAGCAGGGAATCCAATTCCTCACTGAGTTTCTTTGGCGTAAGACCCGGGCGCCACTGATCGCGTGGCTTGAACTGGATGAACGTCTCAATCATGGTGATGGGCGCGGGGTCGGTCGCTGTTTCCGCCCGACCCATTTTGCCGAACACTGTTTTCACTTCTGGCACGGTGCGAATCAGCTTATCGGTCTGCTGCAACAATTGTCTGGCCTTTCCTATGGAAATACCCGGATAGGTCACGGGCATGTACATCAGGTCCCCTTCATCCAGTGGTGGCATGAATTCACTGCCGATTCGCGTGGCCGGCCACACACTTATTGCGGTCAGCAGCAGTGCCGTCAAACCAACGGTTTTGGGGAATTTCAGCGTGGCTCCCAGTAACGGCCTATAAACTTTCAGCAGGAGCCTATTGGCGGGGTTTCTAGCCTCGGGAACTATCCCCCCACGGACAAAGTAACCCACCAAAACCGGCACCAGGGTAATTGCCAAAATAGCGGCCGTCGCCATGGCATAGGTCTTGGTAAATGCCAGTGGCGAGAACATGCGCCCCTCCTGCGCCTCCAGCGTGAAAATGGGTATGAAGCTGACCGTAATTATTAGCAAACTGAAAAATAGTGCCGGACCCACTTCGCAAGCTGAATCCACCACCAGGTCCCAGCGATCACGCGATTTATTTGAAGGTTTCTCGAGGTGTTTGTGCATGTTTTCAATCAGCACGATGGCACCATCCACCATGGCGCCAATGGCAATTGCAATACCTCCCAGAGACATGATGTTCGCATTCAGGCCCTGGAAGTACATTACCGACATCGCCGCCAGTATCGCCACCGGAAGGCTGATAATCGCCACCGCTGCCGAGCGCACATGGAACAGAAAAACAATACAGACAAGCGCCACCAGTAGTAGTTCTTCCCCGAGTTTCTCCCATAGATTTCGTACCGCTCGGCCGATCAAAGCCGAGCGGTCATAAACCTCCACTATCTCTACCCCTTCGGGCAAGCTGGGTTTTAGCGCTTCAAGTTTGGCCTTGACACCATCAATAGTTTTTTGCGCATTCTCTCCAAAGCGCATAACGACAACACCACCAACCGTCTCGCCCTCGCCATTCAACTCTGCAATTCCCCGGCGCATTTGCGGGCCAACATCAATGTCGGCAATATCCTTAAGGAGCAGCGGGGTCCCCTTCACATTCAGCCCCAGCGGAATTGTTGCCAGGTCTTCCACGCCTCGAATATAACCCGTGGCGCGGACCATATATTCCG
>JABHWT010000057.1 GCA_018657645.1 Halieaceae bacterium | reverse complement strand
CAGCTGACATTGTATTCAGGTCCGGTGCGTCTCTCACTATGGTTGGACTGGATGTGTGCCACCAAACCCAGCTTTCTCCAGCGCAGGTTGAGGCCTGCGTAGAACGTGGATCACCGCTGGCAAAGTTTGTTGTAGAGGCGACCAAGCCCTGGTTTTCTATCATGGCCAGTGGCGAGGGCAGCGAGCGCCTTCATCTGTACGACAGCCTGGCTATGGCAGTCGCGATTGACCCTGGGTTGGTAACACTTGAAGAATCATGGGTGGCAATAGAAACCGGAGACAGCCCTGCCCAGGGCATGAGTGTCTCTCACCACAAACGATTCCAGAGGATTATCGCCAGGCATATGGAAACCAATGCCCGGGTGGCACTGGAGGTAGATGCAGACAGGTTCCACGCTTTGTTCAAGACACGGGTTCTCGATTTTGTGCGCGATTACAAAGTGAGTGCCGGTTAGCCCCAGATCAGTCAGGAGCGGCAGTAAGCATAGACCGCATTTCCGAAATGGCGGTCCTGAGTTGGGGATCCTCGTTAAAGGTATGAGTACCAGGGTAGGGTACAATCACGTCCGGCACCACGCCAATGCCTTCTATTTTGTTTCCATCGAGTAATAATTCGGCGCTGGCAATGTACAGGAAATAGTTTTCCTGGTCGTTAAAAATGCCCTTTCCGGCGGTAAAAGCACCCATGGTAGTGGTTCCGACAAGTGTGGCCCGATTCGATTTCTTAAATTGATAGGCCAGCGCCTCCTTACCAGATCTCACGCCCCCATTTACCAGAACGACCATGGGACCCGTGTATGCATTGGGATTCTGCCCAGCAGTGGGAAAATTTCGTTCAGTATCGCCATTTTGAGCCAACGTCGTGTATATGAAATAGTCATTTCTATTAGAAAAAAAAGGGTCGAGGTAACGATACCAGGCACCACCATAGCCACCACGCAAATCTAGAATAATGCCATCCATATCACGGAAGTCTTCTTCGATAATTCGGGTAAATGCCGTCAGCACGTCCTCGTGAACACCGGTCCACAAATGAACGTAGCCAATCTTTTTCTGGTCCTGCGCGATAATAGAAGCGCTGTTGATTAGCGCTTGCTTAAACGAGTAACTGGGATTTTCAAAAACGGGCTTGATCTGAACGTCAAATAGTTTGTCGTGTCTTCGAGCTTCCACCGTTCGCTCTGTAAGCTGTGGGTTAAAACTACGGTATGGATGGAAAGGGTTGCCATCTGCCGTCACTATGACATCGCCGCGTTTCAATCCCGCTACATGGGCAGGATATCCGTCCAGTACTTCCCGGATTACATGGTGGTTCGGATGGCGAAAAAACTGAACACCTATATGGTTTACCCTGGGCTGATCGATTTCCCGGGTGGAGAACATAGATCGGAATAAGTAGTAGTCTATATCCCGGCTGGTAAAGAATCGGGTGTGCGACACATCCAACGTGTTCAGAAAATCATTAATTGGCTGCGACAGCTCGTGTATATTGCCGGCGCGCTTTGCCCGGTCCCTGATGGCCAGATAATTGTGTTGCGTAAAATGCGTAAGCTGTCGACTCTGAGGGTAGATAGTCTCTTTGGCCTGGCGCCATATCTTGTCAAAAGCCTCGACGGGTGAATCCTCTGCCTCAGCCACACAGGTAAAGCCTGGATGCAGAAACAAAACGCCCATTAGGAGCCATTGCGGCATTGAGTGCTTATCTTTCATCGACGTCCTCAGGTTTACTTGCATGGCCCATTCTACATGCCGCTGTTATCGACTAGGGCACTGATCGAGACTCAGAATGCCAAAAGTTCTGGCGTGGCACACTAGAGGCGTGTTGGAGCGAATTCAAAAAGCCTGCTTGAACTCGACAAAAAATGCTCGTCCTTCCTCTGCGGGCATGGTGTTGGATGGGCCCTCGCCGGTTAGTGTCGGCAAAAAGACAGTTTCGTCCAGGAGATTGCTAACATAGAGCTGCACCGATGAGTTTAGGAGCGCGCTACTATTAAAAGTTCTGCCCAAATTGACCTTAAGGTTGATCGAAATATTGTGCCAGGCTTCTGATGATGGATTGACGGTGGCGAAGCTTGGCTCTCGCAGAGTCGCCTCCTGATAGCTGGTTTTAAAAATGTCATAGAGCCCCAGGCTGAAGTTTGAATCACTGTAACCGATTCCCAGGCGCCCTTCCCAATTTGGTTGAAGCGTGAAGTTGCGCAGACCATTACTGTCCTCATTGCTCTGATAGCTTAATCCCGCGGTCACAAACCAACGCTTCCAAAAAGTTGTCTTCGCTTCTACTTCTACGCCCTTTATTACAACGGAGCCCTCGTTGCGGAAGCTGATATTTCCATCATCGCGAACATAGCGGGTGATTAAGTCTTCCTGATCACTTCGAAAGAACGTTATAGCTGCCTGCGTAGACTTTTCATGGTAATAGAATTGGAGATCCACTGTCTTTATTAGCTCTGGCCCGACATCCGGGTTGCCGAACAGGTTGATTGCTGGAATGTGAACATGGGTTTCGACATTTTCAGGGGACCGGAATGCTTCGCCATAGAGTAACTTCATGCCGTATTCAGGCGAGAATTTAAAGATGGCACCCAGCCTGGGTACAATCTTGTGGTCTTTTTCAGCGTCATTGTACTGGCCGCCCAAGGTGAGCTTAATCGACTCTGTCGGTTGATGATCAATCTGCCCGTACGCACTCCACCAGACTTCTTGCCAGTCGGGCACCGTTGACACCTCTCCCGGTGTCGCCCCTGTTCTTCTGGTGACCAGAGCGCCTAACAGATAATTGGTTTTTCCTCCCGAAACGCCGTTGAGGTTTATCTCAAAAGATTGATCGTCACTCTCGTATTCTACATTGGGTCCGCGCTGTTCGCCCCATAGAGATATTTCGGATCGATGCCCATTGAGCGCAATTTTGCTCGTTAGCTGCCAGTGCTTATTCAGCTCAGAGGTGTAAGCCAGGTTGGCGAAGTACTTTTCGTTGTTCCAGAACCCTCTTACGGGTTTTGTGTTGTCCAGATCAGTCAGATCTCGCCGCATGGAAGCCTGCTTGGACTCGCCGTACCAGAACGTTGCAGCAAATTGCTGATATTCCGCCGTTAGGAGGACACCGACATTATCTTCATTCATTTCGGCCGTTTGCCGATTACTAGCCTCCTCTACGGACCAGGTGAGTTCCGGGCCATCGGTGTCTACACTCATGGCATTCAAGGTGAGCTTCAAATCTCCCTGTTTGTAGCTGCCCTCCGCCTCGTAGTAATGGGTATCCATTTGGCCTCTGCCAATGGTTAGTCCCGCTGCCTTGCCCTTGCTGGCTTTGGTAATGATATTGATCACACCCTGAAAGGCTTTGCTGCCGTGCAAAACCGAGCCAGGTCCGCGAATGAACTCGATGCGCTCAATACTATCGACGGGCAGGGAGGCCGAATTGGCATTATTGAAAATCCCCCCATTGTAGCTGTCCTGGGCCCAGGCAGAGCCGTTGAGAAGTATAAGGACATGGCTATTGTCGGCCACCGCGGGCTGATCGCTTCGCATCCCGATGAAGTTTCGACCATTGACCCAGGTATTGTGGGTTTGTACGCCCAACATCCGGGCGAGGACTTCACCCAGGTTGCGACCACCAAAAAGCGCTATTTCCTGGGCGCTCATTATTGAAACTACCGAGGGGGCCTCACTCGCACTCTCAGAGCGTTTGGACACTGCCGTAACGACTGCGACAGTCATGAGTTCTTCGAGTGACAGGGTGAATAAATCTGCGTTTTCTGAATCCTGTCCAAAAGCGGAGAGGCAAAAAGAAAGGCACAAAAAGCTGCAGAGCCTTGCCACTGTTGTTACTTCAATCTCAGGTCGAAACCAGCGTCTCATTTTTCCCCTGACTAAAACAGGAAGTCCCGGGTAATAGTAGGCCTTGATTATGATTGAATTGATTGACAATGGTCAATGAAATTTGTCTGTCTCAAGGGCGCACTGCTTGCTACGTCGAAAAACGCTAAAGCGAAAGGGGGCGGTGCATACCCACTTTTTTGTCTAGTGGGTGTCAGAGCAGTAATCAGGTTTTTATAAGCTTGTCGCCGTGTATTCTGGAGAGGTTGATGGACCGCGAAATAGGGTGGCCGACTTGAGCCGGTAGCGGCGAGCCTGCGGATTCGCCCGCTCTTCTGCAGCCGAATCAATGTATCCCGGACAGGCCTTTGTCCAGAGCGCTGGCAATGGTATCCATGCCCTCTTTGTCTATAACAATTGGCGGCGCTATTCTCAAGTTGGTTTTGTGCGTCTCCTTTGCATACACCCCATTTTTTAAAAGGCTCATACTCAATTCATGGCCGTCGTATTGCTCAAAGAGTTCGACGCCAATCAGCATTCCTTTACCCCTGACCTCCTTGACCTTGCTTGGGTGTTGGCTGGCAACCTCCTCAAGCCTGCGAAGCAGGTAGTCGCCATTGGTTGCCGCGAGCGCAGATATGTTCCTCTTCTGCATTTCGCAGATAGTTAGCAGACCAACGAATGAAGCCAACGGATAGCCACCAAAAGTACTCCCTTCGCTGTGCGGTTCAAACATCTCCATGAGATGTCGTTTGCCACACAGGCAGCTGATGGGAAGAATTCCTGCCCCCATGGCTTTTCCTATGGTCATGAGGTCCGGTGGCTCCAAGCCATAGGTTTGCCAGGCGAAATCTTGTCCGGTTCGGCCGAAACCGGTTTGAATCTCATCGAGTACCAGCAGTGTATTGTTCTTTTTAGCCAGTTGTTGTACCTCTTTAAGGTAATTCTCATCCGGCAGAATGATACCTGCCTCGGCCTGAATCGGCTCCAGATACACGGCTGCAACATTGCCGTCGTGCTCTCGTATTTTTGCCTCCAGGGCGTCTATGTTGTTAAAGGGAATGTGTTCAAACCCTGGCATCAGGGGAGCAAGATCTTTTCTGGACATTGCATCGTCCATGAGAGATGTCGAGCCAAACCCTCGTCCGTGGAACGCCTTTTTTGCCGATATGATGACAGGTGTCTCTACAATGCCCTCGCCGTTTCTACCACCGAAGTTTCTTGCCCATTTTCGAACCAGTTTTATTGCCGCTTCATTGGCTTCTGTTCCACCGTTTTTTGGGAGGAACATCTCCATTTGGGTGTATTCTTTGAGCTTAGCCAGCCACGGCCCCAAAAATCGGTGTGAAATTGACCGTGGAATCGTAGCCATTTCCTCAATGAATCGGGTAACTTCATCAACAATGACCGGGTCCCTGTGCCCAAAAGGGACTGCCGAGTAACAGGCCAGAGCATCCACGATTTCAGACTCCACCTCCCCCGAGTCAGTCTCTATGCGCACTTTCAGAGTATGGGGCTTGGACCCTCCACCGAGCACAACTATGCCAGGAAACGGATCGTAAATGTGAGCGCCCAGCGTATCCAGAGCTCCATTATGATCGCTGATCGTCCAATCTTTAATAGCTTTCCCATTCAAGATTGCGTCATCCAGTAAAGTTGCCATAAACCGGTATCTTTCCACTGTTTTGTGTCAGTACGTGGGATAGTTTACCCAAAACGAGAGAGCATTCCATCCAGTTAATGAATACATGTAGAAAATATGCGATGACAAGATAGCGTATTCTGCTCGTACAAAGCGAGTGGGTCGCTACCGGCGCCGGGCGGTTAATGCCCAATCACTGCTCCAATCGGGGCGCCAGCTAAAAATCGCTGAACCAGATCAAATGGAGTGATACTATCCGACTGTATGCCTAGCACCTGTGGGCAGGCGTTGTGGGAGTAAGCCTGGATTGATTGGCAGTAACGAGGGTCTGGAGTGGGAATTGTGCCGATGTTGCCCTGGGTAAGGGTGGAAACATGACGTATAGCAGAGCTAAATCTGCCGCAGATCGACTAATGAACGATCGATTGTTCGTGGGAAAACGCTATTTCGACCTTTTTATGATGGTATTGATAATACTATCGGTTGTCATGCTATTAGCCGAGATGGATGGAAGCCAGATACAGTTACCCTTGGGTTTATACGCGGTGGAAGACCTCCTTCTCTCTATATTTGTTATTGAGTATTTGATGCGATTCTGGGTTTGCAGTGATGTGGGCCGAGATTACAAGACGGCATTACAGGGCCATCACCACCATCCGATCGTTATTGTGGTAGCAGGCATCTATGCTGTCATAAGGGGTAAAATCAGATGGATGATTTTACCCATGAGCATCATCGATCTTCTGGCTATTCTACCGATGTTCAGGGTGTTCAGGGCTTTCAGAATATTTCGCCTGCTGCGGCTGTTCAAACTGGTCCGGTACAGCCACAGCATGGAGAGCCTGTTTCTGATATTCAAGGAGAATGCCGCAGAGTTACTGGTGGCTCTAGCTTTTGTGGGCCTGATCGTTGTTATTTCGTCTACCTTTATATTCATGCTGGAGAGCGGGGCACCCTCTACCCAGATCCATACGTTGGGTGATGCTCTATGGTGGAGTTTTGTGACTATAACAACGGTAGGGTATGGGGACACCATACCCACCACTGGTCTCGGGCGAGCCCTGGGAGTGTTGCTAATGCTGGGTGCCATTGTCGCTATCGCTTTGCCATCCGGGGTTCTGGCATCGGCTATGACGCAGAAATTCATCTCGATGAGGGAGGGAAAGCTAACCATGAAGAAATTTAGAAACCACGTGGTCATTTGCGGGTGGAATAATTCTGCCGAGCAATTAATGACAGAGCTGCTTGTGCACCATCATATGAAGAGCAAGTGGGACATTGTGGCAGTTACTCTCAAACCAGCGTCGGAAATTGATAATCAGACGGTTCTTCTGAAGCATGGTGATTTCACCAAGGAAAGTGTTTTGCTGGACGTAAATATTGCCGATGCCAGTTGTATTATTGTCGTTGCAGAGGAACTCAGGGGAATCAGCGATGAGAGTATTGACGCGAGGTCGTTCCTGGCCTGCAATTTGATAAAAAATATTAATCCACAATCACATATTATTGCCCAGCTCTTGAACAGAGAGAACGCCAAGCTCCTGGAGCAAACCATGGACAGTGTAGAAATAGTGATCAGTGATGATATAACCGGTGGGTTGTTATCCAACTCCATTATTAATCCAGGCACATCAAAGCTGGTCAATACGCTAATTATTCAGAATAAAGACAACATCACCAAGATTCCAATAAGCAAACTGCGAGGGGACTTTAGTACTTATGCCGAGGTGTTTGCGTATTGCCGCTTACCAAAAAACAACTGGTTACCCATGGCATTAGAAAGAGATGGCGAGCTGGAAATCAACCCGAAAGATGACTTTGCGGTGACGGCTGGAGATAATCTATTCTATATCCGGACCGAGTCAGAGAGCTAAGGCCTCTCTGATTTGGCCGGCTTAAGGGCTGAAACGTTCACTGACGCTGGATTCGCTGCGCTTGCATACTGACATTTCTTAATCTGATCATACTGTCCACCGCAAAAATCGATACTGCGGTCCAGATTAAGACAAACCCGATCATGCGGTCGATGGGAAATGGCTCCCGGTAAATAAATACGCCAATACAAAGTTGAATGCTGGGGGCTATGTACTGCAGTAGTCCCAAGGTGACCATGCTGACGCGTCGTGCGCCGTAAGCGAATAGAAGCATGGGAACAGCTGTTATAATGCCGGTTGTGGCAAGAAGAAGCCTATCTGTGGCCGGACCATTTACAAAACTGCCTCCCCCCTGTAGCTCCAGGGTCGTCAGGTAGATCAGGGCGGGAATAAGCAAGATTGCGGTCTCCACCGACAGCCCTTCCAATGAAGCCAGGGTCCCCATCTTTTTTAGCAGTCCATAGAATCCAAAACTAAAGGCCAGAACCAGGGCTATCCAGGGAAAAGAACCATAGTTGAAGGTTAAATGCAGACAGCCACAGGCAGCCACTCCCAGAGCTACCCACTGCCATAAGCGCAAACGCTCCTGCAGAAAAATCATTCCCAGGAGGACGGTTATTAGCGGATTGATAAAGTATCCAAGACTGGTTTCTACAATGAATCCGGCAGCAACGGCCCAAATATAGGTGTACCAGTTGACCGCAATGAAGAGCGCGGCAAGAAGATAGAGAATCAATCCTCGCGGATTGTTACCGATATCTGCAATCCAGCGCCATTGCGCTCTCCAGGTCAGCAAAATCAGTAGCACCACTATAGACCAGACCATTCGATGACATAAAACCTCAAATGCGGGAATATCCTGAATCATCTTCCAGAAAATGGGCAGTAACCCCCACAGGATGTAGCAACCCACGGTAGCGGCCACACCCCTGCTCATCTTCCGCTATCCATGAGGCTCTCTCCACATCAGCCACATGGGCGGACAGCCCCGGGCTGGCACAACTTTCTCGATTACCTCAAAGCCAAAATGCCGATAAAACGACAGGTTATTATGCTTGCTGCTTTCCAGATAAACAGGTTTGTTTTCACGGTCAGCCCGCTCCAGGCCGGCAGTCATTAATGCGCCACCAATTCCCTTTCCCTGCCGAGATGGGAGGGTGCCGATGGCAAACAGGTAAAAATGCGGCGCGGTCGGCTTTCGTTTCGCCAGAAATCCATCAATGCTCATTCCTCGTACAATCGATCCCACACCGCCGTATCTAATCATCGATACAGCAATGTCCATGCTGTTCCACAAAGGGATGTGTTTGTCGACACCAGAGGGTAACCACATTGTGCCACCGCTGCCATCCTGTGCTGTATGACCGTAGCCGTTGGGCAGATACAGTTTCTTGGCAACAGCGGTGTAGTAGGGCTTCATGCCGCCAGGCCCGCCAAAAATCCAGCAGTTAATCGGGTCGTCGGCAAAACTCTCACCAATGATCTCGCCAATTAGTTTGTGTTCGCCCCTCGACAGATCTCTGAGCGTCGTCATAGTGCTGTCACCCTTTGGACTATTCATTGATTGAACCGTTCCCGTCATACCGGTCGAAGCGCTTGATGCCCGCCACATACGTCTGCTGCACTTCGATTTTGGACAAAAGCTCCGGAGCAGTTTGTCGCGGGTCCTGAGATACAACGATGAAATCAGCAAATTTCCCCGTCGTGATTGACCCCTTGCTTTTATCCTCGAATGAAGCGAATGCGCTGCCCATGGTGTAGGCGTAAAGAGCTTGCTCTACGCTAATGCGTTGTTGTGGACCATAGATCTTGCCACCGCGGCTTTTTCGCGTGACCAGGCTTTGAATACGGAGCATCGGGCTTAATCCGCTTATCGGAAAATCTGAATTCGCAGCATTGGGAATGCCATACTCGAAGCTGGAGGCATTGGCGAACATCCAGTTCCAACGATGCGCACCATATGCATCAATCATTGGCCCCTTCTCGTAAATATAGGAGTGCGGAGCATAGACAATGTTCAGGTCGGCCATGCGCTGTAGAATGTCACTATTTACTACCGAGCCATGTTCGATTCTGTGTCGGTGGTCTCTTTGATCTCTCCCAATGGCTTTTTCGATAGCATTGAGTGCCATGTCAATCTCGTAGTCACCGTTGGCATGAATGGCTGCCTGAATGCCAGCATTGTGGATGTCCAGGACCAGGGCATCCAACTCCGCCTGAGAGCGCTGCGGGTCGACCCCGAAATAATCTGGGCGACCCTCATAGGCAGTATGTAATCTGGTCGTTCTACCGGACAGTGAATGCCCGTGGAAGATTTTAATTGACCGGGCGCGAAGCCAGGCATTGCCAAAGGCGTTAAAACCTGCGCGCGAGGTAATGTCGTTAGCCCGGATCAGTCGCTTCGCGGTTGTCAAGCTGTCACCATCCAGAATCAGGTTTACCCTTAGCCCACTGTCCTCTGGTGACCACAACCAATAAGCCAGTGCCAACTCCGGCGGTACGAGTGCGTCTGTGACGCTGGTGATACCGAGACTATGTGCACGTTCAGCAAATAGTTCGAGTCCGCTCAAAGCGCCGCTCAGATCACTTACCATGGGCGAGGGTTGGTCGTTTACAAACAGCACTTCGAAAGCGGGGCGCTCACTGATCAGCCCCGTGGGCTGGCCCGCTTTATCACGATAAAAAAATCCACCCACCGGATCCACGAAGTCCTTATCAAGCCCTGCCGTTCGCAGTGCCAGAGAGTTGACCGCAGCGAGGTGGCCACTTGCGTGCCACGCCAGCACTGGGCGTGCAGTTGATACCCGATCCAGGTCGCGGCGATTTAGATGCCGTCCAATGGCTTGATCGTCGTACTCGAACCCGAGGACCCAGGTGGACTTGGGCATCGCCTGAGCATGGCTGGACAATGCCGACACCAGTTGATCCACGTTGTTGGCTGATGCAAGGGATATTGCGCCAGGCGGAATGAGAAGCGGATGCAGGTGGGCATCGTTAAAACCAGGGAGAACGGTTAGTCCTTGTAAATCAATATAAGTGGCGGTATCTCCCGCCAATGCGGACACCTCCTCTCGGGTTCCCACTGCGGCAAAGTGACCGTCCACGATGAGAAATGCATCGGCCTCTGGCATCGAAGAGTCCATGGTCACAACCGTGGCATTGTAGACGACGAGTTTCGGGTCGCTACGATTGCAGGAGCCCGATACCAGCGAGCAACAAATAACTAACGCAGCGAGGGCACACCTGATGGCCCTCGCCGCTGGAACTGGATAGAGTCGGTGGTCGCGCACTTTTAAATCACTTTATCCTTATTGATTGTTTGATGTCGGTAGGCAATTACCAATAGCCTGCTTTCAAACCCAGTATAAGTCGGATAAGGTCTTGATAGTACCTGTTAGCTGCGTTAAGCCACGCTGAAATGGACGACACCTCTTGAAGATCCCTTGCTGATGTGGTGCTATGCGCTGTTGCTGCCAGTGTGCGGAGCAATGGTTATGGGTGGGGCATGGCGCGGCACGACTGATTACTGTGTGGTGACGAGAGAGCCGTTGATTATCAATACTGGAGAAATCGTGGACCGAGAGGTCTTCGGGGGAGAGATGATTTCTAAATGAGCGAATTAGTCAATGGAGACTCCACACCGTCGGTGGCTGCTCCAATGCTCCGAACTGAGTTTGTGGCAGAGACAGTAAACGTGAAGTTCGGTTTATCTGGTGACTATGTCCCGCTGGTGAGTGAACGGGACCAGAATTTCCGTTTAACGACCCGGGAGGGCAGTCGGTTCGTTGTAAAAATAGCCAGTGCGGCGGAGGCGCGCGTAGCAGCGGATTTTCAGATTGATGTATTAGTTCATCTGGAGGACCGCGGCGTGCAGGGTGTACCCCGAATACAGCGAACCGTATCGGGTGAAACCAGGAGCGAGATTAGGTCGGAAAACGGATCGCTACATTGCTTGCGTGTCGTCACCTGGGTCGATGGTGACTTGCTCAACGATGTTGAAATAACGCCTGACATTGCCAGTCGATTTGGCCATCGGCTGGCAGAACTGGATATGGGCCTGGAGAGTTTTGCCAATCAGGTAGATATTCGTATCCCACTGTGGGACACACTACGCGCCGGAGAGCTCCGTGATCTGCTGGTCCACGTCGGTGATCATAATATGCGAAGTACCCTTGAATCAGTTCTTGATCAATTCGAGCTCGTCGTCGGCACACTGGGATCGCTTCCACGGCAGGTGATTCATAATGACGCCAATACCGAAAACATCCTCATCGACGCTGCCGACAATATTTCGGGGTTTATCGATTTTGGCGATATCATGTGGGCGCCACGTATCGTAGACGTGTCGACTGCTGCAGCGTATTTGAGATCGGATGGAGACGACCGCCTGCAGATAATTGCCCCCTTTGTTGCTGCATATCACCAGAGGAGCCCGCTTCTGGAGTCGGAATTTAATCTGCTGTTTGACTTGATCAGGACCCGATTGTCGATGACACTGATCATTCTTTATTGGCGGCTTATGGCCCGAGACAAAGATGACCCTTATAGACAGAAAACCCTTGAAGGTGAGAGCGACGCCTACGATTTCTTGAAATACCTGTCTGGGATGGGTCGTGACGCTTTTGTGTCGCGCTTGAAGGCAGCGCTGGTCACCAATTGGTAGTGCCTCGGATAAGCCGGAGTTACCATCATATTATTCAGAGTTATCTTAATCTAACGCGTAACAACGAAAAGAGACAAGTCACTATGGCCAAACATGATTTAGGTGATATGGAAGTAATTCGAGCCAAGCTGGAAGGCTGGCTGCGAGTGAAGCTTCCCGACGCCGAGCAGTTGACACTGGGTACACTGAGCTTCCCAGAGGAAAGCGGTGAAAGCAGTGTTAGCTTGATTGTTAATGCAGATAATAGGGGCGAGGAGATGCGGTTTATCTGCAGGATGAAGCCACGCGACAGTGAAGTGTTCGCCGACCATGACCTGCAGTTACAGTATGATTTGATGGCGATGGCTGGTGAAAACGATATTCCGGTGCCGCCGTTGCTGGGCTTTGAACCGGATGCAACACTTCTGGACAGTGATTTTTATATTATGGGATTTGTCGAGGGGCGGGTTCCAACAGATAACCCTCCCTATGCGTTTGGCAGTTGGGTGACAGAGCTTAGTGATGAAGAGCGGCGAGTCATGTGGAAGAATGGCATTGAAACACTGGCCAAAATCCACCAGATTAACCTCGAAGCATACGATATCAGCCGTATTCCCTGTTCCGACGAAAATGATTCTCCGGCACAACACGAAATAGATAAATTCAATGCATTAATAACCGATGATATAATGGATGCCCTGTCTCCTGATTTGATGCGTGCTGTTCGGCATATCAATGAACATGCGCCGGCAGGCGGCCCCAGACGATTGTGCTGGGGTGATTCCCGAGTGGGTAATATGATCTGGAAAAACCTAAAACCCAGCGCCGTGATCGATTGGGAAATGGCCGGAATTGGTGATCCGCTCCAGGACGTCAGTTGGTGGTACTGGATCGATTATGTTAATAGCGTAGGGCTCGGTCTGGAGCGATTAGACGGCCTGCCGACATTGGCGGAAGTATATGAAAAATGGCATTTACTAACGGGTTTACCGACAGATCATGCCAACTATTACGATCTGTTCACCCTGGTTCGTTATGCCATTATTCTGGAGAAAAAATTTGTAGCATTGAAAAAAGCAGGCCTTGGCACCATCGACAATTTCTGTGTCCCTTTTGTTGAACAACAATTGAAGATATGTGAATCGATGTAGGGCGATCCCGCTCTATTGGAAGGACCGCGGCGTGAACTCAGTTTTTTCCTTAAAATAATAGCCACTGTGGTCAGGGGAGGCTGTTTTAGGCGCGCGCGGTGTCGCTGTCAGGGGTTGAACTGGCAGTTTAAATGGATATGATAGGTGGCTTTTTGAGACCGCTCGCCTGGCCTGGTCGGTCTTCTTTTTGCAAGTGAGTCGGTGTATTCAAACACAACAAGAGAGGACAGATGATACAAATCAGGCATGTGAGCAAGAGCTTTGGAGGTGTCAAGGCAGTGGATAATATCAGCTTTGATGTCAACCCCGGGGAGATTCTTGGTTTTCTTGGACCCAATGGCGCTGGCAAATCAACCAGCATGAAAATGATTACCGGATTTCTGGCGATGGATGTCGGAGAGATCAGTGTCTGTGGATTCGATGTTCAAACCCAGACTCGCAGTGCCCAGCAGCAGATTGGCTACCTCCCGGAGGGCGCTCCTTGTTACGAAGATATGACAACTCGCCAGTTTTTGGAGTTCGTAGCCGAAATCCGCGGATTCAGAAAGCGCGAAAAAGCTCGTCGAGTAGAGTCGGTAATTGAAAATATGAACCTGGAATCCGTCTGGGATCAGCGAATCGGCACTCTTTCAAAGGGATTTAAGCGACGGGTGGGTTTAGGGCAGGCGCTGCTGCACGATCCCCGTGTACTAATTCTTGATGAGCCGACAGACGGACTTGATCCCAACCAGAAACATCACGTTCGAGAAATGATCCGTGGTCTGTCTCAGGATAAAATAGTCATCATCTCAACCCATATTCTGGAGGAGGTGACGGCGGTCTGTACCCGGGCCATGATCATCGATGACGGTCGAGTAGTCAAAGACTGCACTCCAGCGGAGCTTGAAGCGAGGTCCAGGTTTCATGGCGCAGTTACCGTTGAATTGGGTAACCCTGCAGGCAGTAGGCATTTGTTTGCAGGGCTATCTCAGGTAGAGCAGGTGGAAGTAGACGAGCTCAATAGCCGAATTACCCTCTTTGCGCGGCACGGAATGTCGATCATTAATCAGGTCACGAATAAGGTGCACGAGCAGCAACTCGATGTGGAGGGGATTTACGTGGAGCGGGGTCGCCTTGACGATGTGTTTCGCAGTGTGACACGGGGGGACACGTAGTGGACAGATTACTGGTTATTTTCAACAGGGAACTGGTGAGTTACTTTTCGACCCCGCTGGCTTATGTATTCATTGTGATTTACGTGATGTTGTCGGGAGTTTTCACCTTTTACTTTGGTGGATTTTATGAACGAGGACAGGCCGATCTGATGCCTTTTTTCTCCTTCCACCCGTGGTTGTATCTGTTTCTGGTGCCGGCTATTGCCATGCGCCTGTGGGCCGAGGAGCGTCAATCGGGTTCTATTGAGCTCCTTATGACACTTCCAATCACTAAATTTGATGCGGTCGTGGGTAAATTTCTGGCGGCCTGGTGTTTTCTTGGGATCGCACTGCTTTTAACAGTACCCACCTGGATAACGGTCAATTATCTGGGGGATCCGGATAATGGCATTATCCTTGCCTCCTATATTGGGAGTTGGTTGATGGCTGGTGGATTTCTCGCCGTTGGATCCTGTATGTCTGCGCTTTGCAAAAGCCAGGTTATTGCTTTTATCTTGGGGGTTGTCACCTGCTTTTTATTCATTGTTAGTGGTTTTCCCATGATTCTTGACCTGATCAAGGAATGGGCGCCGATGATACTGGTAGACACATTTGCCTCTTTGAGTTTTCTTACCCACTTCAATGCGATCGCCAAGGGCGTGTTGGCGCTGCGAGATTTACTCTATTTCCTGTCATTTATCGCCATATGGCTTGCGGCAACTATCATTGTCATTGATCTCAAACAGGCAGATTAGAATGCGTACTACGGCTAGAAACCTCTATTCAAACTCTGGTTTACTGCTACTGGCAGGTCTGTTCCTGCTGTTTAATATGCTGAACAACATGATTTTCAGTAGTGTCCGGATAGATTTAACCGAGAACAACTTGTACACGGTGTCTGATGGATCAAAACAGATTATCGAATCTATCGATGAACCACTGTCTCTGTATTTCTTCTTTTCAGACCAGGCCAGTGAAGACCTGACCTCCCTTCGTACCTATGCCAAGCGGGTGGAAGAGCTGCTTGAAGAGTATGCGCTGCACTCGAACGGCAAGATCACACTCACGGTAGTCGACCCTGAGCCTTTTTCGGAAGCTGAGGATCAGGCTGCTGAGTATGGTTTACAGAGTGTGCCAATTAACAATCGCGGCGATGAATTGTATTTTGGCCTAGCAGCCACTAATGCTCTTGACCAGGTAGAGACCATCGGCTTTTTTCAGCCCGACAAGGAAGAATTTTTAGAGTATGAAATCAGCAAGCTAGTGTATAACCTCACTAACCCCATCAAACCGGTCATTGGTTTAATGACCACGCTAAAAATGCGTGGAGATATAGACCGAACCACGTATCAGGCAATTCCGTCCTGGATGATAACTGATCAGATTGAGCAGTTATTCGATGTCCAGAACGTAGAGCCGACTGTATCAGTAATACCTGAGAGTGTATCCCTGCTAATGGTGGTGCATCCTAAGGAGCTCGATGAGGGGGCGCTCAAAGCTATAGACCAATTTGTTTTGGGGGGGGGCAAATTGCTGTTATTTGTGGACCCGTTGGCCGAGATAGATCGACCACAACCCAACCCGGCAATGCCAGCGCAGCAAGCGAGCATGTCCTCCGATCTCAATCAGTTGACAGAGGCATGGGGCCTGAAATTAAGAGAGGGGGTCATTCTCGGTGATGCCTCTACAGCCCTGACGGTGGGTTCACCAACGGGCGGCGCTGTTCGGCACCTGGCAATTCAAGCTATGGCCAGTGCGAATTTTGCTCAGGACGATGTAATTACGGCCTCGCTGGAGAGTGTTAATGTGGCAACTGCTGGAATCCTGGAGCCGCTGACAGATCACACAACCACCATTGAACCAGTACTGGAATCATCAGAAAATGCCATGCCCCTTCCGGCAACTCAACTTCAGTATTTAACCGACCCGGCTCAACTGCAGCAAGGTTTTGTGCCAACGGGAGAGAAATATCTGGTTGGAGTCAGAATAGCGGGTCCTGCCAGCACAGCATTCCCACAGCAAAGTGGGGCAGACGCGGAGGGAAAATGGATTACGGCGTCGGATAACATATCGGTGTTGGTGTTTGCAGATGTGGATATGCTCACAGACAGGTTGTGGGTCAGTGTGCAGAACTTCTTTGGTCAGCGTATAGCCTCTCCGTTTGCCAATAATGGGGATTTGGTAACCAATGCCCTCGATAACCTTGCAGGAAGTTCTGCGCTGATCAGCATCAGGAGTAGGGGGCGGTTCACTCGACCATTCGATGTGGTAGACCGACTTCGGCGGGAGGCAGAGTCGAGAAATCTGGCGCAGGCCGATGAATTACAAATTCGGTTATCTGAGACTGAGCGTAAATTGACAGATTTGCAGCAGAGCCGCAGTGAAACTGGCGTACTGACACTCTCTACTGAGCAGGAGCAGGCCCTGCTCGAATTTCAGGAGGAAAAATTGAAGGTGCGCAAGGAACTTAGGGAGGTCAGACACCAATTGGACAAGGACATTGAAGCCCTGGGTAGTTGGCTCAAATTTATCAATATAGCACTGGTACCCATTCTATTAACTCTCGGCCTGCTGATTGTTCAGTACTTCAGTCTTAGAACCAGAAAACGGAATGAGTGGAGCAGGGATCGATGACCAAACAGACACTATCTATTCTGCTGGCAGCAACGGTCATAGTGGCGGGCCTGGTGCTGCTCCTGGCAAACAGTGGGGGCACAATAGGCGAATTTGCCGGTCAGTCTACTTTTCCAGAGGTAGCGGGTAAGTTAGATACCATTGATAGAATCGAGATCTCCGGTGTATCCGAGGCCGTTACTCTGATTAAGCGCGAGGGCAATTGGCAGGTAGAGGAGCGATTTGCCTATCCGGTTGAATTTGGTAAATTAGTGCGCTTTATTGACCAGCTAGAAGTGGCAGAAATTGCCCAGCGCAAGACCAATCGTAGAGCCAATCACGAGGCGCTGGATCTGGCCGGTGTCGAATTGGCGGGAAGCGCGACTCGCAGGGTGCAACTGCATGCAGGCCAGTCGCAGCTGGTGGATATGTTGCTCGGTAAGTCTGCAAGCAAGCAGAGTGGGCAGTACTTCAGGTTTATCGGGGACGACCAGGTATGGCTGTTAAATCAGAAATTTGATATTGGCGAATCTCCGGGTGCTTGGCTGCGGCAACAGATCATTGATATCGACCAGGGCCAGGTTCTGGAAGTGATACAAACGTCTACAGCGGGAGAAGTTATAAAAATGGCTCGTCACGACACCAGCGGCAATTTTGAAGTGAGTAACCTGCCCGATGGGATGGAGCTCAAATACCCGTCGGTAGCCAACAGCATAGCGGGCGGACTGGCCGGGCTTGAGCTGGTAGACGTCGGCAGGGCCACTTCAAGGCAGTGGTCCGACGCAGCAACTACCCTCTATCGGTGCCGGGGGGGGGTGAGTTTCCGGGTGCTTTCAAAGGAAATAGACGGCCGACACTGGATAAGAATCGAAAGTGAAGTTGAGACAGTGCCCAAGGAAGCAGGGAATGTAGAGCAGGGTGATAATGCCGCAGCCCTGGATTACGCATCGCTATTACACCCCTGGGCATTCGAAGTCACAAACCTGTCGTTCGCGGAGTTTCAAAAGAGTGCCGACGATTTGTTTAAGACCCTGGAAAACGTGCAGGCAAAACCGTCCCTCTCGGGGAAGGCTATGTAGGATACGCCTCCGAGGCGACTGGAGAGCCCGCCCCGCGACGCGCATGACACCCACAATATAATATGAATGTTGGGATGTCGGTGTTATTGTTGCCGGGGGGGAAGTGGAAGGACCAGGCAATATGGTTTACGTATCCTTATTGGTTATTAGCCTACTACTAATTACAGGGCTGGGACTTTATAGCTGGCGTAACAGGAGTGCGCCGGGCGTGGCCAGTTTCTCCATCATGATGTTTTTTGGCGCCTTTTGGATGCTAACCATCACCCTAATGCTGACCAGCACCTCACATAATCAGGCCCTTCTTTGGTATCGGGCCAGCTTCATAAGTATTGCTTCACTACCTGTTGCCCAGTTGGTTTTCGTCGCTCGGTATTTGCAATCCCCATTGATCACGCCGCTGCGGCTAACGTTAATGTCGGTCATTCCCCTTCTGACACAAGTCTCAGTATGGACTGATGAGCGCCTCCATACATTTTTTGTATCGGTCTCTATTGTAGAGCATGACGGACTGATGGTATTACAGTCCTGGACGCCGTCCTATTGGTTCTTCATACATACCATTTACAGTGCCATCATATTGTTTTTTGGTTTGACGTGGTTGTTTGGTCATGCGATTTCCCAGTTTAGGATTTTTAGAGGCCAATCCGTAGCATTCATAGTCGGGACCCTGATATTGGCAATTCCCAACTTCGCCTTTGCCATCGGTCTAATTCCTCCCGACATTATTATTCTTCCATTTTGCATGATCTTAACCTGCACCTTTTACTTTTGGGCTATTTTCCACCAAAAGTTATTGAACTTGGTGCCGGTGGCGCGAAGTAAAATGGTAGATATCATGCAAGACGGGATGATTGTTCTGGATACTGGCAACCGAATTGTAGATATTAACCCCACGGCTCAAAAGGCGTTGTCAGTCAGCGGCGATGTCATCGGACAATCGGCTTTACTACTATTCGAACCCTGGCCCATGATTGTGGAGCGATTTCTAAATTCCCAGGAAACGCAGACCGAAATAGCGATTTCTTCTAGTGGGGAGGATCTCTATTATGAAGTGCGAATTACCAGTCTGGTTGACAATAATCAAAAAGCGGCGGGACGACTGCTCCTGTTTCGAAATATCACCCAGAGAAAGAAAATTGAGCATAAGCAGGCGCTTTTGTTAGAGAGCTTGAATGAAAAGAATGTAGAGCTTGAAAAGCTCTACAGTATGGCATTAGATGCCAACCCCATGACCGGGCTTCCCGGTAATAACAGTATTGCTGCCGCCATAACCCGGACCATTCAGGGGCATACGCAGGAGGGGGTTATTTATACCGATCTGGACAATTTCAAGGCATTTAACGACAAGTACGGTTTCGCTCTGGGTGACGAGGTTATTAAATTCACGGCGGAGATTGTTGGAGGCGCAGTCGTTACCGCAGACGCTTCAACTGCATTTGTGGGGCATATTGGAGGTGATGATTTTGTTCTTCTCGTGCCCTCGGGAAAAATAAGCGAGATAGCAGACATCGTAATTGCGGAATTTGATGAGGGTATCCGCGAATTTTACAGCGACGAGGACTTGCAGCAGGGATATATATCGTCGGTGAACCGCAAGGGGGAAGCAGAGGAGTTCCCCATCATGAGCATTAGTCTCGCCGGAGTCGATTTGTCTCAGGGCCATTATGGAGAGTATGTAGGTGTCAATGACGCCTGCGCAGAACTGAAGAAGCGATCCAAGGCAAAAGCCGGCAGCACATTCTCCATGGACTTGCGAACGCGTAAAATGTAGCCGGTTAATCTTCGGGAGCACTATGGGGAAACTGTGATGGAAAAAATCGGATTTATTGGTGTGGGCAACGTCGGGGCAAAGCTGGCTGGCTCCGTACTACGTAACGGGTTTGACTTGACTTTGCGAGACCTGGATCGCAGCGCGGCCCAGCCATTGCTGGACAAAGGGGCCCACTGGGCAAATAGCCCCAGGGAAATGGCCGAATCATGCGACATGATTATCACCTGCCTGCCCTCACCTGCCGCCTGTGCGCAGGTCATGGAGGCCGATGATGGTGTTCTGGCTGGCCTTGGTCGTGGCAAGATATGGGCTGAAATGTCAACTACCGATGAGTCGGAAGTCCGCCGCATAGCCGAGCTTGTTCGTCAAAGGGGTGCCAGACCAATTGATTGCCCGGTGTCGGGGGGCTGCCATCGAGCTGCGACAGGGAATATTTCAATTTTTGTGGGCGGTGACCGGGACACATTTGAAACAGCTTTGCCGGTATTGAAAGCAATGGGTCGTCGTATTTTGCACACGGGAGACGCGGGTAGTGCGTCGGTATTAAAAGTTGTCACTAATTATCTGGCAACAGCCAACCTGGTGACATTGTGCGAGGCCCTGGTTACCTCCAAAGCCGCAGGTATGGATATGAATACAACTTATGAGGCAATCAAAATTTCTTCCGGCAACTCATTTGTTCACGAGACCGAAAGTCAGCTTATCCTCAATGGATCTCGGGATATTAATTTCACAATGGATTTGGTGCTGAAGGATATTGGGCTGTTTCAAGAGGTCGCAAACCGGGCCGGGGTGCCATTGGAAGTTTCACCACTACTCATTGAAATCTTCGAAAATGGCGAACAACGCTATGGGTCGCGAGAATTTTCCTCAAACATTATCCGACGTCTGGAGGAGACCACAGGCGTGGAAGTTCTGGCCCCCGGCTTTCCCTCCCAGTTGCTCGATGATGAGGCTGAGGAGTCCGGGTTCGAGGTGCTGGCCTCTGGGTCGAACGGGCTTCAAGCTGCCCAGTAGCTTCGACCAACGGGATCTTAAACCACCGGGTCGGGGCGCATTTCCAAATGCAGCATTCCACCCTTGTAGGGGTTGGCCAGGGCCACTTCTTCATCGAGTTCCACACCGATGCCGGGCTCGGTGGGGGGTATTATAAAGCCGTCCTCCCATTGAATGGGATTTTTAATAATGTCGCTATGAAACCCACCGAAGGTCTCTATGCTTTCCTGAATAAGAAAATTCGGGCTGCACACACCAAGCTGAATATTCGCGGCAGCCTCTACCGGACCACAGTACAGATGAGGGGCAATTTGTACATAGTGAGCCTCTGCCATGCCGGCAATTTTCTTTGCTTCCAGTAGGCCGCCTACACGGCCCAATGCCATTTGCAAAATAGCAGCGGACTGGTTTTGCAATACGCGGGCAAATTCGTATTTTGTTGCCAACCGTTCCCCTGTTGCAACCGGGATGGAAGTCGCTCGAGCCACCAGAGCCATTTCCTCTGGCATTTCAGGTGGCGTGGGCTCCTCCAGCCAAAGGGGCTCGAACTTTTCCAGTCGCCTTGCCAGACGAATAGCACTCGCAGGTGTCATTTGGCCGTGCGTACCGAATAATAAATCAACGCGATGTCCGACGGAGTCGCGAATTCTGCGGCAAAATGTTTCCGACCGGTCGATTGCCTCCAGTGATAACTGTCGGCTATCAAACGCCGAGTAAGGACCCACTGGATCAAATTTGACAGCAGTGAAGCCGAGGTCTGCATAGTCCAGTGCTCGCTCTGCTGCCAGGTCTGCATCGATGTAGACATCTGCCTTGTCATCGGATTTCGGGTAAAGGTAGGTGTAACTGCGTAGTCTCTCGTGTACCTTCCCGCCAAGAAGCTGATAGACGGGGCGATTGGCATCTTTACCCAAAATATCCCAGCAGGCTATCTCCAGGCCGCTGAGAATACCGGAAATCGATACGTCCGGCCGCTGGGTAAAGCCACTTGAATATACTCTACGCCACATTTTCTCGATAGATGATGGGTCGTTGCCCCGGAAATGCCGCTCAAATACATCCTCGATCATTTTAATGACCACATCGGGATGGAAGGGGATTGAGTAGACTTCTCCTATGCCCTCAATATTGGTATTCGTTACAAGCTTCACAAATATCCAGTACCGGCCGCCAAAATGCGGGGCCGGAGTACCCACAACGAATGTTTTCAGGTCCGTGATTATCATCTGTTAAAACCCTCTTTTTGAGCCTACGAATTAATCGCACTGCCTTCGTCGGATGCGTTATTCCCAATAGCACCAGCTCGACGATGCGCCGAAAGCGCAATCTCGAAGGTCAGGGTGCAGCTCTGGCGGTTAACTCCCATTAAACTCTCCGGCTTTGAGTGCTGCGAAATAACTACGTGTCTCTCTTGCCACCAAAGGGGTTAACACCATCATGGCAATCAGGTTGGGTATTGTCATTAGGCCCAGGGCAAGGTCGGAAAAATTGATGACCAGGTCAAGGTCCAGTACGCAGCCCAGAAAAGCAGAAATAATATATAACACCAGATAGGGCTTCACCCAGGATTCTCGTAGAAAATGGCAGGCCACCTCGCCGTAGTAGGCGCCAGCTAGAATAGTGGTGTAGGCAAAAAATAGTGCTGCAACTGGGATAAATATGTTGCCAAATGCACCGAAGAACTTGGCGAAGGCTGCCGATGAAAGTACGATACCGTTGGTATCTTCAACCAGTTCCACCCGATCTATCCAGATCTCTCTGTTAGCGGAGGGACTCAGTCTGAGCTGCCACTTGCCCGAGTCTGGCTCGGTTATCATGCGGCTCCAGGTTTGGGGCTCGGGGACGATGATCCAGGAACCCCAGGTGGGTGAAGCTTCTACCAACGTGTTTGCCAGCACCGCCCCGTCGGGGCCAATGAGCTCTGCCTGCGTTGAGGGAACGCTACCAACGGTAGAAAAGCGAATGGCATTCCCTGTGTCCTTGCTGTCGTGCTGGGCTCGGAGCAAGGGAGCCAGATCTAGTTCCAATATGCTGGGTTGGGATTGGCCATCGAGTGGGCGATAAACCAGAGCACTGCCACCGCTGGTGAAGTGCTGCAGGGGGTGGTTGTCGTCGGGCATATCGCTGAAACCTATATGCCATGATGTGTTTTCGGGCAATTCCACTTCAGAAAGCTGCAATACGGTGCCAGAACCATTTTGGTAACTCTCATTACCATAATAACCGCTGAGCAGGATTACAAAGGCCGTGGCAGCGCATATCATCAGGGTGTCGATGAACGGGCCCAGACTGGCTGCAATGCCCTGACGTACCGGGTGGCTGGTGTGCGCTGCGGCATGGGCGATGGCGGCACTGCCGGTGGCCGCTTCGTTGGAAAATATTGCCCGTCTAATGCCCACCAGTACGGCACTGCCGAGAACGCCCCCCCCGGCTGATTGAAAGTCGAAGGCGTGCTCCCAAATGACGATCAGGACTGCTGGAATCTGCTGGATGTGCCACAGGCACAGCCCCAATACAGTGGTGACATAGATGATGCACATGGCTGGTACCAGTCTTGCTGCGACTTTCCCAATGCGTGCAATCCCGCCGGCCAGGACCAGGGCAGCAAATATGCTGAGCACGGCACCGGTGATCCAGGTGGGTATGTTGAAGGCGCTTTCCAGATTTGCGGCTGCCTGATTGGCCTGGAACATATTCCACGCTCCAATGCAGGCGATGGCGGCACACCCGGCATAAAATACAGCCAGTGGGCGCCAGCGCTCCCCTAGCCCTTTGACAATGTAGTACATTGGGCCGCCACCCATTTCATGGCGGCCGCCAATATCCCCTCTGTACATGCTT
>JABHWT010000058.1 GCA_018657645.1 Halieaceae bacterium | reverse complement strand
ATTTACCAAAGGTGGGCTTGGCGAAATACACTGGCGGACGGACAAGCCTATGGAAATTCATTTTCACGGCTATGATATAGAAAAACAGATTGAACCGGGTAGCGATACGGTAATGACGTTTGAGCTCATTGCCACAGGCCGCTTCCCGGTAACGGTACATGCACATTCCCATTCGGGAAATCACGGGGAACAGACACTCTTGTACGTGGAAGTCTATCCGCAGTAATGAAACACGGCCTTATTCTCCGGACCATCACCCCGACTGCTGTCCTCACCGCGCTATTAACTACCGAGAGTGCGTTCGGACATGCTTTTGGACAGCGATTTGACCTGCCGATTCCACTGAACTACTACCTGGTTGGCGCCGGCGGGGCCGTATTCTTTTCATTCGTGCTGGTCGTGATTTTTGCCAGGGTTCCACTTCGTAACAGTAGTAACGTGCCGCAGATCAATATTGCGAAATGGCGCCCCGTTCAATGGGTCGCCCGCCCCGTCTGCATCCAGTTCATTCGGATGCTTGCGCTTTTCCTGTTTCTGGTGACACTGGTGGCGGGCTTTATCGGCCCCCAGGATGCCGCAAAAAATATTCTGCCGACCGTAGTCTGGATTATCTGGTGGACCGGCATGGCTTACTTCTGCGCACTGATGGGTGATCTCTGGCATCTGATTAATCCATGGAGTTCTTCCTTCTCTTTAATCGAAAATCTTTATCGAAGAATTAGGGGCACCGATTGCGGGCCATCGCTCGACCTCAACTACCCATCCTGGTTGGGCTACTGGCCGGCGTGCATCGTTTTTGTAGTATTTGTGTGGGGAGAACTGGTGTGGCCTTCCAATGCTATACCTTTGAACCTCGCCATAGCCATTGCGGGCTATTCTGTCTTCACATGGACTGGAATGGCCATTTTTGGCCGGGAAACATGGCTGACAAAAGCAGAGGCATTTACCTTGTTTTTCGGCCTGCTGGCGCGGTTCTCAGTATTTGAGGCGCACAAACCCTATCATCAGAACTTGTCCGGAAAAAGTATTCCGGTGCGCAGCGAGTGGAATCTGCGATTACCCGGTGCTGGCCTGATCCAGGAAGGCCGCGTATCTCGTTCGTTGATGGCCTTCATCATTCTCATGCTATCTACGGTAACCTTCGACGGTTTTATGGGGACCCCCCTGTGGGCTGAGTTCCTTCGAATACTGCCAGACTGGCGACCCCTGCAGCCCATTTTATTTCGTCTTGAAATGTGGGGGGTGTATCGGGACATTGTTCTTACGACAGCCGGCCTTATTCTGTTTCCGCTATTGTTTGGCGGCCTGTACATGAGCGTTGCCTGGGCGATGAGATTCGTCTCGTCAAGCAGAGCCGAGTCAGACAGGCTTCGATTAATGCGTACTAGCGATATAGCCTCCTATTTTGTTATTACACTGCTGCCCATTGCAATTGCATACCATCTTGCTCACTATTTTTCATATCTGTTGATTGTTGGTCAATTCATCATCCCACTGGCCTCGGACCCATTTGGATTGCAGTGGAATTTGTTTGGCACCATCGACTACAAGGTTAATATCGCAATTGTCGATGCCCGCTTCGCGTGGAATACTTCACTTGTCGCCATTGTTGCAGGGCATATTATTGCCGTTTATGTTGCCCATATATTGGCGTTGCGCCTGTTCGACAGCAGAAAACAGGCATTGATTAGCCAGATTCCAATGCTTGTTTTAATGGTCTTGTATACTGTACTCAGTCTTTGGATTCTGGCGCAACCACTCATTGAATGAAGCGAGGAACAGGTGATTAAAGAAAAGACTAAAACGTTAAGAACGGCATCGGAATTTTCCCTGCGATGAACAAGCGACTTCCCTTCACGCTAACTGCACTGCTGCCCTTCCTGGCCTCGCCGTTGCTTGGGGCCAAGGACTATGTCATTGAAATTGGACACCAGCATATGAGTCCAGATCATCTGTTGTTGCAAACAGATGACAAGATTCTATTTAAAAATACAGTGCACATGGAGGGCGGCCATAGCGTCGCTGTCAGCGATTCCGAAAACATAGTCACAAGCCCTGCGCTCAAAAAGAACGAGCAATGGACCTACGAGTTCAAGACTCCCGGAAACTTCGTCTTTACTCTCAAGGAGCACCCGGGAATAGAAGCAAAGGCAACAGTGTT
>JABHWT010000059.1 GCA_018657645.1 Halieaceae bacterium | reverse complement strand
CCGTGGTTTCCAACGTGCCGGGACCCCGCCAACCCATGTACTGGAACGGCGCAAAGCTGGTGGGGCTGTACCCGGCGTCCATCCCCTTCGATGGTTTCGCCCTGAACTTCACCGTGGTGAGCAATTACGACTGCCTCGATTTCGGGATCGTCGCCTGCCGCCACACGGTACCCCACGTGCAGCGGTTTATCGATTACCTGGAGGAAGCGCTGGTGGAATTGGAACAGGCAGCCGGAATCAGAGCACCGACCCGGAAAAAGACAAGCCGCAAGCCTGCTCGCAAGAAAACCGGGAAGGCAAAGAAAGTTAAATAGGTTAAATAGGGACAGTTCTCTTAATTCCAATGAACCAGGTGAACTGTCCCCGCAATGGCCGCAATGAATCGAGACTGAGATGCTTGCCGCGCTGGTAAAAACCACACCAAAAGTGCTTTTTCATACGGTTGGAATGGGGCTTTACCGTCCCCTTGACCCAAGCTCACTGCAACAGCAGGCGCTGGCCGAGCTACTGGATCTTCCCTGCGATGACTTGAACAACCATCGGTGGGAGTGTGTCAATCAAGGCACAACTAACCGCTGGCGAATCGAACTACCCGAAGCAGCGGTGTCAAGCCTGTTTGTAAAAAGTAATCCCTGGGATTTTTCAACCCGCTTGTTTGGGGCGATGTTTCAGCTCAGCATTAATGAGATGGGTTTCTATCGTCAAATCCGCCCTCATCTGAACATCCCCTCTCCGCGCTGCCACGGACTGAAGGGAAACGCTTATCGTTATCTTATCGTGCTAGAGGATCTGGCAACCAGAAACGCCTGCTTCAGTGACATCTCCAGCCGCTGTGATTTGCAGCGGGCCGAGTTTGTCATTGACACGCTTGCCGCCCTCCATGCCAGTTGCTGGCAAGATGCTCGCATGGGGAACGATTGGAAGTGGATTAATCGCCAGCAGTATCGACGTAATAACGCATTTCTCACTTTTTTGCGTCAATACGCCTGTCAAGCTGCCGTGAAACGGTATCGCGACCTGTTGCCAGATGAAACCTTTCAGTTGGCCTGGCAGCTTAACCATTCCTATCCCCTTCTGGAGCAACGTTGGGGGCAAGGCGAGCGCACACTGGTTCATGGCGATGCGCATATAGGCAACATGTACTTTCTCCCCTCAGGTGAAGCCGGGTTACTCGATTGGCAGGTGCTGGGCTACGAGCACGGTATGCGCGATGTCAGTTATTTCATCATTAACTCGCTACCAACTGATGTAAGGCGGCGGCACCAGCAGCAGTTGATTGAGCGCTATGTACAGCGTTTGGAGCGCGGGGGTACTGTTCTGGATCAGCAAATGGCGCTACATCAGTATCGCTTGCATGCCGCCTATGCCTGGGTTTCCGCGGCAGTAACCGCCGCATCCAATACCCTGCAGGAGAGAAAAATTGCAGCCGCAGGCTTAATCAGAGCCAGCAGGGCTTTAATAGACCTGGACATAGGAGTTTTTTTAGAGAAGGACATTAACGGATAAAGACGAAAGTAAATTCGGGTTTTCACACTATTAAAATTATCTGATAACAGTGAGATAAGTGAGGCTGCATAATCAGCCTGATAACGTGGGGTTAGCATGAGCATATTCGATGCGGCAGGCCTGGGTCTGCTTGCGTTACGAGGATGGGTGCGATTGACCGGCGACGTGCTGAAAGGTAGCACGCGGTATGCCCTACCCTACAAGGCGCATCAATTCTGTGAACCCAAAACCATGACTCGGCTCATAAACCGGTATTCTCTATTGGATGATATTAATTCAGTAAATATCAGCACAATTCTGCGACAGGACATTCCCTCGATCAGCAGCAATTGCCAAAACCTGGTACTCACTCTTGACCAGGATGGGGTCACCAAACTGCCGCCAAGCGTATTTGTGAAGCTACCGATGGAATCGCTTCTCACACGCTGGTTCTTCTCTGTTATCAATGCCTGGCCTCTGGAATCCTATTTTTTTCGTCATGTTGCCCAACACATACCCCTGCGCACACCGGTTACCTACGCTACACATTGGCAGGGGAGTCGCTTCTTTTTGATTCAGGAAAATCTCCACGCGGACCCGCAGGTAGAACTGTTCGTGAATCCCGACATGATGAACGGGCCGCCCATGGACGTGGTGTATCGAGCCTTAAACACATTTGCCAAGCTGCACGCTCATCACTACGGGCTTGGAGAAGACGAGCGCGAGGCAATACTGCCACTTAAATATCATCCATTCCTGTCACCCGGCATGGGTCGAGTGTCGCGTATTCTAAACCGTCTGGCGCTGGCTCCCTGCATTAGAAAAAGACCGAACGAGATCCCGCAAGACATAGTCAACGCGTATACCGCCTCCGTGCGACACTGGGACTTGCTGCTCGAGCATTGGTTTTCAGGCCCATTATCACTGTTACACGGTGATAGTCACCTCGGCAATTTTTTTATCTCGGGCGATGACATGGGTATGCTCGACTGGCAGGCCGCCCATTGGGGAAAGGGCATTCGCGACGTGCAGTATTTTCTAATCGATTCACTGCCAGCTGACACGCTGGCGACGCATGAAAGAGACCTGGTAAATTATTATATTGAGCGCCGTGCCCACTACGGCACCGCCATCGACCCTGAAACAACATGGCAGGAGTACCGCTGCTTTACCTTTCACACCCTGATGACTATTGTCGTATCTATCGGTTTCGGGGCGCTCAATAAAGAGCAGGATGCCCTGATGCTGGAATTACTCAGACGCTCGGTGGCGGCCGTCCAACGAGTGGATTATGCAGGCTGGTTGCAGAGCTTCCTGGCAAAGCGCGAGCGTTGAGATCTGCAGGGATGCATGGCCTGGCATCCGGATGCAGGCACATTATTCAGATCAACCGACACTGGCCAGGCCAGGCTAAAACCGAAATTCCAGCTCAGCGCCATACATGCGTGGCGGCGCGACGGCTATCCCTCCGACACCCGATGATTCCAACAGAGCCGTTCCTCCGACAATATAATCCTCATCCGTAAGATTACTACCATACAGGGCACCCACCCAGTGCTCACCCGGCGATATCCAGGTCACCCTGGCACTGAGTTCGAACTGCTCGTCCTCAAGCCAGCCACCATGTTGGCAACTGGCCGCGTCGAAGCAATAATCGATATCTTTTTTCCAGCTGGCTTGAATGCGTGGCAAGACGGTACCGAACGAGGCACTCCATGTGTACTGCGCCGCCAGCAAATAGGTCTCTTCAGGAAGCCGTGGAAGATTCTCGCTCGACCGATCATTGGGACATGAATCCACTTGCAAAATCGTCAGGTCAGCTCTGGTACATCCCTGCCCCGGAGGCATGCTGATATCTGCAACAGTGAGTTGGTCATCATCAAATTTGTCGATATCACCATCATTTAAAGTCATATTGAAGGTCAGCATCAAATTGTCTGTGGCCAACCATGTAGTCTCAAGCTCGAGCCCTTTAATCGTGGACGACTCGGCATTAATAGTGGCCCCTGCGGGGGAGTTGGTAATCGAGTTAATTACCAGTGTCGTCAACTGGCGATTGGTATAGTCTGCGTAAAACAGCGCGCCGTTAATACGCAGACGCCGATTCATCAAATCGAGCTTGAACCCAAGCTCAAGGTTTTCCACCTCCTCGGGTTCGAACTCCTCCAGGTCACCACTGGGGGCTTCAGACAAGCCACCGGACCGAAAGGCCTCGCTATAGGTCAGATAAATGCTTCCCGCGTCGATGAAACTGCTTTCGCCTATCAGGTACTGGATGCTAGCCATAGGCGAAACATCGCTATTAGAGATGTCGTCGCTGGTAAAATCACTGAATTCAAAGTCGAAAGCCGGGTTGTAACTGAAGCCGTTGCGATTAACCGCATAGAGTCCACCGCCAAGACCAGTGACCGACCCACCATTACTATCCAGAGTGGATGGCACCACCTCATAACGCGTTCGCACCAGATCCCGGGTCTCGTCGGTATAGCGCAACCCGAGGGTTGTGCGCCAGTTTTCTGAGTACTCCCACTCTGCCTGCACAAAAGCGGCGATGGCCTCGTTGTCCGCCTCAAAAGTACTGGATGATGTATTGAGGAAAAACAGATTGGCTATCGCGGGGTCAAAAGGCCCGAGAAAGTTGGTGTTTACGCGACCATCCGTTTGCTCGTTAAACCAGTACAAGCCCGCCATATACTGCAAGCGGTCATCGAAGGCACTACCCGTTAATTGAAACTCTTGACTGTACTGGTCTGTCTCACCCGCGCCGCCAAACGGGTGTACGCTGTTTGTGCGGTGTAAAAAGGGTACACCTGTATGATCAAGCTCATCATTTTGAGAGGCCTCTGTGTAGCGCCAGGCCGATATGCTTTTTAAACTCAGGTCATCGGACAGACTCCATTCCACAGTAAAGGAAACACCGCTGTTTTGAGCGTAGTAATCTCCACCTATATCAGAAATGACCGTATTCTTGTCACCGTTTCCGGCCCGCGCCGCATCTTCGCAAAAATCGGCCAGCGTACGCCCTGTTGAAGGGGTTATTGCCAGGACATCAAACAACTCCGCCTGCCAACCTTTTACTTCCGGTACAGGCACACATTTTTGAGGGCGCATGGTCTGGTCGGTCTCCGCCCAATTTACATTAAGATCCAGAGTCAGGTCCTCACTGGCCACCCAGCGGGTTTGCCAAATAAGACTTTGTCGATCTTGGTCCATGTAGTCCTTACCATCAAACTCATTCTCGATGTGCCCGTCCCGGCTGACAGAGACTCCCGATGCTCTCATCCACAGCGTATCGGATAACGGTAAATTAACGACAAAATTGGCATCCAACCGGTCAAAATTCCCTATTCTGGCGGCCACGGAGCCCTGAAATTCATCCACCGGTCGATTGGTTGTAAATACCAGAGCGCCGCCTGTAGTATTTTTCCCGAACAGTGTTCCCTGTGGACCTCTTAGCACCTGTACCGAGGCGATATCGTTAATGTCAAGCAGTGCGCCATCGGGACGACCGACGTAGACCTCGTCGATATAAATTCCTACCCCCGAATCGAGATTGGCGCCGGTGTTGCGCTGTCCCACACCGCGAATATACACGTTTGCCAATGGTGCACTACCGTTGGCAGAAGCTACTTCAATATTCGGTGCTAACTGATTGAGATCCGAAAGGTTTCTAACGCCTGCATCGCGTAGTGCATCTGCATTCAGCGCGGTTACCGCCAATGGGGTTTCCTGCATACTCTCCGCACGTTTACGTGCGGTAACCACTACCTCTTCCAGTACGATGGCCTGGGCGAACACCTGTTGTGGCCCCGAAATAGCTGCCAGCGTGACGATAGACAAGAACCCTGCAAAACGTTGGGAGCGGAACATATTTCACCTCTCGATTGTACTCACGTACCGTATTATGATTATGGCTTGAGCGAGCGATTACACATCAACTCAGGTATATATACGATGGACCCGTGGCCAGCACAAGTTTTTTTTGTGGTAATCAAGGCGCCGCTTTGAAGGCATGCGGGTTACCTGTCTAAAAGTGGCAGCGCCAAGTGCGCGGCTGCCTGTAAGCCCCGCGGAACGTGCTCGGGCTCGATTGCCATTGTTCAGAGCTACCCTAGCCAATTTTAATGGGGACGATCGCACCGCGCTGGCAGACGACTTGTGCCGCATAACGGTGGCCGTTTTGTGCTGCGACAACACCCGGTTCGCCATTAAGCCGCGCGCTCAGATAGCCCGCGTTAAAGGAATCCCCCGCACCGGTGGTATCAATGACATCGTCAACTACAATGGCGGGAACTGCCTGTAAACCACCCTCTACCTGCAACAGGCAGCCCTGGCCACCCTGTTTCACTACTATTTCCGCAACCTCAAAGTGGCCCAGAAGCTCAAAAAGTGCAGTGGCGTCTGCCAGGTCAAATAATGCCACTTCGTCCTCCAGCGTGGGCAAGGCTATATCAACTTGCCGGTAAAAGCGTGTGTACACTGATTGGGCTCTGCTTTTACGGGCCCAACCCTGGGGCCTGTAATTTCCGTCAAAGGCTACCAGACCGCCCTCTTGACGAAATGTGGTTAAAAAAACCAGCAGGCGCTCTAGCGCGGTATCGCTGTAGAGTGACAGGGTCACGCCGGACAGGTAAATCAGGTCAAACTGTGCCAATGCCTTAAATATCTGATCGGCCTGCCCGTGTTTTTCAAATAATTCCCTGGCCGGCGAATGCTCTCGCCAGTAACAGAAACTGCGTTCACCCTCGGGGTCAGTGTCAATCATGTACAGTCCGGGCACTCTGCCGGCCACCTGCACTACATGGTCACACTGCACACCGGCACGCTGCCATTGCCGAATCATCCAGCGACTGTGGGTATCATCGCCCACGGCCGTAAAGTAGTGGACATTGGCACCGGAGCGGGCCAGATAAACAGCCGTGTTCAGGGTATCTCCACCAAATGACAACTTCTTCAGGTCCGGTGAGTCGGCACTAAATTCGGATAACTCCAGCATGCATTCGCCAATGACGCCAACCTGCCCTACTGTGGATAAATCCAGCAAAATCTCACTGTCCATTGTCACAGCGCAGGGACTCAAGGGCATGCATAACCCCGCGTAATTCAGCCAACCCCTTCAGGCGACCCGCAAATGAATAACCCGGATTAACGCCCTTCTTACCTACCTCATCAGCCAATAAATGACCATGGTCGGGTCGCATGGGTATTTGGCAATCATCCCGACCCTCTTTCTTGCGCCGTTGTTCTTCATCTAAAATGGCGGCCACCAAACTAACCATATCGCTGTCCCCCGCCAGGTGTTCCGCCTCGTAAAAAGAGCCGTCCGCTTCCCGCTTAACATTGCGCAGGTGGACAAAATGAATGTTTGCGGCAAACTCCCTGGCCATTGCTGTCAAGTCATTATCGGCCCTGGCGCCGAATGAGCCAGCACACAAGGTGAGTCCATTTGCCGGGCTTGGTGCCGCGGCAATCAATTTTCGTGCATCATCGGCGGTTGACATTATCCGGGGTAAACCAAACAGTGAGAACGGTGGGT
>JABHWT010000060.1 GCA_018657645.1 Halieaceae bacterium | reverse complement strand
TGATATCGACAGTATTCACTATGAGTGTCATTCCAAAATTACCCCCGGCACCCAGGAATCTGCCCAGTTTTTCATTCAGGGAGTTCATGCTCGATTGTAAATCGGCGCTGGATAACCGCAATTATCTTTTCTTGCTTGTTGGCTACCTGTTCTTGGGTGCAACCATTGGCACCCGGGTAACCCTCGAAATGCACCTGTACAACTATTTTTGGCAGTTACTGCCAGCACAAATTCGCTACTTCCCACTTATGGGCATAATTGCATCAATCCTGGGCTTCATGATTACGGCGCCCCTGCATCAGCGCTATGACAAGAAACCGGTTCTCATTAGCTGCATGGTCATAGCGCTAACATTTTTGATCACGCCAACGTTATTGCGGCTAATGGGGTTCTTTCCCGAGAACAACACCTATTTCCTGTTGCCCATACTACTATCGTCTTACCTGGTGGCTATAACTGCCGCTGTCGTTGGTATGATCAGCACTATGTCGGCACTGGCTGATATAGCCGATGAGCAGGAACTGCAGACCCATCGTAGGCAGGAGGGCACGCTTTACGCAGCACGGGCATTCTTTGGCAAAGCCTCATCCGGGCTGGGACACCTGTTTGCGGGCATTGCCATTGACATCATTGCCTTCCCCGTTGGCACCGAGCCGGGAACCGTTGATGCAGACACTCTATTCAAACTGGGGCTTGTCGATGGGCCAATTGCGGTTATACCCGGGATTATTGCCATCTTTTTCTACGGCCAATACTCGTTGACTCGGACACGGCACGCTGAAATTCAAGCGACACTGAACCAACGCAATGGAGCTCCCGAGCCGGTATTCACAAATTAACTTCTCCGAATCGCAGGAAATCGATGTTTACGTTTATGCTTCTGCATTAGTCGCATGGATCCAGTTTCAGTGCCACGGTTCCAGATCCCGCAGTTTCCTGAAACATGCCAAGCACCATGGCAAAGCGCTGGACGGCGTATTTTTTAGTCCGCAATTCGTGTGCGTTATTAACCAGATTGGGGTCATCGATCAGGGTTGTCAATACACAGCTAAATTCCCCGTTTCGTAATAGCTCGACTTTCGCGCTGTGCAAGCCGTGTCGTTCTGCTTTGGGTCGATCCATGGTTACCCAGGGGGCACCATCGATATCGACAACCCACAAGCGTAGATCTATTGACTCTCCATTTGTGCTATTTACTCTCAGTGAAACAGTTTCCTCCAGCTCGGCAAAAATCGCGTAAAGAGCGAAGAACACTACTATCGGGCTGGCAGCCAATGCTAGCCATCGGCCAAGGTTAGTCGCTAGATTATCGCCCAGCAACGGCAGTACCAGGATGATACCAATCGCCAGGGATAGTATTGCCGCGAGTAAGTTACCCTGATGGGGCATCGCATAAGGGCCGGGATGGTTAAGGCGGATCAAAAATACCGCTACCCCCACCAGTAACATTAACCAGCCTACTGTATAGCGCAGGCTATTGGGCATTTGTGCTTTACTCATAATATTAATCGTATTGAATATCTTGTATTACAGTATCCGCCAGATTAAGGGTTACAATCAATAGCACTCTGAGGGTGGGTTATAATGCACTGAAGGCAGAAATGATAACTGCGGAACTGGGAGGCGAACTAAAGCTGCCTCAAAAAGGGTGGTCAATCATTACCCAGACGCTGGTCCCCTCGTCCGAGGTAGCAACGTCAGCGCGTACTACCACTCCGGCAGTCAGCGCCCTGAGGGAAAACCCAACGTCTGTCTTCACATCCTTGAATAGCTCATCGGCGGTATATTTGGCGCCAACCCGACCCGCTTCCACGTAGCCTACCAACTGAAACCAGTCGAGCTTCAGGAACCGCAGCCACTTAACATTTTCGATGGGATTGTACTTCAACGTATAACGATATTCCGCCGCGCCATAGATAGCCGCCTTATCGTGAAAGCGGTTCTGGTCATAGCCACGCATTCGGTAAAAGCCGCCCAGCGTTGCCCCTTCATTATAGGGCGCGTTGCCTGTAACGATGCTGCCGCCCTTCTCGTCGTGTCCCAGCGTCCAGGTGGGTGAATACCCAGTCCAGAAATCAAGCGCCAGTATTCTCTGGTGGGCATATTTTGACTCTCCAAAGGAAAAATACTTACTCAGATCCAGCTCAACGAAGGTCCACTGATGGTCGGAATCCATCCAGGCCGCATCGTGCGATACAGAGAAATATTGGCGGCTGCCTTTCGACGGGTTTACCGGAAAATCGGTGTTGTCATAGAGTATTCCAAGCTCTAAGGCATGAATGGTCCCATCTAGTTCTCCCCCCTTACTCTCAGGGAAGTCAAAACTCTGGAAGCGGTTAAACTGCTGCAATACCAGCACCGAGGATCCGCTAGTCAGGGGGTTCCACTCCTCGCCACCACTGGGCTCCGAGACCAGCAATCCTCCGGCCAGCTCATAATTCACCATTCCATTATCACGGGTTGCGCCAATTGGCATAGAATACTCGAGCTTCATGTCCCACCAGTTGCTGGAGCCATCGGCTCCCAGGAATCTATCGTCAGAGGAGGCGTTACTGCCCGGCCTGGGGCTGCCCACTGGCGTGTATTCACCTGGAAAACTGGTATAGGCCTGTTGGTCGGGAAAATAACCCACGAAGCCGCAGGTACTGAAAAAGAGACGCTGGGAACCGGGCATCTTAAAATTCCACAGCCCCAACATGAGCCCTTCACTGACTTCACCGCCAAATGCAGTTCCGCCTATAGTCATCTGCTCCTGGTAGAACCCTCGACGCATGGCCCCCACCCCAATATTCAGTCCCATTGAATCCGTGTTGAAGGCGTAGGGCAAAATCAGGGCCTCACTTACCTTATCCGGGGTCTCGACCCTGTCGATAATCGCTTTTACATTGGCCGTGGGTTTGGCGCAAACACTACAGGCGAGGCTAGCACCTAAAAGCAGGAATCCCCGGGCCAGGATACGATAGTTCATGGAGTTGTCTCGGCATGTTTCAATCCTAAGTCTATCCCATCACACAATACACGGACCAGCCTTACTGAGAATGTTTTTGACACTTACGGGGACTGTCCACCAAATATCCTCCTCTTACGGGGGCAGTGTGAGATATCCCTAATTTTCAACTATTCTGAAACCAAAATGGTTGTTTCCTCTGTTTTCAAAATCGGATGCTCTTGCGTAAGTTAACAATGTTGCCGAGTGGTAGTTCCAGGAACCGCCTCTTCTGACTCTTTTTGAGTCAGCTCCAGCGCTTGTATTGACTGGATCAGTCACGCCATCTGAATAAAAAGTGGCACTATAAAAGTCCTGGCACCACTCCCAAACATTGCCCCCCATGTCGTAGAGCCCAAATGGGTTTGGATTATACGAGCCGACCGCGACGGAGTGCCCATTTGCACTATAAACACCTGGAGTATCCCCGTTATAATTGGCCGCGCTGGCTGAAAGTGCTCCGTCACTTGTTGGATACTGCAATTGCTGCCCACCTCTTGCGGCATACTCCCATTGCGATTCCGTGGGTAGGCTTACGCTATAGTATTGGGCAAACGCGTAGGCCCCAAACCACTTTATCCAGTTCGCCGGCCAGTCTGATTTAGTAGCATCTAATAGTTCAAATGCACCGACAGAAGCATTGAAGGAAATCCAGCTCATGTTATCAATATGCTCAGGCTCTCCTCCACTTGTGCAGCCTCCTGTTTCTGCTAATTGTAAAAATATCTGACCAGAATTTGGGGCATTTCCCGCTCCAATAACCATATTTTCACTATATGTTCCACAAGGGTCGCTCGTCTGCTGCTCAGAAACTTCTATCCAGCCATCGGCATAGGCGGCGTTCAAAAACTCAGTGTATTCCTGATTTGTAATTTCTTTTTCGGACATCTTAAAAGACGATACTGTAACCGTAACTTCTGGGGCATCATTTTGAACTGTATCACCTCCCATAGTGAATGTTCCCGCGGGAACATCTATCAAAATAATACTGCCAGGTAAGGTAGTGCTAGTGCTTTGGGCATTATCTTCCTCATTATCATCCGTAGTCTCAAATACTGGGCTCAAATAGAACGTTTTATCACCTCCAAGCACAGTCATCAACGCAGGATAGGGTGCAAAAGCGTTAGTAGATAACGCACAAGATTCTGCCGATCCACCACAAAATCCAAAATCCTGCCTTTTCCACTCGGTAAACTCATAGCCGACATCGGGCACTGCAATAAACACGTCGTCAAAAAATATGTCGATAATGTCAATCGAGCATGGAGAATCAGTAGTGCAGTTATAGATTCCACTTGCTGACGTTACAGAGCCACCAACAGAAGAAGTAATCTGAAGCTTGCACCCAGCAAACACTGCCAATAGAATCAGCAGAGTGTATCTACGAGCCCTCATATGTATCCTCCACCGGCTGCTGCAATTATTTCCCGCCACCCTACCACAGGTTCAAATATACTTTATAACGAATCGCCGTGTTCGCCCATCCAACCCATCAGTACCTCTATCTCTTCCGGAGGGATCGTATCGGTTAACTGCGCGATGCAATCACCCTCAAACACTGCAACTTCCCGTCCCTTGAGAACTAAATTTGGGAGGCCCGCCTTGGTGAAGCTCGCCGTCCAGTGGGTTACAACAGTATCTCCTTTTGTAGCTAGCTCCGTGAATTCCACCTGCCGGCTATCCATTAAGCGATCCAGGCCGTTGACGGCACCCGCCAGCTTCACTAATACCGCCTCACGTCCCTGGGCAATAGCACCTCCATCTCCACTATCATAGGTCGCCTCCTCGGTGAAGTACTGAGCCAGCCTGCCCCAATCATCATCCACATAGGTTAGCTCAAAGGCGTCGGCATAGGACTGGAATCGATCTGCAATAGTCATAGGTTTCTCCTCAAAAAAAATACTGAACAAACGAGCTGGGCCTCACAATCTCCGACAAACCGCCCCGCTCCAAATTACACCTACCTCAGCTGCTTTTCTATTTGCGAGATGATGTTTAAGCAATCGTCTCTTGCTTGCTCAAGTCGTGGAGTGACATATTGCAAATTGAGCTCCAGAAGGTTTAAAAAGCTCTTGAAATATCGATCTTGCAAGAAATACTCCGCATCCTGTTTATAAACTGCTGCATCTTTCCCTGATGAAAATGATCCATTTTCCTCAGCCACAAATAATCCACTGAGTTCAATGTTAGCCATGGTGATCTCGTTGTAAAGATACGCCATTCGATCATGATAAATATGCTCCTCATTAAGTTTAATCGTAGAGTATGAGGCTCTTAGTTCCAGGATGCTGTTCTTCAAACTTTCATCTGGAATCAGCCTGAGGTGCGAGGAATTCAAAACCTCCTCAAGCGTATTTATATTGGGTATGAACCTGTAGAAAGGAAAAATAAAGTAGTAGCTATTATAAAAAGAATCCACATCCAGGGTCTTTGACTCAATTAACTTGAGTATTGTAAGCACACTTTTGCTCTGCTTATTTCTTATTTCTATCAGTTCATTTAGCGCGGTTGTGTCTTTTTCCAAATCTCTTATGAATCCTGCCAAGTACTTTTTTGTTAGGTTTTTCTCCTCGAGTTTGGTCGCGTAATCTGCCACCCAAAAAGACGCCGTGATACCAACGAAAATTGCCAGCATTTCCAGAAAGAAGGGCCTGTATTTTTGCGCTGTATTTGACAACATGAGCCTCGATTATTTTTTTGATAAAAGCCTGATTCAATGGCAGCTATGACATATTATCGAAGGTTCCCAGCTGCCACTGGTATAGCGTATCCAGATATTCCCATACGCCGTTGATTTTGTCCCGCTCGATGGAAAACAACATTATGTAGTCATTTAAGTAATCTTTCCCGTTGCTCAGTTTAGCCTTAAGCGTAAACTGCGCCACAACTCTGCTTTGCTCGCTAACCAGGTTCTGAAGCTGGATATCAAGTGACCCCGGTTTGTATATCCCGACACCCGTGCTCAACAAATCCATAACCGCCGCATGCCCAATGCGCGGGTTGGGTTTAATCGCGGGATTCGATTGAGGCAAATGCCATACGACGTCATCGGAGAAGAAGTCACCGATTTCAGTGTTTGTATCGAGGCCACAGACAACGGAAAAATACCTCTGAACAAGAACCTTATTATTTTCGATAGGCATCTGTAGACCTCTTGTGAAACATCGGTCCTATTCGGGTTGGGTTACTTTGTACCATCTTTGTTCTCCTTGTGAGTATCAATGTCAGCTCCAACAGCCTCTCGCGCCAGCGCTTCAATATCTTCCCAGCGCCCCCCTGTCACCAGGGAATCGCTGACCATCCACGAACCACCACAGCACACCACGTTGGGCAAACTCAGAAAATCCCGGAAGTTATTTCTGGTTAGTCCGCCCGTAGGGCAAAATCGCACATCCGGGAACGGCCCCGCCAGGGATTTCAGCAAGTCGATACCACCGGCGGCCATTGCGGGAAATAACTTGAAGCAGTTATGGCCGTAATCCATACCCAGCATAATCTCCGACGCGGTGGCCACCGCCGGCAACAAACCTATGTTGCTTTCACTGGCCGCCCGATACAAGGCCGGGGTACATCCTGGGCTGACACAATAATCTGCGCCTGCAGCAACCGCTGCCTGCAATTGGGCTGGATTAGTCACCGTACCGGCCAGCACCACAGCCTCGGGTACTTCAGCTTTTATCGCGCGAATCCCCTCCAGCGCGGCTTCGGTACGCAGGGTTATCTCCACAGCCTGCATACCACCGCGCAGCAGAGTATGAGTTAATTGCACGGTCTGTTCCATGTTGCGCACTGTGATTACCGGTAGCACGCGGCAGGCTTCAAGAGTGCTAAGCATCGTGTTAATTTACCCCTCGAACTGTGTCATTCTGTGTTGTCCCCTGCTGCGGCGCAGTTACAGTAGCCGTAAGAAAACCATGCAACGCCCGCTAAGGCACGTTACGCCACACCATAAAGGGCGCTCACTGTTTGCGCGTCCCTGGCCATGCTTTCTAATGGCCGGATTCATGGCCCCTCTATTTTTATCTCTCATGCTCGATTTTCCCGGTAGCAGTAAAACAAATAGCCTAAGGTGCCAGCGAAAGTACCAATCATAGTCATGGGAAGTAGAAATTCGAGAGTCTGCGACTGATTTTGCAACAAAAACTGCGCTGTAGCAGTGATAGGTGTGTTCGCTGCAGCAAGGGCCTCAAGATCTATATAAGTCGCCTCAGCGGCACCAGAGTTCTTCAATACCATCCCATATATTAATCCTGTGAACCCACAGTAGAGCGAAGCCAGCAGAATAACCAAAAATCGATTTAGTTTTTCACCGGCCAAATGCGCCACCAATAGAAGGCCAAAGGAAATGCTTGCCCACCACTGTAAGAGCGCCCACACACGATCTATAGCTTCGGATAAAAGGGAGAGTAGTTCAGCTTCAGTCATTGCGGAGGTCTCTCGGATATATAACAACTTTTTTGGGAGGAAAACTCGTATATCACATTAAATCCCATCTGGTTTTCTCCTGGGGAGCGGTATTGGTATGATCCCACAAAATAAACAACTTACACCATAGGTTTTAACCGACAACTCTCTGCCCACGCACCCAGCAACAGCGCAACACACTGATGATGGACCCGGCAAAACCCACAGCGTAAACTGCTAACAAAAAAGCAGGCATCATAATGCGCGAAACCAAGCATGCTATTTGTTCCAGTTGCGGCCAAGGCTGCGGCGTTCTGGTCAATTTTGAAGATGGCGAACTGGTCAAATTGAGGGGTGATAAGGAGAATCCCGTTTATCGGGGCTACACTTGCGCCATGGGCCGTCGAATGCCCCTGGTTAGATCTGGTGACATTCGACTACTCAACCCCAAAAAGCGCCAGGGAGACGGTCGCTTCGATACTGTGAGCAGTGAACAGGCCATGGCAGGGATTGCCGATAAACTGCAAGACATTATTGCCGGGCACGGGCCCAACTCGGTGGCACTTTATCAGGGAATAGGTGGCATCAAGACGCCGGTAAACCAGTTTTCTGGTGCCTGGCTGCGCGCCATTGGGTCACAGATGCGTTTTGACTCCGGCAGTATCGATCAGCCCGGGAAGTTCATCGCCAGCGCATTGCACGGCAGTTGGCTTGGGGGCGCACCGATTATAAGCGAGTCGGATACCTGGCTGGTGGTGGGCAGCAATCCCGTGCACTCCAGGCTGGGCTCTCTAACGCCACATGGTAATACCGCCTGGTACCTGAAGCAGGAGTTCAGGCGCGGGATAAAGCTGATTGTCATCGATCCGCGAAAAACCGAGACGGCAAAAAAGGCGACTGTGCATCTGCAACTCAGACCCGGAACAGACCCCACCGTTCTAGCGGGTATGGTGCGTATAATCATCGAGGAAAAACTGTACGACAACACATTTGTGCGGGACTTTGCCGACGGCTTTACCGCGCTAAAACAGAGTGTAGAGCCCTTCAATCCGGAATTTGTGGCGCAAGTCGCCGACATCGAAGCCAATAAACTTGTCGAAGCCGCGCAAACCTTCGCATCCAGCAACAAGGGACATGCCTGTGGTGGTACCGGCATCAACATGGCGCCACGGGGTACGCTCTCGGAATACCTGCTACTTTGTCTCAATACCCTGTGTGGTAAATATAAAAGAGAGGGTGATAGGGTGAACAACCCGGGCGTCCTTATTCCCAAAGGTCCCGCCAGGGCTCAGGTTGTGCCCCCTGGCCCGGCCTGGGGCTTTGGCCCGAAATTGCGAGTGCGCGGTCTGACTAATACGGCCTCGGGGATGCCCACGCACGCGCTCGCCGACGAGATACTGCTGGAGGGCAAAGGCCAGATCAGGGCATTAATCTGTATGGGCGGAAACCCCCTGATGGCATGGCCCGACACTGAAAAAACCCAGCGTGCGCTCAAAAAACTGGATCTGCTGGTAGTTATCGACTACCGCATGACGGAGTGTGCCAAGATGGCGGATTACGTTATCGCCCCGCGCACCGCCCTGGAAGAACCCCTGTCTACCATCGACTCAGAAGGACTGGCTCTCTACGCTAGCAATTGGGGTTACTGCGTTCCCTGGGCCCAATATTCGCCCGCTTTAACCCAGCCACCGGCGGGCTCCGATCTGATGGCCGACTGGGAGTTCTTCTATCGTCTGTCACAACAGATGAAGCTGCAGCTCAGTATCGGTAGCGGCGCCGCCATCAAGAGGGCTGGTGATCCCCCCAGTAGGCGGGTGAAGGTCGATATGCAAAACCCGATGTCTACCCAGGAAGTACTGGAATTTATCACCACAGATGCGAGAGTCCCTCTCAGTGAAGTCGCCAAATATCCCGGTGGCCGGGTTTTTGAAGAGGATGAGCCCAGTTATGTGCTGGGCGCTGAAGATGGCGATCACAGGCGCTTGAATATTGGTGATCACCATATGATGGAAGAGTTGCAGGCTGTCGCCTGTGAACAACCACAACACAGTAGCGATTACCCCTACAGAATGATAACCCGGCGTTTAATTCACCTGATGAACTCGCAGGGTTCGGAGATAGCCCGGTCTACGGATCACTGGCGTAACACACCTGTGTTTATGAATCAGGAGGATCTCAATGCATTGGAACTTTCCCGCGGCGATGCAATTACACTCGAATCTTCCCACAATTCCATTGCGGCGATAGCCGATTTAGATAACGGCTTGAAACCCGGGGTGGTGGCCGCGGTTCACTGCTATGGAGACCGATTGGCCGAAAAGGAAAAACCCGTTGCACTGGCACATCTCAATATGCTGCTTAGCAATGAAGGTGACAACGACAACTTTTGCGGCATTCCGCGGATGAGCGCTGTGGCGGTCAGGATTGTTAAAGCCTGCCACCGTGACCAGGAGGCGATCGAGTAAAAAGCCAGGGCCGAAAATACTAACTCAGTCCAGGTCGGCCCAGCGACGTTCGGGGTAGAGATTAACCGCCGGGAGATAAAGCCACTCCTCTCTATACGCTCGTCGTAGCAGGTACCGAATAACTACCTCGTCATCAAAGCGGCCAGTTTTTATCACCTCGTCAAACGCCCTAAAACCATCGGACAGACTGGCGGGACGCCGTCCCACAATCTCGACCAGATCATCGAGTTCCGCCGATTCTATGGCGTCGCCGTAGCGGCGCTTTCGGTCCATGCACTGGATAAGGGTTTTTACATCGTTGGCCCTGGATACTGCGAAGGGGTCGGTTAGTTTTGACGCCACATCGTGCTCCTGGGCGTAGATGGCAGCCTCTGCCACCACGTCGGCCTCTCCCATACTCTCTGGCATTTCCGGGGTGTCTACCTCGACGCCCATGGCATCGGCCAGCGCCTCACAGGTGGCGCGATCGGCAAGATAGCGATAACAGAGGTACCAGGCCACGGACTCCCTGGGGTGTGCATCTGCACACACCGCATGAATGGGAACCATGCCCCGTACATTTTGTTGAACCCGGTAGTACTGCGCTCCAAAGCGGGTATAGGGGATTCCCGACTCTTTCTGGTAGAGCTCAAACAGGCCGTCGAGACCACCACAGGGGTTCCACATCTCTCGCACACTGATATTGCCCAGGTCTTCCATGGGGTCACCATAATGCCCCAGCTCCCAATCGATTACAGAACTGACCTTATTCCCCTGAAACATAAAGTTCACCGGCCCCGTGTCTCCCTGCACAAGGGAGACCCTGGCGACGCTCTCGGGTACAAAGCGGCGCAGCCAATTAACGCCATAGCTGATCAGGGGATCGCTATAATCATCCAGAAACTGGCGCCACTGGGCTAGCACAAAATCCAGCTCGTTCAACGCACACTCCGATGCGTTGGTGGGCTTGTAGGGCATGATGTCATCGAGCCCCAGGGCCTCGAGATCGAGGCCATGCAATATCGCGACCACCCGAATAAAATCCTCCATTATCGCTCGTTGCCGAACAGGATCTTGCAATTTATCAATGTCGGCGCGACCGGGATCCCGCTCAAAAAGGGTGGCTCGCAACTCGGGGTTCCAGCCGTAAACTTCCGGCACGGGGACACCTGTTGGCGCCAGCGCCTGGATGATACGGGTCTCTCGCTCCAGGCGGCGCGGGTCGACATCCTTGTCGTGGCCCATGCCACGCTGCAAGCGTAAAAATCCCTCTACAACAGTGCCATCGGGCCGCGTCACATCCACTACCCAGGCTTCGCGGCGCGCAACGTGCCGATGAATGTGGGTTACTTCACCCTGCCCCACCTCGGCAACCCACTCGATCATTCCCTCCGGGAGGTCGTGTACAAGCTCAGTCATTGGACGCCTCGATCGCAGAGACCTTAACCGGCAACGCACTCATTAATGGAATGCCCGAAAAGCGTGCGTAGTCGACCTCCACGCTTATCAGTCTCCCCGAGTTCGTGCCCACAGCGGTTACTTGGGAAGTGCCGTCGGGATTTTCTCCCCAACAATGGCACATGGAAACAAGTCCGCGGCGCAAGTACTTGTCCGGCCAGACCACCGCCTTGATCGTGGCGTGCTCAGACTGCACCGAAATCACATCGCCCTTGGAAAAGCCCGCGTCGGTTAAATCATCCGGGTGCATAAATGCCGGATTAGTGCCGTAGCGAGCATACAGCGGCTCAATCTCCGGGCCCATCGAGTTAAAATGATTGGGCATGCGCCGACTGATCAGCCGAAAATCGAAACCGTCGCGCGCATACTTGTCTCCCCGCGCAAACTCGCGTAGTTCCTCAAACATAATGTCACTGGACAAACTAAGCCTTGCATGAGTTCCCGGGTCGGCCGGTTTCACCGTCACCGTTTCATCTACAAACAAAACCTTCTGGGGGTAACGGCGCAGCGCCTCCAATGGTACCCAGGAATCTTTGGTGACCATATCGAGAACATCCTCCGAGGATGGCTTGTTTTCCATATCCATCGTCGTCTGAGGCGTGTCGGTACCCATAATCGGAAAAACACCGGCTTTGGCGTTCAACTGTAAATTCATATGCTGCGCCAGTCCGTAAAAGAACTCCCAGTCCTCCAACAGATCGGATCCGGCTGGTGGCTCGACTGTGGCGGGAACATACTGCCCATAGGGCTGACTGTGGCCCAGCGCCGGTGACACGGCGGATAAATTCTCAGTGGACAAGGTGGTGCCAGGTGTTTCCAGCGGCAACTTGGGTGCCAATACGTAGTCGGCCAGTGCTGTCGTCGCGGTCTGCCTTGGCTCTACACAAACGTTCAGCTCGAGGCTTTTCAGCCCGTCATAGGTTTTTTGCTGATCCGGCCATGCCATCATCGGATTACCACCAATGGTAATCAGGGCCTTGACCTGCCCCTCCCCCTCTAGCAGCATCTCATCGGCCAAAGCCGACGTGGGCAGACCACAGACAGCCATCGAAAAGTCGCGCACTCGCAATTTGCTACCGTAACCGTCGATAGGATAAGGCGGTATTGCCTGCGCCTTATAATCTCGTCGGGTGGTCAACACACCGGGGTTGGTGACGATGTCTCCGGCCTTTCGGTAACGACCACAAATGCTATTGAGGCACAGAACGAGGTATTCGGTGATATTGCTCCACCCGGACATATTGGCACCGGTAGACGCCGTACAGGAGCCTTTTTGCGCAGAGCCAAAAATACCTGCCGCATCGATGATTTGTCGCGCCGGTATATCGGCGATGATAGCCACCGCCTGTGGTGTAAATGGCTCGACTTCTGCTTTCAAGACATCCAGGCCTTCAACCTGCTGTGCAATAAACGGGGTGTCACACAGGTTCTGCCTGATCACCTCGCGAATAATTCCCGCCAGAATCGCCGGATCGGTTCCGGGTTTTGGCTGAATGTGCAAAGCGGCCCGGCGGGCGGTTTCGGTGCGGCGAGGGTCGATAACAATGAGCTGAAAACCTCGGCTGAGCGCGCGCTTGAGTCGGCGGCCTGGATTCGCATGGGGGATGCCACCGGAGTTAGCGACCAACGGGTTACTCCCGACCAACATCCAGGTATCGCATTCGTCGAAGGGGAAGCTTCCCCCCAGCCAGTATCCATGGGCTGCATCGGCAGTTTGTTTACCGGGCTGATCAATGGTACCGCTGGCAAAGCGCATTTTCAGGCCCAGGGCATCCATCCAGGCAGTGGCTACTGAGGCGGTGCGGCAGCTGATAAAAAAGCGTTCCCGTATAAACAGCCACCGCGCGACGACCATAGCGGTAGATGATTGCCTGTAAACGATCGGCCACCTCGCGTATTGCCTGCCCAGAAGATATGGGCGACAGCTTGCCATCGGGCATGCGTTTTTGTGAGTGTAGAAACCGTCGATCGCTGGTATGCATGGCGGGGTAGTACTTCCCCTTACAACAAAAAAAACCCTCAGAATGCGGGTTAAACCTGTCGCCGCGCGCTGCGGTGGGAACACCCGCCTCGTCTACTTCAACCCAGATCGGACACTGGGCCGAACAAATTCGACATAGAGATAATTTTTCCACAATGTGCTCCTGACAGATAATCTCTATTTAGAAAAACGGGAGACTCTCACTATAGGGTGTAATAGCGACCAACTATTCTCACTCTGTCAATAAGACCCTATGCTATATACGTCATACCTTATAGTAAACAATCTTTACCTTATAGAATCAATCTACTATGTGTAGAAAACAGGCTTTAAGAAAGAGCTGCCCTACATAAATATAGGCCGCTCTCCAATGATCGCCTTATCGCGCAGTTCCCGTATTTCCTGTTCGCTCAAATGCAGTTCCCCTCCTAAAATCTGGTCATTGTTTTGCCCCAGAACAGGAGGTGGTGTAGTGGGTAGTTGTGAACCTAGCAGCGAATAATTGAAGGGCAAACCGGGGTAGCGCGCTTTACCGGTATAAATGTGTTCCAGGGTGTAGAAAAACTCTCGGTGGATTAATTGCTCGTTTGGCATCAGATTGTGGGAATTGATTAACACCTGAGCGGCAATTCCCAGGTCTAACAGCTTTGTCTCAAGCGCGTTGATATCCTGTGTCGCCATCCACTGGTTAAGTTGCTCATCGATTTCATCGTGCCATTGGTGGCGACCTGCCGCTGTAGCGAGCTTATCGTCCACCAGCAAAGCGTTTTGAGGTATTAGCGAGCACAGGACACGCCACTGTTCGTCGTTGGTGATCGCCAAAGCGAGAAATTGCTCCTCCCCCCGACAGCGATAAATGCCTTGCGGGGCGGCATAGGAACTGCGATTTTCGTTTGTGCCAAGCAGCTCACCATAGGCCGAGTATTCGATGACCTGTTCCGCCGCAATGTTGAGTGCTGTTTCTATGAGGGGCACTTCAACCAATTGCCCCTCCCCGCTACTGCGCCGGTTTTCCAGCGCCAATAACAACGCGAACACCGCATGGACGCCACCCACGGGGTCGCAGGCGCCGCGTACAACCACAGGCATATCTTTGTAGCCGGTAACCCAGGCGAGCCCGCTGGCCTGCTCCACTGTCATAGCAAACCCCGTGTGATCGCGCCACGGCCCATCCAGGCCGAAGGCTGGCATACGCAGTAAAATTGTCTTGGGGTTGAGTGCGTGAATACTATCCCAGGTGAGACCAAACTGCGCCAATACTCGCACTGAAAAGTTCTCGATGACAACGTCCGCCGTCTCGATTAAGTTTTTAAGTAACGCTATGCCCTCCTCGTTATCGAGGCGCAGGGTGATGCCACGCTTACCGCGGTTGGCGCCTGCGAACACTGGCGACCATTCCCACAATCTTTCATTTTGCACGGCGCCGGCAAAGCGCATTCCGTCCGGGCGTTGCACAGATTCGACCTTTATCACATCAGCGCCCAGGTCGGCGAGTACAGAAGTCGCAAACGGGCCGGCCAAAAAGGCCGTTAAATCTACCACTCGCAAGCCTTTCAGGGGCAACAGTTCACCAACGGCCTCGGGGCTTTCCCCGGGTTTCCTTGTAGCAGTCAATTGCTCCAACTCAGCCATAATGGACTCGCGGTGCTGATCCAGCGCAGGTGCCGCACCCGGTGGCAGCGCTGTAGCCTGCCCAAGCCGATAGGGCGGTCGCGGCTGGCTGAAACCGGCGGCATTTTTCCAGAAAACGTCTCTTTCCTGCATGTGATCGACATCGAGCAAGTTTTTCCCATTGCCTACAGGTGCAACGGGTATACGCATGAGGCTTGCCAGCTGAACAATCTCCTCCACCGTATGTTTGCTGGTCCATTGTTCAATGATGCCCTTCAAAAACTCCGAGTGTTGGTAACGTTCGCCGATCATCAGGTATTTTTCGTCGCTCCCTACCTCGGGTTGGCCGATCAATGAACAAAAATCTACCCATTGCTGTCCGGTGATGGTGCAAAAGCCAATCCAGCCATCCTTGGCTTTTTCGATAGAGGGAATCTCGATGCTTCTCGGTTGCAGGCCGCCGTGCCAATAGCCGTTGAGATCGTGATAGAGCACGAGACACAGGATCATGGACTCGAAGGCGGAGACATCAACGTGCTGCCCACGCCCCGTACTGCGCGCCGATAGCCAGGCACTGATGGCGGCGATGGCAGCGAAACTTCCGCAAATCCACTCGCCCAGTCGCCCTCCGGCCGCCACCGGCATTCCGTCGGGCAGACCGCGAAAACTGGTGGAACCGGTGGCGCACTGTTGGGTAAATTCAGTACAGGGGCGGTTTGCCCAGGGACCTGTCAGCCCCCAGGGAGAAATGGAAATCAGGGATAGCGCCGGGTTGTCTCGTTTTAGCTCATCGTAACTCAGCCCGAAGGTTTGCAGGCCACCGGGACCAAAATCTTCGATAATAAGGTCGGCAGTTCCCGCCATCTTTTTTAAGGTCTCTCGGTCGACCTGTTGTTCGAGGTCGAGCACAATACTGGCTTTCGAGGCGTTGAGAAATTGGAACAGTGCCCCGTCTTCGCCCTCCGGCACCGGTTTCCCCGAGGCGCGCCAAGCGCGCAGCTTGTCTCCCCCGGGTGGCTCCACTTTAATCACGGTAGCACCGGCATCGACGAATAACTTACTGCTGTAGGGCCCCGCAATGTCACTGCTCAGATCAATGATTCGAACACCCTCCAGGGGCCGGTTGCTCGAGTTTTCCATGCCTAATCCTCTGGAGTTATGCTTGCGCGCTCGATTCTAACAGGCAGAGCACTCATTCTCGGAATTCCACTATAGGGGTCATAGTTGCGATCCACGGGAATCAATCGACCGGTATTGCTGCCGATAGTGTGTACTTTCTGGTCTTGCTGCGGCACATCACCAAAACAATGAGCCATTGAAATAACGCCCTCCCGCAAGCCCTCTTCCTCTTCCACAATGCCAAAGATCGAGGCGTGATCGGATGAAATGCGGATTACCTCGCCATTGCTCAAGCCATAGGCATTCATGTCATCGGGATGCATGAATGCCGGGTTATAGCGGTGCTTAAACATTAGCTTGTGCAGGTCTCGCCCGGAGGAGTTGTAGACATTGGGTAGACGGCGGGAGATCAGGCGAAAAGGGAACGGTGTATCGATTGCACGCGTTATTGGCTCCCCACTCACCTCATGCAATTCATCCAACATGAATTTGTTCGCCAAATCCAAATAGCCCTCCCAGCCCTGTTGTTTTGGGGCAGCCTCGATTTCAGGTTGGGAAAACACGGCGCCATGGGCATGTCGCTTGACGTGCTCCAGGGGAATACGGGACCCCCGATGCAGAAGTTCCAATACTTCATCACTGTCGGGCTTGTCGACCATATCGAGCTTAATTGGCTTTCGCGGCTCTCTTTGCATACCGGTTTCAGCATTTATGGGATACAGCGTAATTTGTTGCCCCATCCTCTGCCCCAGACCATAAAAAAACTCCCATTCTTCGATGAGGTCCGAGTCGCTGGGAGGGTCGACCAGGGCGGGGCTATATTGGCCATAGGCCTGAGCATAGCCCATGGAGACATAGGTTTGCTCCAGTGTTTCAATTTGGGTGGATGCACCTGGCACCTCCAACGACAGTTTCGGCGCAATGACATAGTCGGCGAGCTTGGCAGTTGCCGCCATTTTTATATCCAGGCACACCAGTAAATCCAGTTTTTTCATCGCCTCAATGGTTTTCAATTGATCTGGCCAGGCGGCAATGGGATTACTGCCCAGGCAAATCAGTGCTCGAATCTGACCGTCGCCCTCTTGCAGGATTTCATCGGCCAGTGCCGAGGTTGGCAGGCCACAGGCGGCACCGGTGAAATCCCGCACCCGCAGTTTTTCACCGTAGCCCCAGGCCTTGCGCGGGGACTCGGCTTGTGCCACAGGAATAGCACCCGGTAGCATTACGCCGGGATTAGCCACGGCCTCACCAGCGCGGCGCCAGTGACCGCATAAGCTCGATAAACACAGAATGAGATATTCGGTGAGATTGCCCCGCCCCGCCATATTGGGGCCGGTGCCGGCGACGGCTCCCGCCTTATTGGCTGTTGCATATAGTCTCGCCGCCATCCGTAGGTCTTGCGCCGACACATCGGCCCGCTTGGCCGCATAGTCGGGGCTGAAGCTGCGTACCGCGGTGGCCAGCTCCGTAAACCCCTGTGTATTGGCATCGACAAATGCCTGGTCGTAGAGGCCCTCCCCTATCACCACGTGGATTAATGCGGCGATAATTGTCGGATCCTCACCAGGTTTTGGCTGAATAAACAGATCGGCAAACCGCGCCAATTCGGTGCGACGGGGGTCAATTACCAGTAATTTCTGGCCACGTTTTTTTGCCTCGCGCACTGTGCGACCTGGGTCTACAGACAGCCCCCCGGACACCGACACCAGCGGATTCACGCCCACCCCTAGCCAACAGTCGGACTCATCGTATACATAGGAGCCCGCCAACCAGCGACCATGGATGGAATTGGCAATACTCTTACCCGGTTGGTCGATGGTAGAACTTGTAAAAATCATCCGAGAGCCCAGACTCAACAACCAGCCGATGGCAGTGGGGATAGAGGCCAGGTAGGGTCCGGAATAGGTACCGATATAAATCGCTACCGAGCGCGGACCATGCTGTTGAACGATAGCCTGAATTTTGGCGGCCACTTCATCCATTGCTTGTTCACTGGCGAGGGGCTGGTGGTTACCGCTCCCATCGCGCTTCATGGAGTACAGAAGCCGGTCCGGGTGGCTGTGTTGCTGTGGAAGTTGCCGGCCTTTGGGGCAGGTAAAACCACCGTAGATAGGGTTGTCTCTATCACCTCTCACTTCAATGGCTTTACCGTCCTGTATATCCACCAAAATAGCACAGCTGGCATGGCAGAAACGGCAGATTGATGGCTTGGTTTCAATAGGGCTGGCGCTCATAGAGATTCAGTGTGCCTGCTAGTCAGTGGATTGGATGCAATGCCGCAGCCGTCGAGTTTGCCCGTTGCCGGGGTTGCATACAACTCCCTCACAAGCCAGCAGCTTGAATTAATCTGTGTGATCAAGGATATATTCCCAAAACTTAGAAAATTTTGTGAGCAGTGCTATAGTTATTGATGATTGGAGCACTTTCTATATGAGTGAGGCTGAAAACCAGCAAAAACCTGTTCTAGCCGGAATTGCTGCAGGCACAACTGTTTTTGTTGTGGCCTGTTTAACCACCTGGTTACTATATACCCTCAACGCAAACCTTCAATTGCAGTTGCTACGAGGAGAACTGGCAAATATAGCCAGAATTGCGGCTCTGGAGGTTGATGTTGAGGATCATAAAAAACTCACCAGAGCGGAAGATACTAATAATTCTCATTATCGAAAAATAATAGAGCCACTGGTAGAAATACATAACGCCGTCCCTGACATACTCTACATTTACACCATGAGGGAGATTGATGGGAGAATTTATTACATTCTGGATACTGTCAACGACGACGGGCTCTTGAGAAATAATAGGTCGGAAGTCACCTCCGTAATGGAGGAATATGAATTCAACCCGCATGACGAACTGTTTATTAATTGGTTGCCAACCTTGCATGCGGGCGAGATTGATGTTGATGAAGAATTCTACCTCGATGATGGAGACTATATAATTGGTGCTTCGGTACCCATCTTTGACAGTGACGGCAGCTTTTTTGGCATCCTGGGTGTTGATTTTAATGTCAATCTGCTTGAAGAAAACCTGCAGTTTTTTCTTAAAGTTGCCTTTGCTGTCGTGCTGCTTTCCTTCATTCTGGCTCTGATTATTGGGTTAAGAGTTTATCTCATCAGTGCAAACCTTAAAAAAACGCATGCAAAGCTCTATCGACAGGCACATACCGATTTTCTAACTGGCGCCTATAATAGACGTCATTTTCTGGCACATGTTGCTTCCGAAACAACCAGAAGCAAGCGACATAAGCACCCCCTGTCGTTATTGCTCATTGACATAGACCACTTCAAAAAAGTCAATGATACTTATGGTCACTTAACGGGGGACGAAGTCTTAGCTTTCCTTGTCTCAACTGTAAAGGAAACCATGCGTGGCAATGACATGATCGCTCGCTTCGGTGGAGAGGAGTTTATAATTCTTTTACCGGACACTACGAAAGAAGGCGCTATAAGGTTTTCCGACCGTCTCCAAAATAGACTGTCTCTGCTGGAAATGAAGTCCGTCGGCGGCGAGCGCTTCTTCTTTACCATCAGTATTGGTATTAGTGAATATAAGGCAGAGGTTGATATTAATGATTGGATCAACCAAGCCGACAGTGCCTTGTATAACGCCAAACAATCCGGACGGAATAAATCCGTTTGTTACCAAAATAATAAACCCGTGTCGATTCGGCTGGTTTGATTACAGCATAATATGAATGGAACATAGAAAGGAACGCGGTCATCTTCTTGCTGCGGCCAGCTGTGCATACAGGATTGGGTGTTAGGGGACAGTGCACCAAATATCATCGCTGAGGCCGATTTCGACGCTCCATCGAGCCGGGTTTGCACGCAAAATGGGCTATTCACGGGGCAAGAGCACCATAGCCCGTATTCCCAGAGTTGTTGTGCCCTCTATTCCCCACCACATAACACAGCGTGGCAATCGGCAGGTGAGGACTGGCCCTTCATGGCCTCGACAACAGGCGGCCCGCGCGATGTTGCGTAATATCTCATGGGGGAAGTGTACTATGGACTGTTACAGGCACACATGATAAATATCAATCCCCATATATGGGGATTGGGATTCGAGGTGCAATAGGGAGATAACCGCAATGGATTCACGACTTTATTTTGTGCTAGGTGATTTAGGCAGCAATATACTGGTTGGCCTTTTTGTCGGCTGGCTTTGTAGTCTGATCGTCGCCACTGGCTGGAATATGGCTTTTACCATGATCTTAACCATGATCATCGGCATGGTGATTGGCACGGTTTTATGGCTGCCACTGGGCATTTTGTTCGGTGCGATGGAAGTCATGTTGCCTGTCATGTTCAGCGGCATGCTCAGTGGTATGGTTGTAGGCATGTGGGCCACCATGGCCCCGCTGGAGATATATCAAGCGGCGACTGCCGGCAGCGTCTGCGGCCTGGTGTCGATTGTAATTGTCTGGGTTATGAACAACTCGGCACGGGGCATTAACTATTGCGAGGGAGAGAGCTGAGTCATGGATACCCAAACACAGGCCAAGTGGGACAAAGCGGCCCCTAACTTTGATGTAATGGCAGGAAAGGGTGCCGAAAAGCGCTGGCGACCATTTAAGGAAGAACTGTTCAGCCAGATGGATGGGAAAATTTTGTTTCTCGCCCTGGGAACGGGCCTGGATATAGAGACCTTCCCCTCCGGCAAGACCATAACTGCAATCGACATCAGCCCGAGAATGCTGGAAGTAGCCGAGCCACGCATCGCTTCTTACCCGGGCGAACTCAGCGCCCGGGTAATGGATGTACACGATCTGGAATTTGCCGACAACAGCTTCGACCAGATTTTTACATCCTGCACGTTCTGCTCAGTGCCCGACCCGATTAAGGGGTTGCGTTCACTACGGCGGGTATTGAAGCCAGGTGGGCAACTCTTCATGTTTGAACACACCGGCTCCAGCTATTACCCTTTCAAACCCATGATGGATTTAATGACCCAACTGACGCGAAAAATAGGGCCCGATATGAATCGGCCAACGGTCGACAATGTGCGGGCCGCCGGTTTTCAACTCAGGGAGGTGAACAACCTCTTCCTGGATGTGGTGAAAACCATTAAGGCGGATAATCCGGCCCAGTGAACATACTGGCACCGAAGTTCTGCCCCAGCATCTGCCACTTCTTGTTGCTATTCTGTTGCCGGACTCGGCTAGAAAGGTGTGCATGGTGAACTCGTAATTCATCAGTAATATCAAAGACTTGATATTTGGCATATTAGGCGACAATTAACTCGACCCCCAAATAGTGTAATTTTTGGTGAGTCAATGCGCTGCGGCGAAACTGCTTGGGAGGAAGATAGTACGGGCACATCAAGCCCTGGGAAACTAAAAGAGCTGGCTACGGTTGCGGCGAAATGGAGAGGTGAAGCAATTGATCTGCATCAAGTCCGGTTGTATCTGGCACAAATAGACCAGCAATTTGGCCACAAAGTACCTTGTTGTATGCGTTAATCAACTTAGGATTGCAACAGATATCTACTACCATCGGCTTTATACGGTAAGGGAGAACAAACTCATGAGCAATTTTCTTAGCGCTTACTCTATCCAAAACTGGCTGGAAAGCTGTCCCCAGGGCTATCTGGCTGATACTGAATACGGTCATGCCTTTGGCGAGAAAGAACCCGAACTTATAATGGACAGTGAAATTCTACGCGAGGATGCTCTCTCTGTTACCACACTGCTGGTTTTGGGTGAGCGCGCTGCCCTGGCTGCATCGTCAGGCCTTATAAATTGCGCTCCGGATTACGACAGTAAGCACTTTCTGGCAACCCAGACACTGGATGAGGCGCGCCATGTCGAGATCTTTACCCAGCGAATGTACGACCTGGGTGTCAAGGAGGCCGACCTGGAAAGCACCCTGAACCGTTATGCCAACCCAAATCTGGTGAAGTTTGCCGAGGTGCTTCTGGAGAAAGTCGATAAACGCGATTTTATCGCCGGTGTTGTCGGTCAGAATATTGTCCTTGAAGGCATGGCATTCACCGTATTTGAAATGTTGCACGCGATCAACCAGACTGGCAACCCGAGATTTGCGCAGGTTCTTTCTGGCACTATCGCCGATGAACGGCGCCATGTGGGTTTTGGCGAGAACCGTATAGGCGCGCTAATTACTCAGCACCCGGAGCGCAAGGCCGAAATCGAGCAGATGCAAAAGGACATGACCTATCATATGTTGGCAACCTTTGCCGGTGCATTCAGCAACCGGGAGGAATCTCGGGAGGAAGCCCGGCGGGTTTATGGAGTAGATGGCGAGGAGGACACACAGACTGTCTGGCAGGGAACGAACCTGGCTCAGTCGGAGACTGCGGACATAGAAAAAGTGCTGGCCGACACCGTCTTGAAAGAGTTTAAAACCCGACTGGCCCGAATTGGCTTAGAGTATCAGTCTCCGCCCAATCCCGTGGCTGCCTGATTCGTAGGGGCCGGTGGAATAGGTCCCGTTTGATTCTGCCAAATTAGCTCACGCAGATCATAGAAATCTGCAGCATGGGCACCTAGGAATCGCTTGAAGAAACGTTTGGCCGCAGCCCCATCACGCTTGGCCTGCAGATACACATCAACAACCTCTCCATCCTGATCAGCTGCTCGCCAAAGATAGGGTGCAGGGTAAAGGAGCAACCTCGCGGTCACTCCCTCCCCTAAGAACGGTGCGTGACAGTTTCCCGTCACACCGCTCAAGCCTTTCAAGAGCCAGTCACCTGACCCGGTGCCTCAGTTCGAGGGCGTATCTGTCAATCAGAAACGTTAGCGTCTAGCACTGTACCGTACCATGCCAACGGGTTGACGCGCTTCGAACGCTTGCGGCGCGCGAAGTAGTCAATGAAGGCAGGGTCATAGGGAGTTGCAGCCGCGCGTATCTTTATGTGTCGGACAATAGCCACGAGCGCAGCCTGACGTAAGTCAAGGATGCTCTTATTGCCCTGCTGATCATGGGAATCGGCGTAAAACACCCAATCTCGCCGACCTCGGTATCGGAAGTAACGCTCCCGCTTCCACTGGTTCGACTTGTTCGGGTGCCGACGATTGATCCAAGCCAGCAACATCAGAAATAGGTGGTGATCGACGTAGGTGAAGGTCCGTTTCGCCACGACATGACGGTAATAGTTGGTCCAGCCAACAATCTTGCGATTAAGTGACCGAATCAAATGCTCCGTTTTAACCGTCTTGTTGGACTTGATGAACAGTCGGATATCACCCAGAAACGTCTTCACAGACGCTTTGGCGGGCGTAATAAGTAACTTACCCGCGTACTTGCGTACGTTGAATCCGAGGAAATCAAAACCATCATCGATGTGCGTTATCGCGGTCTTTTCTGCGGACAGTTCCAGACCTCTCTCCCGTAGGAAGGCTTCAACGGCGGGCTTGACCTTCGTCTCCAGCACTTCTCTGGAAGCACCAGTAATAACAAAGTCATCAGCGTACTTGACGACATGAACCTTCTGGTTCTTGGGGGCCGCCATTACAGCGACCCGTTCCAACCCGTCGAGCACCATGTTCGCCAGCGTCGGTGACGCAATCCCGCCTTGAGGCGTGCCTGATTCCGTGGGATGCACAATACCTTCTTCCATGTAACCTGCCGCCAACCACTTACGAAGGACTACCTTGTCCATCGGAATATGGTCGACCAGCCACGCGTGGCTGATTTGGTCAAAGCACGCTCTAATATCCCCTTCGAGAATCCACTGTGCCGAGTGCTTCTGGGATAACGCTATGAAGCATTGACCAATGGCATCGGCGCACGAGCGCTTGGGTCGAAACCCGTACGAATTAGGATCCGCCTGAGTTTCTGCGACAGGTTCCAGTGCGAGCAAGTAGAGCGCTTGCATCGCTCGATCGAACTGTGTCGGTATGCCCAGTGGGCGCTGTTTGCCGTTCTTCTTGGGAATATATAGACGACGTAGCGGTTGTGGCCGGTAACCTCGTCTTCGCAATGACCGTGCAGCATTTATCTTCTGACGTGACGTTGTCCAGATGACACCGTCAACCCCAGCCGTGTGACGACCGCGGTTTCGAACAACTCGTCTCACCGCTAATAGCTTAGCCGCGAACGAGTGGGTGAGGAGCCGTTGCAGGGCTTGCACCTTGCCCCAGCGCCGCGCCCGAGTTGCCTTCGCAATACGCATCTGCAGCCGTCGCACGTACCGTTCCGCGGTTTGCCAATCAATGGCATCCCAACTCAGGTCCGCTGAGGACGCACCAATCAGGAGCAATGCTCCCGTTGTCATTTGCCTTTCCTCATGATGGCGGTTCTACACATTATCTTGCGATGAAAG
>JABHWT010000226.1 GCA_018657645.1 Halieaceae bacterium | reverse complement strand
CTCAAGCCCCTGGGTTATGCCACGGGCCAGTTTGGCAAAAACCACCTGGGGGATAAGGACGAATTCCTGCCCAGCAATCACGGTTTCGACGAGTTTTATGGCAATCTCTATCACCTGAACGCCGAGGAAGAGCCCGAAACCTACTTCTATCCCAAGGACCCGGCCTTTCATAAGCGGTTTGCACCGCGCGGGGTTATCCATTCCTACGCGGATGGCAAGATTGAAGACACGGGGCCGCTGAGCCGCAAGCGGATGGAGACGGCGGACCAGGAGTTTGCCGATGGGGCGCTTAAGTTTATCGATAAGGCCAACGCCGACGACAAACCATTTTTTGTCTGGTTCAACGCCACCCGAATGCATGTGTGGACCCGGCTGGCACCGCGTTGGCAGGGCAGTTCGGGCTACGGCCTGTATGCCGATGGCATGATGGAGCACGATCACCACGTGGGCCAGTTGCTGGACAAACTGGAGGAACTTGGCATCGCCGACAATACGATTGTGGTTTACTCCACAGACAACGGCTCCCAGACCAACACCTACCCCGACGGTGGTTCGGAGCCGTTCAGGGGAGAAAAAGGCTCCACCTGGGAGGGAGGATTTCGCGTTCCGGCACTGATTCGCTGGCCGGGCGTGGTGGCAAAAGGGGGGGTGATTAACGACATTTTCTCCCACCAGGACTGGTTACCGACACTGCTGGCTGCGGCGGGTGAACCCGATATTGGTACTAAGCTGAAGAAGGGCCATCAGGCGGGGGCCAGGAAATACAAGGTCCATCTGGACGGATACGACCAGCGCGCGGCTCTGGCTGGTACAGGCCCTGGTCAGCGCAGCAATATTTTCTACTTTGACGACAATGCCAACTTCAATGCCATTCGCTGGAATGACTGGAAAATTCACTTTGCGATAATGCCCGATGGCTGGGCTGGTCCACGGGAGTCGCTCAATTTTCCAAGATTGGTGAATCTGCGGACCGATCCCTTCGAGACCTCCCTGGACTCCAGCCTGTACGCACGTTTTTTTGCCGACCAGCTGTGGTTGTTTGTGCCCACCCAGCAGGAGGTGGGCAAGTGGTTGATGACATTCAGGGAGTTTCCACCCAGGCAGGCCACGGCAAGTTTCACTATCGACAAATTAATGCAGCGCATGCAGCAGATGAGCGCCATGCGTGCCGGTGTCCCACCCGGGGGCTAAAAAGGGTATAGTGGTCGGGATTTCTTGTAGATATGGAGGCACACTCAGTGGCTGACGAACCGGCAGACCCCACAAACTCCAGAGCCAATATTTTGCAGTTTATGGACGGCCACCTGCAACGCTACCTCGACAGCGACGGCGAAGACGGTCATATGCTCGATGGCAAGCCCTGTTTGCTGATGACAACCCGGGGTCGCACGACCGGAGAGCCCCGCCAGGTGGTGATGTTTTACGGCTACCACTACGGCGCCTACGTGGCTATTGCCTCCATGGGTGGCTCCGATGTTCATCCCGGGTGGTACAAAAATCTGCTGGTAAACCCCGAGGCGCAAATCCAGGTGAAGGGCGACCGCATGTGCGTCCGAGCCCGCACCGCCGAGGGGGAGGAAAGAGAAATTTTGTGGCGGGAAATGGCGGCAATGTACCCGTCCTACGACGATTACCAGGCCGTAACTGAGCGCGTCATACCTGTAGTTATACTTGAAGTTATGAGTGTAACTAGCTGATATAATTCGAATAGTATCTATTTTCAGTGCCGGACAAGACCGCATGTTTGCCCAACCCACCTAATGACCAGAGACTGCTGTGATGGAACAGAATAGGCAGCTGAGCTTTCCGTCCCCCTGTGTTGTCTACCTCGGGGATGTTTCAGATGAGGATTGCTGCAAAACCGGATTCGGAATGGCCGATTGGGCGGCGGAGCGCACCATCGGGCAAATTCGCAGTGGCCCCGAGACCGCCTCCGTCGGGCTGCCCGATATGACAATCGACGAGGCCGCAAGCGCCGGTGCCCGGTCTTTGGTGATTGGCATTGCCGGGGTGGGTGGCCACCTGATGACGGCCTGGCACAGCGACCTTATTCGCGCCGCAGGGCTCGGAATGACCATCGTAAGCGGCGGTCACGAACCGCTGGCACAGGTTCCCGGGTTGGCGGAGGCCGCTACCGAGGGCGGTGCAACCCTTGTCGAAGTGCGCAACCCCAATGCCCGCTTCGATGTGGCCACCGGGATTAAGCGGTCGGGTCGGCGCCTGCTGACCGTGGGAACAGATTGTGCTCTGGGCAAAAAATACACCGCGCTGACTATCGCCAGGGAAATGCGGTTGCGTGGTATGGATGCAGATTTTAGAGCCACCGGTCAAACCGGCATTATGATAGCGGGCGGCGGTATTGCTATTGATGCCATTGTCAGCGATTTTGTGGCAGGCGCTGCGGAGGCGCTCTCG
>JABHWT010000061.1 GCA_018657645.1 Halieaceae bacterium | reverse complement strand
TACAGCAGTTCGTGGGATATTGCGAAAAAAATTCTGCTGGTATCTGGCATCCTCATCATTATCTCAGCCGTCGTATGCTGGCGATTAGCAGCTACCTGGGTCGGATTAAGGAGAGCCAAGAAGGAGGTCGAGCACGTCAATACGACCCTTGAGCACTCCGTGCATGAAAGAACACTGGAGCTTCAGGATGCCATAAAACGTGCAGAGACGCTGGCGCGCACAGATGAATTGACAAACTTGAATAACCGTCGCTCCTTTTTTCACTACGGACGCTTTATTTATGATCAGTCTAGACGAAGTAACAAACCGTTTTCGATAGTTATGCTGGACATCGATTACTTTAAGAAAATAAACGACACATACGGCCACCCCGCGGGAGACAAGGCCCTGCAGGCCGTCAGCAGCACCATCGAAAAAGTTGCGCGAGTTTCCGATGTCCCGGGGCGCATAGGCGGAGAGGAGTTTGGCTTAATCCTGCCTGAGACGACAACCCAACAGGCCCAGCTCCTGGCGGAGCGGCTTCGCCAATCCATCTCAGACCTGATCGTCTCGCGGGACCAGAGCAGTTTCAAATTAACGGCCAGCTTAGGGGTTGCCCAGAGCACCGAAAGTGACCGTTCGATCGACGACATAATGGTGCGCGCCGACAGGGCATTATATGATGCAAAGGAGCAAGGCAGAAATCGGGTATCACCGGGTTAACAGGAAACCTTTACAGCCTATGCATTGAGCCTGGAAGTTTCTGGATGGGCACTAACTGGCGGGGTTACTCTTATGCGCCAGAGTGTGGGCCCATTTTTCCCAATTCTGACCATCAAACGGCGTAATGGTCATATGCTCCGGCTTACTGTCCAGACAATTAACATTGACATCTATGCAGTCGGGGTTTGAACGGGGTACATAAAAGGGTTTAATCCCGCAGTTAGTGCAAAAATAATGCTGTGCCACTCCGGAGTTAAAGCAATAAGTAGCGAGGGCATCGGTGCCGGTCAGCAGTTGAAACTGCGCCTTGGGAACAATGAGGTGCAAGTAACCACTCTTGGCGCAGATGGAACAATTACACCGCTCTAATTCAACCGAATGCTCGGCCTCAACCTGGAACGTGACGGCCCCGCAATGACAGCTACCCTCGTATCTCATCCTGGTCAATTACCCTGAGGAACGGCACCGTACTCGTTGTCCCCTTCACTGTCCTGACAATAAAACACAATCAATACAATCCACCCCACCAGGGGAACCAGAACAATCAACCACCACCAGGCGCTGCGCCCCGTATCGTGCAGCCTTCGAAAGCCGACGGCCAGGCTGGGAATTAGCACCGCCAGCGAATAGAGCGAGCCAAGGTCTGTGCTGACAAATTGCAGCACCAGTGAGATGACCAGGTTAATCAACACAAAGCTCCAGAATTCCGTGCGGTGGGCACGACCTGAAAATCCAATATAATTACGCAATACCTTTAGATACCAATCCACGCGCTATCTCCCCTTGCCGGTCTAGTGAGTGATTTACCCGTCAGAGTATAGTCCATTTTGACAAGCTGCCAAGCGGAGTCGCTGGTGGCCTGTGCCTACCTGGCCCGGTACGACGACTCAAAAGACCGCTGGATCGACTGGAGCTCCTCGCGGATAGATTCCTGCAGTGGCTCTGGCCGATGGTTGATCAGAATCTCTCTAAGGTCCGCATCGATGCGCTCGAACAGGTCTACATCGGGCAACGTGCTCATGGTTAGTGGTTGCCGAGCGGCAAAGTAGCGTGCATCCCATATCTCCGCTCGACAAAACTCTGCTGTGTGAGTCTGGCCCAGATAATTTCCCCGCGCGCCCTCCTTCCTTGTCAACTTCATGGCGAGGGTTTCATCGTCTATACGGACACCCCGCCACATTCGGCGCAGTAAGCCAGCCAGATCATTTGAGTACAACAGCGCATGCAATGAATAGGCCAGCCCCTCATCCATCAATCCCAGGTAATCGCAATTGGCAGGCCGACTGTAGAACGTCTGCATCATGTTGGCTGAAATTTCCCAGGCCGCATCCTGGTTGAAACGTCTTGCTCTGGCTCTCCCGCCTAAACCAGTCATAGACGGAATTCCCATAATTCTGCACACCTGACACAGTACGCCGTCGGCCAGGGAGAGCTGCGGGAAGCCACCCCGACCGCCCGTGGCGGGCTCCATGAAGGCAGGGTCAGACCCTCCGATACAAAATGAACCCTTGCGCACCAATTGCCCCAGCACGATGGACGCCAGATCGGTGGCAAGGCAGTGTACCAGGCACCCGGCAATGGTGATCGGGGCCGAGGCACCGCCTATCGTCACGGTGCCGGTCGCCACCGGAATTCCGGCCTCAATAGCAGTAATAATCTGATCGGTATGGGCCTTGGCATAGTACAGTGGCAGCGGCGTTACAATGTGCATAAAGTAGGGCTTTTCCGCCAGTGCACTGCGCCCTCCTCGGATCGCAGCAGCCATATCGATGACCACTTCCAGTGCGCGGGCATTCTCGCAGAGGTACTCCAGCGGCTTACCGGTATTCTCCGCCAGTACGGCAAACTCTTCAATCTCCCCGAAAATGTCGGACCGATCTACATTCTTACACCCCATGCAGACCGCGTCGATATTTTCCAGAGCATCGGCAACCCGGGTAATAGTTGCCAGATCATCGCGTGTACTGCTTCGGGGTTCTCCACTATCGACATCGAGCATGTTGATAGCCGTCATCCCCGGGACGAACCAGGTATGGCGGTTATCGATCTGTATGAAATCGGTTGCCGCACGATTCCACAAGCGGGTGCTCTTGGCAGCACTTTGGATTGATCGTCGAACCAGATCCGGCGGGAATTTCACCGTTCCTCCGCTTGAGATATCGCAATTCGCATCAGCGAACAACCCGGTGACCTTTGGGTCGGGTTCAAAGCCAACGCCAATCTCGTGCATCAGTGTTATCGCGGCATCAATCAGCCGCTGAGCCTCTGCTTCGGGCAGGGGGTCGTAGGGCGCCGTCGGGCCCTCGTGAAGGCCACGGTCAGAGTTCAGCTCCGCCTCCCGGGCCGACTGAGCTCTCTGGGCCAGCGTATTTTTGCGCCTCATAGTCTCATCTCAAAAACGGTCTGTTTGGCATACCTTTATATTTTAGCGTACCATACGCGGTGATTGACTGGCACTACCGGTGCGCTCATTTAACAACGGATATCAACCCAGTGTTTGAACTTCTTACACCCATATCCTACTGGATACTATCGGTTTTATGGCTGACTATTCTCGGCCTGTATCTGGCCAAGCTACGGCATTCAAAGCTCATCGGCGGCACTGTGGCCGCCCTCCTCACCATTCTTGCCATCGATGCATTCAGAACAGCCTTTGAGAGTGTTTATTTCGGCCTGTATTTCAATTCATTCTACGGTTGGTTGCCCATAAGCGTCCACGAGGTCCTGTCACAGCCGTCTCTGTTAATCATTCCAAAAATGATTAACATCGTGGCGGGGATCGCTGTTCTCATTCTCCTTGTTCGCCGCTGGGTGCCCAGGGAGCTGCGGGAGCGGGAAGAGCTGATAGACAATCTGCGCCAGTCCAATCTGGACTTGGAACAGGAGACAAAAAACCGACACACTCTTTTTGAGACGTCGACTGCCGGGCTGGCTCTAACTCGCCTGGACGGAACATTGGTAGATCTAAATTCCGCCTGCGCCAGCATGATGGGGCGCACCGTCGATGAAGCGATTGGCAAACAAAACCGGGATCTGTTCTGTAGAAAGTACGCGGATCTGGATCAAATACAGTTTGATGAGTTAAAAGAGACCGGGAAGTATGGACCCTACGAAACAGAGTTGTCTCACATAGATGGACACACGGTACCGGTTTTATTGACCGGCAGGCTCATAGATCTGAATGGCGAGTCATTCATATGGTCATCGATTCAGGATCTCACGGCCTTGAAGCATTTGCAGGAGCAACTCCAGCACTCACAGAGAATGGAGGCAGTTGGCCAACTCAGTGGAGGTATAGCCCACGATTTTAACAATGTACTGGGTATTATCCAGGGTAACCTGGAACTGCTTCAGGAACTTATGCCCGATGATGAGAAGCTTTCGCTGCGCGTTGAGAAAGCACTGGCTGGGGCCGCCAGAGGCGCCAATATTACGCGTAAACTCCTCAGTTTTTCCCGTCGTGAAACACATAGCACAGAACTGGTATCGGTGAATGATCTGGTAGTGAAGAGCAGTGAACTGGTGGGTAAATCGCTGACTGCAATTATCTCTATAGAACACTTCCTTGCCGACGACATTTGGCCGGTTGTGATTAACCCGGGAGATCTTGAGGATGCCATTCTTAATCTATCACTCAACGCCCGGGATGCCATGCCACAGGGCGGCACATTAACTATCGAGACTAGCAATCAGGTGCTGGACCAGACGTTCGTGGACCAGCACCAGGGCGCCCGTAGCGGCGAGTTTGTCAAGATTAGTATAAAGGACACCGGTTCGGGAATGTCTGCGGCGGTCCTTGACAAAGCCATGGAGCCATTTTTTTCGACCAAGGACAAGAGCAAGGGAACAGGCCTTGGCTTAAGCCTGGTATATGGTTTTGTAAAACGATCAAAGGGCTATTTATCACTTTCCTCCACCGTTGGCCTGGGTACATCCATTGATATCTTCCTGCCCAGAGCCAGTTCGGCCAATGACCAGCCAGAGGAAGCTGACCTGTCAAAGCACAGCGGGGATCCAGGGACTGAATCAATCCTGGTAGTAGACGATGAACCGGATCTTGCGGACATCGCCAGGGGGTACCTGGAGGGGGCTGGCTATAAGGTTCAGGTGGCACATAGTGGAGAGGTGGCCCTGGATATACTGGCGAGGGACTCCACAATAGACATGTTGTTTAGCGACGTTATTATGCCGGGCCCTCTCAATGGCTACGAGTTGGCGCTGAATTCTACTCGCCTTCGGCCCGAGCTACGGGTTGGCGTCACCTCGGGGTTTGATGCAGCGTCAAGCACTGAACTTGTTCGGGATAACATCTACGTCAAGCACTACGCCGATGCGTTGCTTCACAAGCCCTACGACCGCAACAGGTTACTCCAGTTCGTCCGGGAAATTCTGGACGAGGAATACTTACTGCCGTGGTCGAACGACTTCGTGACAGGTATCACTGAACTTGATAATGACCATAAAATGCTTGTATCTCTGCTCAACAGGCTCTACGTTGCCGCATTTGGGGAAATATCTGAGCCCGAAATCGTCGACATCTTTGGCAGGCTTTTGGAGTACACTGCCCACCATTTCCAACGGGAGGAAGCCATTATGGCGGCCTGTCAGTTTCCCGACCGCGAGCGTCACTGCGATCTACACAAGACCCTTATTGCAGCAGCAGTATCTCACTACGAGATCATCAAGAACTCTTTTTCCAAGGCTGATTTAGATGCAGGCCTGAACTTCCTCAAGGACTGGTTGCTCGAACATATTATTGGCGAGGACATGCAAATTGCAAAGTGTGCGAGAGCTAAAGAGGCGGAAGTAGAAGAGGCCTTGAACCAACCCTAGAGCCGGCTAAGACCGCATGTAAGACCTCTCTCTTCAGTAGCTGAGGGCGGTCAGGGGTCATTTCTAACGCAGCGAATGCCCTCGGGGTGGAGAATCATGGCCGCACATTTATTGCAATGATCGCAACCGTTGACATAATTGGGATCAGCCATTGCATTTTTGACAAACAACGGGTCTTTAATCAGCGTTCTTCCCATTTGCACAAAATCAAACTCCCGCATAACCGTTTCCAGACTCTGCATTGTGCTGGCACCACCGATATAACAAAGCTTCGCCCTTTTAATTCGGTCGCGTACACGCCGGGCACCGTCCAGAAAATACAGCTCTTCATAGGGATAGTTTCGAAACATTTTTTTACCGAACACCCGCATACCAAACCGCATAAACGCGCTTTTTTCCAACTCCAACATGCTGGGAAGCAAACTATCTCCTCGAAACAACAGCATCGGATTCATACTGCTTGTTCCACCGCTGGGAATAATGGCATCGATACCCGCGTCATCTAGAAGCCCAGCGACCTCCACGGCTTCATCGGTGGTCAAGCCCCCCTTGATGCCATCGGTCAGTCCCATTTTACCGAGAATCGGAAACTCGTCTCCCACCGCTTTGCGCACCGCTTCTAGCGCTCGCAACGGGTAGCGCATGCGATTAATTAGCGGGCCTCCGTATTCGTCGGTGCGACGGTTGGTTCGCGGACTAATAAATTGACTCAGCCCGTAGCCGTGACCAAAGTGCACTTCAACCGCATCAAAGCCTGCTGATTTCATAAACAGGGCCGCATCGTGAAAGCACTGAACCACGTGATCAATGTCCTTGTGGCTCATGGCGCCGGCGAAAGGCAGGCCGGCTGCAATACCCCCCAGGTTAATCATGGGCGAGGGGCCTAGCGGCCGGAATCCACGAAAATCTGTGTTTTGAGAGAAGTTTCCACAGTGCCCCATCTGCCCGGAGACTTTTCCTCCGGCCTGGTGTACTGCGCTGGTCAAGGCCTCAACCTGTGACCTGATGCCCTCGTGCATATACATCATCTCTTTTTTCACCCGGCCGTTGGCCTCCACCGCACAGTAGGCCACGGTGGTCAGACCAACACCGCCCTGGGCCACCTCACGATGCAGGGCAATGAGTTCATCACCTGGATAGCCATTGGGGCACTTGCCCTCAAACGTGGCGGCCCGAATAATGCGATTGCGCAGTTCCAGACCATTGAGCCTGGCCGGCGCAAAAAGCTTTTCTCTGTATTGTGACATAGGCAACTTTACCTTCTCATAATTGGCAAACGCTCCAGCCTCGCTATCTGAAAGTGGAACCACAGTCCCAACAGCGCTAACGGGCTAGTGCCTTTAAGTATAGCGCACCCCGAAGGGGGTCCCCAACAGATCAATCCCAGCTACGATCATCAACTACCTATCTGTTGCCTGGCAGCGTGTGCGTGGTAACAGGCACTCTCCGGTTCGACCTACCCGGCTCTATAGACTGCGGTTTCAGTAACGACCTGGTTCATTCCGATGTCGTTGCTATCACTGGGAACCTGGTCCATTATCTGACAGGAATGGGCAATAGCAATTTTGCTGCCACTGCGGCCCTTCATTAGCCTGTCATAATATCCTTTTCCTCGCCCAAGGCGGACCCCGGCTACAGAGAAGGCCAAACCCGGCACAAGCCAGGTAAACCCCTGGCAGTCATCCTCTGGCATAGGGGATAGCGATGCCTTCGGTTCGAGAATGCCATAATGAGCCCGCTCCATATCGCGGTTCAGGTCGGTGACCAAAACCAGTTCATAGCGCGATAGCCTCCGGTTAAAGCGAGGAAAAGCCAGTTGCTCGATGGACGCTCGCTGCGCGTTGAGAAAATACTCCAGGCAGACCTCCCGGTCGAAGGACGAGTAGGCGACAAGACGCCTGAAATCAATGCTACTTTCAGCCAGTGTCTGGCAGATAGTGCGGCTATTATCGGCAATATTCACCGGGCTCAGTCTGGCCAACCGCTTTCGTGCAATAGATCTGCATGTCGCTTTATCAATCATCGTATCCTCCCGCGCTTTGACAGGGACGTATTCCTCGCCACAACCAGACTATAGCAAGCATCAGCACAATGAAGCGATGCGCGACACATCCACAATGTCGGTCGCGCACTGCGGCCCACCATTCCCCAGAGCACCTCTGAATAATGCTATTGTACTATTGAGAGGTGCCCCCGGAAGACAATTCGCGCTAACATGCGTTGAACTGCAATCACTGCCGGTGGTCTTTACGGTGGAGGTCAAGTGTAATGAAACTGATCGCTCTGGTTTTTCTAGCCGCCGCAATCATATACCACGACGCGGGTGACAACCTGTTCTATAACCTGCTGTTGCCAATTCTTGGGCTGATGGCTTTTGTCTACCTGTTCACTCTACCCGGTTCGCTTATCATCGCTTCGGGCGCTGTAATTTTCTATTTTATCGATTTCAGCAGTTCCTCACTATTTCGCTCTTTAGTGCTACCTCTACTGTTCGGTGCCAACATAATCTGGTTTATTTTCTGGGCGTACAGTGCTGGACATCTAGCCATGGTGAGTGCGGGCGGTGCCGACGGTGCCGGCATCGGTGGTGGAGGCGGAGATTGTGGTGGTGATGGCGGCGGATGTTAGAACCGTAGCTTGAGGGGAGATAGTTAGTGGACATATTTACGCTTACCATTGCTGTGAGTATTATTTTCTTTGTCGTCATTGGCAGCTACGCCGGACGTAGCGTTAAGAATCTGGACGACTATTTCGTCGCTGGCCGGCGCGCGCCGACCTTGTTCATTGTGGGCACTCTGGTCGCCAGTGTTCTCAGCACCTCCATATTCCTGGGCGAAGCCGGTTTTACTTACGACGGTCAAATGGGGCCCTACATTCTATTTCCCGGCATTGCCGTGGTGGGTTATATTTATGGGGCATTGCTGTTTGGCACTTTTCTACGTCGCAGTCGCGCCCCTACGGTCGCAGATTTTTTTGGCCGCCGATTTAACAGCCACCGGGTACAACAGGCCGCCGGGGTCACTATTATCGCCGGCCTGGGTTGCTACTTGCTGGTCGTGACCCAGGGCGCGGCAATCCTGCTTTCCGACCTGACCGACTTGAGCTACTTCCAGAGTCTGGTAGTGGCCTGGCTCAGTTACACCATTTTTACCCTGTATTCAGGCTCCCAGGGGGTGATACTGACCGACACCCTGATGTTTTTGCTGTTCAGCGTTGCCACGCTCCTTTTTGCAATCGTGGTCATTGACAATTTTGGTGGCATTTCCACTGCCATTTCCGATCTGACCCAGATAGAGAGCAAGCCGGATATCGCATCCTGGCACGGAACTATTGGTCCTGGAACCGAGTGGCCGACCGCCTCCGATTATCTAATCTGGACCCTCATAATAGACATGTCATGGGGTATTGTTTACGCCGTGGGGCCGTGGCAGTCAAGTCGCCACCTGATGGCCCGCGACGAGCATGTAGTGGTCCGAGCGGCAATATATTCCTGCTTTGCAGTTATTCTGATGCAGTTGCTTATTTACGGCATTGGCGGCTTGATCAATATTGCCAACCCCGACATTACCCCCTCCGAAACCGTAATAATCTGGGCGGCAAAAAACCTGGTGCCGGAGTTCTTGGGTGCCCTGTTATTGGCAGGTATTGTGGCCGCCGCCCTGTCATCGGCATCAACCTTTTTGTCACTGGTCGGATTCAGTGTTAGTAACGATCTTATCAAGCGCAAGGAAGCATTGACGCTGAAGTCTACTCGCCTTCTGATGTTGGTCACCGGCCTTATCGTTCTGGCTGCCAGTTTCTATTTTCCGCCCAGCATTTTCTGGCTTATGCTGTTTATCGCCACGGTTTTCGCTGCATCCTGGGGCCCCGTTGGATTCATGAGCATCTGGAGTAAAAAGATCACTGCCGATGCAGCTTTTTGGGGAATTGTAACCGGCTTTGTTTTCAATGTAGTGCCCGCTGCGGCTGAGTATTTAGGTCTGATCCACCTGCCAAGCTACCTCAACCCCGCCCTTATCGGCATCGTGGTCAGCCTCATTACTATCATCCTGGTGTCCAGGCGTGGCAAGGTCACGCGGCCCGAGGCCATCTACCGCATGCGTTTGCACAGGACCCCGCGCAGCGATTGCGATTTGCGCAAAACAAAGACCACATTGTTGGCCCCGATCTTTCTGGTTGCCTACGGTTGCATTATGCCCTTAGTCTTTATTAACTATTATGTCTTGCCCTACCAGAGAGGCGCGGGGCAGCTTCTTGCGGATGGCACTATAAACTGGGCCAGCGGAGAGACCATTCTGGCCCTATCCACCGCTGCATTATATATTCCACTCGGTCTGATTTCCGTATGGATTATATGGCACAGATACAGCCCGAGCGTAAACAGAAGATACAACCTTTCAAAAGCCCACGCGCTGGAGTTAGCGGAACATGGATAGTTCCCAGTTTGATGCCATAGTAATAGGAGCGGGCCATAATGGCCTGACTACTGCGAACTATCTCGCACTGGGCGGCCAGAAAGTGTGCGTGCTTGAGCAGCGGCACATTGTCGGCGGGGCAGTTGTCAGCGAAGAATTCCATCCAGGCTACCGCAACTCAATTGCATCCTATGTTGTCAGCCTACTGCGCCCGGAAGTGATCAAGGAACTGGAGCTAAAAAAATATGGCTTTCAGCCCCTTCCCCTGAATAACTCCTTTTATCCGAGTCTTAATGGCGACTATTTGTTGCTTACAGACAATGAAGAACACAACAAAAAACAGTATGCCAAGTTCTCCGATACAGATTACGACGCGGTCAAAGCCTTCAACACGGTAGTTGAAAAGGTCGGCGACCTGATAGCCTCTCAGTGGTTAAAAGAGCCACCAAAACTTTATGGCGGCGGACTGAGCGATCTAATAAGCAGCGCCAGGCTAGGGATTGATCTGTATAAGCTGGAGGATGACACTCGCTGGCGATTTTTGCAGTTTTTCATGGGTGCGCCAGACTCGATCATAGAGCGCTGGTTTGATAGCGACAAGGTTAAAGCGATGGTCGCTGCTCACTGCATGCCCGCTAATTATATATCGCTCTACCACCCCGGAGCCAGCCTCGCGATGCTGCACCATGCGGTGGGAGAGCTCGACGGGCGAAAGGGTGCCTGGGGCCTGGTCAAAGGTGGAATGGGCGCCATTACCCAGGCCATGGCTGCG
>JABHWT010000124.1 GCA_018657645.1 Halieaceae bacterium | reverse complement strand
CAGCAGTGCCTTGGCGTCCCATGCTATTGCTGGGCTTGTAGCGGAGTTTGGGCGCCTCGAATCGAAATACAGCCGGTATCTACCCGGCAGCCAGATTTCGCAGCTGAACCACTTCGCGGGCAGGGGAGTGAGCCTACCCATTGATGAGGAAACCCTGGGGCTGTGCGAGTACGTCACCACTCTGTGGCGCGAGAGCAATGGATTGTTCGATCCTACATCCGGCGTACTGCAGCGCGTATGGGATTTTCACGGCAATCAGCTACCAGCTGCAGCGGACATTGATCAACTACTTCCCCTGATAGGCTGGGACAAACTCCAATATGATACCCAGGGCTGGTCGTTACCTCTGGTCGGTATGCAAGTGGATTTTGGTGGGCTGGCAAAGGAGTATGCGGCGGACTGTGGCCGGCACCTGTTGCTGGGACTGGACGTCAAGCACGCCCTGATCAACCTGGCGGGAGACATCACCACCGTGGGCAGGCAGGGAAATGATAAACCCTGGCCCGTGGGAATACGTCACCCCCGGGGAGGTGAACAGGCCTCAGCACATGCCGAGCTGGCTGGCGGCGCTATTGCCAGCAGCGGCGATTACGAAAGAAGCATCGTGATTAACGGGCGACACTATGGCCACATTCTAAACCCCCTGACGGGCTGGCCAGTAGAGGGGTTGGTGGGCGCCTCGGTACTCGCAGACCAGTGCCTGGTAGCTGGAGGAGCCGCCACCACAGCCATTTTGAAACCGCGCACCGACGGCCTTGCCTGGTTGGAGTCGCTTGGCGTGCCCTGGTTCGCTGTCGACAGGAAATTGTGCGCCTATGGGCCACTAGCGCAGCCCTAATAGACGCGTTTCGGTGCCTACTCTAGCATATTCGCATAGGTTTCCAGGTCTTGCACTTCCTGGCTGCCGGGTTGCATCTGTACGCCACCGTCGTGAAATATCTGATCGGTGGCCATGCCGGTGACATAGTCACTGAGATCATCGTCACCCAGCGCCTTACCAAGATCGATAAAAGCTTGATGATTTATGGTCAAGTGATTGGCCTGACTTTTAGCGACAAATATCAATCCCGAGAAATCAGCATCACCTCCGGCAACATGACAATCAATACACAGGTCATGCACTATGGCTTCGGAGATGTTGTCGGTAAAATACTGAAGTGCATCCGCATCCAGGATAAAAACGGGTTCCAGATAGAACACGTCTTCCGTGTCCAGAAATGCCAGTAGAGCAGGAAAATTACTATAAAATGAGGTGTAAAGCCTACAGGGACTAAATCTCGTGCTACTAGGTGCACAGAACCCTCGTCCGTCGGACCTCTTTTTCCATCTATCAAAAAGGTACCCACCATCGGGCACTGCCGTAAATGTTTCATCGAACAACAAATCTACTACATCGATTTCACAGACCTGCCCAGCGAGACAGGTATAGATACCAGATGCTGTAATAACAGTACCACCGACGGGTACAATGATGTGGAGTTTGCAACCTGCGAGCAAAGTCACAAGAAAAAGCGTCGCTATTATTCTCATATGCATAATCTCCGTCTAATGCCCAGACACCAATTACCACTGAGCAGTTTGGATAATACGAACCTGCTCGCCCAAATTAACACAAGATTGAGTCGATATGAAATAGTCGGTGTACTATTGCATTCGGAATCCGGCTGAACTTACCACCTGGCAGGGTGCGCCACTCCTTGTGTTTATGTATAAGGGGGCAATCAAAATGCAGAGATCTTCACCACCTTAGTCACCGGCATCGGTACGTTCTCCGCCTTACTATCCAACCATCGAAACGTCATAAAACCAAAATTATGCCCACTGGTATCCAACCAGTTTGGGTGACCAGGGTCTTTGTGGCTCACGACAAACTGTACCGATCCATCGTCGTTGTACGTAACTTCCTCTTTCGTTAAAGAGGTGGAGCGATGCAAATAATCCGGAGTTTCATGCCAGCGGGTTTCAAGCGCGAGATTCCAATAACGACTATTGGGAGGCTGGACATCGATCACCAACGCCTCATCCTCTTTAAGTTGATAGCTGCCAATCATGTAAAGATTGTCTTCACTGCTGATGGCTCCACCAAAACTTTCAGATGTGGCCCGAATAAATCCGTTATGCTTATCTAGCAATTCCGGCAAGATGTATTGATGCAGTGTGCTGAGTTTCAAAAACGCATAACTTGTACCGATAATAGCGTTCGCAATTTCCTCGTCGGTGGGCGACTGAAATGCCGGTTGATCACCCACTATCTCAATATTGAGTTCAGGTAGCACCTGATTTTTTCGATCACCTATGTACTGGCGAACCAAAATGCCCGAGGCATCCTGTGGGATTTCTACCCAGTCGCCTGGCTGATCTGGTTTCTTTTTAGTTAACCACAGAGTAAAGTTGCCCTCTTCATCGGGATTGAGCATTAGGTCGTTGACATAGGCGACTTGACGGCGTGGATTCATACCCTGTCCCGCACTAACGGTAAAGCCGATATAGCTAACACTCCCTCTGGTACCGGTAATTTTGTAGTCGTAGCGGCCATCGATGGTGACGTGTTCATACTCCGCGTCCGGGTTGTCACCGCCAACCTTTCTAACAGGCGTATCCATACGCTGAAAATGTGGTAATTTCGCATTGGCATCAACAGCGACCTCGGCACTCATGGCAGCTACTCGTAATAACCAACGCATTCCCTCAATTGCCTCCTGTTCGGTGCGAGCATCTGCCAATACCATCTTGCGACCTTGAGTTAGCATGGACTCAAAGTCGATAAGGGCCTGGTGAGATTTTAAATGGCTGTAATTCTGGCTGCCGCCCTGACCGAATGACATTACGGTGGCGATTAAACCGGCACCACGGGGCATTTGAAAACCGATACTGAAGCCGACAGCAAGTAACACAAGCGATAGCAATATTTTTTTGAGCATGAATCTATCCCTATTTGTGATTATGATTTCTTAAACTTGTGCCAAATCGGGCTAGCCTGGCCGCGCTTCGGGATAATAGCGCACAAGGGCTGGATAACGGCCCCTCAAACCAGTCATGCGAACGGCTTTTCTATTTCTTCTTATTACATGTATGGCGGAAGAGGTAGGAGTCGAACCCACCAGGCACACAGATGCGCCTCACTGGTTTTGAAGACCAGGTGCCCCACCGGGGACATCGCTCTTCCGGAAGCATGAGTTTACCGCGAAAAAAACTGTTCCGGGAATTCTTTGTCGAGAATGATGCGCTCCTGATCGCGCCGCTGGGTAAAACGGGCTGCGTCGAAATATTCCAGCACTTCAATCGCAAGGCGCCGCCCACAGCCGATGGTATTGCGAAAATGAATGACCGACAAGCCCTCTGCACTAGCGGCAAGGTCTCGGGCTACTGCCGCTAGTGATTGCAATTCCGCTGGCAGGGCATAGCGTTTGTCGTTGAGCTTGACCAGTTGCTTGCCCTGTACCTGGCGTCGAAATATTTTTGTCATTAAACCCGCCGCAAGGCCTGACTCTGCCTGTATCTCAGAAACAAGCGGGATTTGTCGCCCTTGTCTGTGGAATATCGCCTCAATCTTACGCCATCCTTCCTCCTCTATTTTCGGCACCTGGGCACTGCGGCCACTGAGCTGAATCTTTGCCTCGGCCAGGCGCAGTTTTTCCCGGCGAAGCAGGTCGCTCACAACCGGCATGAACAGTGACCCTGGCAGGCCCTGCTGTTCCATCGACTGTTTCAATTCCGCCGGTTTAATACCCACTTCGGCTGAATGGGCGTCGTGCCAACTGGCCAGCTCTGCCAGAATTGCTGCACCGCTGTCTGCCCAACGCTGCGTCGAGACAAGTAGCGATTCGTCGCCGGCTTCCACTAACTTAACGTTTGCCAGACTATCCTGGCCCAGTAAGGCCGTCGCCTCCTGATCATTGAGATTCCAGTTGGCTTTAAACGCGCTGTAATCCACTACAGTACTGTGGCCAATAGTCATCGCGGCGATAGCCTGGGCAGGCGACGCCAATTCCTGAGCCTCCAGATGGGCCAGTCTGGCCGGTCGAAACTTGCCTCTCTTGGGCGCCTGTGCATCCAGCACCGAGCCACCAGCCAGCGTCACCGTCTCACTGTCGTCGCGCAGCAGAAACCTATCCCCTCTACAACAAACAATGCTGCCATCTATAATCAGTTGCACCAGTGCGCTGTCACCAGGGTCCAGAAATTTTTCTCCAGTTTCCGAGCGAATGAGAAACAACCTCGCTGCAATTCGCTTGGCGCCTATATATAATTTCACGGGCGTTAGGTGTTTAACCGTAAACGGGACATTGGCCAACAACTCGAGGCGAACATCAATCCGCGAGGTGGGACCTGGAGCGCCCTCCCCAACCAGCCAGTCTCCTGTGCTTATCGCATCACTTGGCACATTCCCGGCGACATTGAGTGCGCAACGCTGCCCGGCACTGCCCAGGTCTGCAGCCTGGTCCTGGGCGTGAATACTTCTCACCCGCAAGGTTTTGCCCTGAGGTTGAAGAGTGATCGTATCACCGACAACAGTGCTGCCCGAACTAACAGTACCGGTGACCACCAATCCGGTGCCCTTCAGGTGGAAACTCCGGTCCACCGACATTCTAAAGTGGCCGCAGGCGCGGTGCTGGCGCCAGTCACGCGCCTCCCGATCCAGCGCGTCGCGCAAATCGGGGATGCCCTGCCCACCGGTGTTGGAGACTGCGTAGGAAGGCGTGTTCTGGGGCAACAGCGCCAGGCACAAGTGGGAAACCTCGGCCAGTCGCTCGGCGTCCACTCGATCTATCTTTGTGACGACTAAAATATAAGCCTTAACCCCAAGCTGCGTTAGTACATCCAGGTGCTCATAGGTTTGCGGCATAGGACCATCATCAGCTGCAACGACGACCAGGGCCAGGTCGATGCCACTTGCCCCGGCTATCATGGTATTGATAAACCGTCTATGCCCGGGCACATCGATGAAACCAATGCTGGCACCCCCCTCGAGCTGGCGGTAGGCAAAACCAAGGTTTATCGACAACCCGCGGCGTTTTTCCTCTTCCAGACGATCCGTATCTACCCCGGTAAGCGCCTTAACCAGCGAAGTCTTACCGTGATCTACATGGCCTGCGGTCGCGACAATCACAGATGCAGTTGCCGCATGAGCCCGATGAATTCCTGTTCTCGCTCCAGGCAACGCAGGTCCAGCCACAACACCCCCTTGTGCACCCGTCCCAGTATCGGCGTTGGTAACTTGCGCAGTGCCAATGCAATATCGCGTACATCGGTGAGCTCACCACCGCTCAGGCAGCAGGCAACACTCTCAATAGTCTCCAGCGGCAAGGCGCCGCTTCCAATCTGACTAAAGCAATCGACCACCTCGATCTTCCACCCGGGCGGCAACTCCCCGGACAGCGCCTCGCAGACACGCTGGGCCTGCTGCCGGATATCAGCCACCTCTCTGGTGACTTGGCGCAGCGCAGGCAGCTTCTGAACCACACTACCGGGATCCCGGTACAATTTGAGAACTTCGGCAACAGCGGCCAGGGTCATCTTGTCCAGGCGCAAAGCTCGCTTGAGTGGGTTCTTCTTAATATGGTCTATCAGCTCTCTGGTGCCAGCAATCAGCCCACACTGGGGGCCCCCCAGCAACTTATCTCCACTGAAAGTGATGATGTCGGCGCCCTTTGCAATCATATCGGCCGCCGTGGGTTCGCCTGGCAATCCCAGGCTGGCAAAATCGATCAGGCTGCCACTTCCCAAATCAACCACCAGTGGCAATTGATGGGCATGTGCGAGGTCTGCAAGCTCTTGTTCATCGACCGAACTGGTAAAACCCTCTATTCGATAATTACTGGTGTGTACCTTTAACAGCAGTGCAGTGTTGTCATTCAGGGCGCTCTGGTAGTCCTTGAGGTGAGTGCGGTTGGTAGCGCCAACCTCCACCAGGGAGCAATTGGCGCGCTGCATAACCTCCGGAATCCGAAACGAACCGCCTATCTCTACTAATTCCCCCCGGGAAACAGGCACCTGCGCATTCATTGCCAGGGTGTTGAGAACCAGTAATACCGCTGCCGCGTTGTTGTTCACTGCCGTGGCCGCCTCTGCGCCGGTCAGCTCGCAAATCAAATCCTCGATATGTGATTCGCGGTCTCCGCGCACTCCACTATGAAGATCAAACTCCAGGTTAGTGGGACTGCTGGCCGCCATAGCAACGGCATCAAGGGCTTCGCGGGGCAAACTGGCGCGTCCAAGATTTGTGTGCAGCACGGTCCCCGTGAGGTTGATCACCGGCAGCAGGCGCGGCGCATTGCGCTCGCTCAGAATTTGGCCCAATCTGCTGCATATGTTTTCCATGTCCAGTTCCGGCACCTGGCCCACGGAGATCTGCTGGCGCACTTCTGCCAGTATCTGACGCACAATTTCTACTACCTGCGGCTGCCCCCAGGTTGCTACTTCGCGGGCCGCATTTTGTAATACGGCATCCACCGAGGGTACCTGACGGTGTGGGTTTGCCTCTGGCAGCGACTCCGATGTGCTCATCGCGCCACTGTAACAAGAAATTTCTGTTCTGTATTGATTGTCTCTACTCCAGACTGTCCTGCATTCTCTGCAATGAGGCCGCCCGGCAGTCCCGCTTGTTCTTGCCATAAACTTCCGTCGGTAATTGCGCCAACTGTTGCGCGGCGCTCATCACGCGTGCATCCAGCGCCTCATCAATTACAATTTCGTCCAGAAACCCAGCCGCTATAGCTCCGGCCGGGTCATAAATATTGGCTTGGATCAGGGCTCTGGTCTCATGACGCTTGGACAGGCGGGAAGCGACGAGTTCAAACAGGACCGGGTGAAAGTTCATTCCAATGGCTGTTTCGGGCAGGGTCGTTCTAAAATCCCCTTCTATACCGATGCGAGTGTCGCTGGCCAGCAAAATGAAGGCCCCCATAGCTATCGCGTGGCCTGTACAGGCAGCCACCACTGGTTGAGGGTGGCCATAAATTCGTGTTAATAGATGCAGGCCTCTACCGGCAAGAGCCAGGGCTGCCTCGGGCCCCTTTTTAAATTCCGACAGATCAAAACCGCCTGAAAAAAGCCCCTCCCGCCCTCGAATTACAACGGCCTTGGCCTCAGCCTCCGCCCGGTCCAGCCCCTCGTTCATGGCGTCGATAAAATCGTGGCCAACGGCATTGACCTTGCCATCATCGAAATGCAGCACCGCAATATCATCGGCAAGCTTATACTTCATTCTGTTATCCACCCTTGTTAGTGTTTAAAATTACGCTTTTATGGCATAGCATGTGCCATTACAATACCATTTGATTATCGACTTGTACTCTCTTTTTGAAACCCAAATAATACACCGCCACCGACTTTGGAAAAAACCAACATGAAGAAACGATACGTTGTACTCATAACTATTGCCATTATCGCCCTAGTTGGGTACATCCAACGCGGGCCGTTAGCCATTCGAATAATGGAAGTTGGCGCTGCAAGACTAATGAACCTGGATGCCACTTCGGATTATAGTGACGGCCTTCACATTGCCCTGTGTGGCGCCGGCAGCCCCCTGCCAGACCCCAAGCGCTCTGGCTCCTGTGTAGCGGTTGTCGCGGGCAAGCAGTTATTTATTGTCGATGCTGGAACCAACGGCGTGCGCAACCTGAATACCATGCGCTACCCGGTAGGCAAAATCAAGGGCGTTTTCCTCACCCACTTTCACTCCGATCATATCGATGGTCTGGGGGAACTGGCCATGATGCGGTGGGTTAATGGCGCTAATACCAAACCCCTACCGGTTCGCGGACCATCCGGCATCAAGCAGGTGGTCGCCGGATTCAATAATGCCTATCAACAGGATTCAATCTATCGCAATGACCATCATGGGGATGGGGTCGCACCGCTTAGCGGCCGTGGTATGCGGGCCAAGGGTTTTGCGCTGCCGGATGACGGCGAACTGGTTCGGGTGTTCAGTGGCGGCGGACTAACTGTCGACATGTTGGCCGTGGATCACGCTCCCGTGGCTCCCGCCGTTGCCTACCTGTTCAGCTATAAAGGCCGCACCGCGCTCATTAGTGGCGACACCGATAAATCAGCCAACATCGAACATTTCGCCCTGGAGGTCGACTTACTGGTACACGAGGCACTTTCACGCGAACTGGTTGGGGTCATGAACCGCGCCGCGGTAAAGGCCGGCAACACGGGCATCGCCAAGATTACCGCCGATATAATGGACTACCATGCTAGCCCCATCGAAGCCGCCGAAACGGCCCGGGATGCCGGAGTCGGACATTTATTGTATTACCACGTGGTACCGCCGCTCATCCTGCCCGGGACAGAAACCGTCTGGCTGGATGGCGTCGAGGAGGTGTTTGCCGACTACACATTGGGTGAGGATGGTACGGTTATATCACTGCCGGCGAATTCTACCGATATTGTTGTCCTGCAACAGGGGTTGTAGGGTGCTTAAAACTGATTAGATCGTCTGCGTTCACGTTTTTTGCCATGCGGCGATACGACCCACCTCAAGGATATGCCCGATGAAATCCATTTCTCCAGCCCTGATGTCGACCCTGCCACTTTGTCTGGCTCTGGCTGGCTGCGAGCCTTCAGCGACCCTCGATAACAGCGACGACAGCTATGCCCCGAGCACCGCGACAGTAGCCCACAACCAGCAGGTGCTGAAGGACCTGCCCTTTACTGACCGGCAGGACTTTGAAAATGCCCGCCGCGGCCTGATCGCCAGCGAACCTGGTCTGCAAATTCATAGTGAAACAGGGGATCTGGTCTGGGATATGCGCTCTTTTGATTTTATTCAGGGCGATGCACCAGACAGCGTCAATCCCAGCTTGTGGCGACAGGAATCACTCAATAATATCCATGGTTTGTTTGAGGTCACTGAAGGTGTCTATCAACTGCGGGGCTACGGCCTGGCGAATATGAGCCTGATTGAGGGGGAGCGCGGCTGGATTGTGGTCGACCCTTTAACTGCGGGAGAAAGCGCTGCTGCCGGATTGGCCATGGCCCGCCAGCACCTGGGAGACAAGCCGGTGACCGCAGTTATTTTCACCCACAGCCACATCGATCACTTCGGCGGTGTGCTGGGCCTGTTCAAAGAGGGCGAAAGTACCGACATCCCCGTGATTGCCCCGGTCGGATTTATGGAGGAAGCCACCAGTGAGAACGTGATCGCCGGCGCGGTAATGAGCCGCCGGGCTACCTATATGTTTGGCCGTTCTTTGGAGCGCAGCCCCCGGGGCCACGTGGGGAGTGGCCTGGGAAAAGCCACCGCCAGTGGCTCGGTGGGAATACTCTCCCCAACCCAATTAATCGATCACACGCCCCAGCCCATGACCATCGACGGGGTCGACTTTATATTCCAGAATGTGCCGGGATCAGAGGCCCCTGCGGAACTCACCTTCTACCTCCCCAGGCTCAAGGCCTATTGCGGTGCAGAAATGGTCTCGCGCAACATGCACAACATCTACACCTTACGGGGCGCCAAGGTCAGGGATGCTCTCAGGTGGAGCAACTATATCGATGAGGCAATCAACCTGTTCAGCGACAGCGACGTGTATTTCGGCAGCCACCACTGGCCGCTGTGGGGACGCGACAAGATTGTCGACTTTCTGGAAAAACAACGCGACACCTACAAGTACATTCACGACCAGACCCTGCGTCTGGCCAGCAAGGGTTTTACGCCCAAAGAAATCGCCGAGACAATCGAGCTTCCCCCTACTCTGGCCAGCTCTTTCCCCAATCGTGGCTACTACGGCACAGCGAAACACAACAGCAAGGCGGTGTATCAGTTCTATTTTGGCTGGTACGACGGCAATCCGGCTAATTTAAATCCGTTACCACCGGAGCAATCTGCAGATCGTTATGTGAAAGCCATGGGTGGACCCGAGCAGGTACTACAACAGGCCCAGGCGGCCTTTGATGAAGGCGACTACCGTTGGACCAGCCAATTACTGAATCATCTGGTATTTAGCGATGCAGACAATCAATCGGCCAGAGCGCTGCTGTCCCGATCATACCATCAGCTCGCCTACCAGGCCGAATCCGGCCCCTGGCGCGACGTCTACCTCACCGCGGGCAAGGAGCTAATAGAAGGGGCCAGCGGTGGAGGCACTGACCTGAGTGCCGCTACAGAGTTGCTGCGACGGACCCCGATAGACCAGTTCCTGAACCTTGTGGCCACCATGCTCAAGGGCCCAGAGGCAATCGACGAGGCACTGGCCATACAGATCAGTTTTACCGACCTTGATACGTCCTACCTGTTGACCATCCAAAATGCTGTGCTGCATCATCGCCAACTTATCGATGCCGGCGCCGTAACATCCAATAGCCATATTCAACTAACCCATGCGCTATTTGTCGACATGTTGACCGGAAAGTTGTCGGCCAGGGAAATCATTCTCTCCGACCAACTGTCTCTGGATGGCAGCAAACTGGATTTAATCCGGTTTTTCAGCCTACTGGATTCTCCAGCCGCTAGTTTTAATATTGTGACACCGTGATTCTTGGATACAGCATTCATTACACCCCAACAGCGAGTTCCAATGATAAAACTCATCGTCGTGCTAACCCTGTTGCTCCTGGGCGGTTGTTTTCAAGTACAACTATACGGCCCGATATCAGGCGCAAATATCACCATTACTGATTTGCGCGATGGTACGGCAGTACAAGCGGAAACGACCTCCTGGTCATTGTCATCCTTGCTGGCTCGATTCGGGGCTGCCAGGTGGGCAAACTTTGATGGAGAGCAAAGACTGTTGCTGCTGGGTATTTTCGAACTCGAGTTGGAAAATCTGCCCGATAACAAACTCTTTCTTGTCACTGCCGTCGGTGGCGAGGATACCGACATAGACCTGGATGGAAGCGAGGACGGCACCTACACCGAAGTGAAGGGCCAGTGGCATGCCATCATGTCCGGCGCCCAACTCAGACGCGTTGGGCCAAAAGTCAGCCCTCTGACTGAGCTAGTCTACCAGTGGCTCGCGGCCGAGTTGGATCAGCTGACAGATGCGCAGATTCTGTACAACCTGGAACAGGCGGCCGGGAACCTGGTCTCGGATGTCAACGGCGACAATATAGTGAGCGGCAATGACATCCTGTTTTGGAGCCGGCTCACCGACAGTGATAAATTACTGGTCGATGCTTCCACCGTCAATCTCATTACCCAATCGGTAATTGATAACAATACAAGCCCGGACCGTCGTACGTGGTCACAACAGTTGGTGGGATTGGAGGTCAGTACAAACAGTCTTTCTGTGGCCGACCAGTTGGCATTGGCCTTACAGGGTTTATCGCTGGATGACTTTTTTACCGACTCGTACAAAGCCCTGTTGCTGCGCTCCCCTGAAAGCGTCGTCGATATAGGACTCGAAGAAATTTATGGCCTGGAGCAGGCAGAGCTGGACAACATATCTGATGCCTACGCCAGAGAGACCTATGATATGGCGGAGGTTATTTTACTAGGCCTTTTGGCCTACCCACGCCAGGCACTTTCCACTCCGGAGCGGCTCTCGGTGGACACCTACCGCTGGTATCTGAAAGACATGCTCGCTGGCGAAGCCTTTCTTTTGTATAACTATCCGGCCAGTTATTTCCTCACTCAGGTACCCAGTGGCACCCAGTTTTTCTTTACCGACATTCAGGGTCTGGATACCGCGCAGGATGCACAGGATTACGTGACGCGCCTGAAACTGGTCGACGATAAGTTCGCGCAGTTACGCGATAATGTTGCCACAAGAGCAGCCGCCGGCATAGTGGAGCCGCTTGTCACCATGGAATACTCCATAGATCGTCTACGCGAGGTCGCCGACGCACCGCCGGCTAGCAGTACCTACTACACGAGATTCAAGGACGCCCTTGGCGCAATTCCCAACCTTAGCAATGCCGAGCGATCCGCTCTGCGAGAGGAGGTCCGCCAAATTATCAACGCGCAAGTGCGGCCGGCTTATGATGCGCTCATCGCCGACCTGGAGGCCTTGTTACCACAGGCGCCACAGGCCATCGGCTTCGGTCAATTTGAGGGCGGTGCCGCATTCTACGACTATGCCTTGCGCCACCGTACCACGACGACCCTGTCCGCCGAGGAGATCCACCAGATTGGTCTGGACGAATTGCAGCGCGTACACGACGATATCCGCAGTGCCGCTGCACTGCTTGGCTACAATAGCGACATCAGCCTGCCCCAGCTGTTTGAGCAGGTGGCGAGTGACGGAGGCATATTGTCTGGTAGCGATATTTTGTCGACCTATGAGGACCTGTTGGATGCCGCCCACCAGCGCCTACCCGAGGCCTTTGATATTCTGCCGCAACAGGAACTGGTGATACTTCCCGATGACACGGGCGGCTTTTATGTGGGTGGTTCTCTCGACGGCTCGCGACCAGGTGCCTTTTATGCCAGAACGGAGGGTCAGCAGTCCTACTACGATATGCCGACACTAGTGTATCACGAGGGCGTGCCTGGCCATCACTT
>JABHWT010000135.1 GCA_018657645.1 Halieaceae bacterium | reverse complement strand
GTCTGTGTTCGCTGATTTTTCCCGATTCAACTGCAGCCAGTATGGCGCAGTTGGGTTCCAGGTGATGGCTACAGTTTCTGAATTTGCAGGTGCCCAGTAGTGGCCGGAATTCACGGAAACCCGCTTCTATTTGCTCGCGGCTAAGGTGCCAGAGACCGAATTCACGAATGCCGGGGGAATCAATAAGAACGCCCCCCGAAGGTAGGTGAAATAGCGCCGCGGTAGTGGTCGTGTGGGTGCCCTTGTTCCTGTTTTGGGAAAGAGCGCCCACGCGGAGATCCAGATCCGGTAGCAAGGTATTAATCAGGGACGATTTTCCGACCCCCGACTGACCGACCAGGACGCTTGTTCTGTCCTTGAGCGCCAGGTGCAATTCCTGCAGACCACCGCGCAGAGCAGATGTCCGCAATATGCGGTAGCCAAGGTCGGGGTACCCGGCGAGAAGGGCCTCGAGCTGACGATTTCGCTGGGAATCATCTACCAGTAAATCAATTTTGTTGAGAAGAATCACCGGCTCGATGCCGGCAGCTTCGATTGCCACCAGGTACCGATCGATCAAATTGGCGTGGGGCTCCGGCAGGGGGGCGATTACAATGATGATCTGGTCGATATTGGCAGCGATCGGCTTGATTTTTCCGTAGCTGTCGGGTCTTGATAATGCATTGTCTCGCTCCAACTGGGCGACTACAACGCCCGTGGGGTCGCCGTCTCGCCAGATCACCCGGTCACCCGTAACCAGGCCCTCGAGATTGGCCCGCAGGTGGCAGCGTCGGCTGTCGCCGGGTTCCGACTCTACATCCACCTGGGTACCGAAGTGCGCGATGACAAGCCCTTCGCGCTCGGGCCCCAGGTCACCAGCCAGGATAGCCTGTTCGGAGTCACTTCCGCGCTTGTGTGCCCGGTTTGCCCGCTCTTTGTGGATTTTGTCTATCCGCCAGGCTTGTTTTCGGGTCAGTTTTCGCTTGCTCATCAAGGTATTATTCAGGTAGATGCTTGGTGAGTCGAGGCATTTTGTTACACTAGTGTATCTGTGAACACTACCATGGCACCTCAGGGTAACACCATGGCACTTCGGGCTTGCTGGCGAATTCAGCATTACGGCAGTGTTTCGAATGAACGCCGAGGTACTATGGTATTATCCAGAAGCGCCCCAGCAACGAACCAGGAACAGAACTCTACATGCAAAATGCCAACAATCTGATATGGGTGGATATGGAAATGACGGGATTAGTTCCCGAGCTGGATAGGGTGATTGAAATAGCCACCGTTGTTACCGACACCCATCTCAACACACTGGCCGAGGGCCCGGTGATCGCCCTCCACCAATCCGATGAGGTTCTCGCGGGTATGGATGAGTGGAACACGACACATCACAACCAGTCGGGTCTGGTCGAGCGGGTTAGAGCCAGTCGCGACAGCGAACAGACAGCCACAGAAAAGACGCTGGAATTCCTTGAAAACTGGGTGCCCGAGGGGGCCTCACCCATGTGTGGTAATACAATATGCCAGGATCGCAGGTTTATGGCGCGACACTTACCTCAGTTAGAGGCTTATTTTCACTACCGCAACCTGGATGTAAGCACACTCAAGATCCTGATGCAGCGCTGGCGACCCGACCTCGAAGCGGCAATAACCAAAACAAGCTCTCATCAGGCTTTGGACGATATTCGCGAATCGATAGAAGAAATGCGTTTATATAGAGAGCACTTCCTCACTGTTTCCTAGGGTAGATATTGGTACGGGGAATGGCAATAATGACAATAAAGGCAGCTGCGCTCTGAAGTAAGCTGTCGGAGATATACTATGAGAATAATAACAGGTGGTTTGGCATTGGGGTTGCTGCTGGTTCAGGCTTGCGCGACACCCGTTGATACGGCGTCTGGAGGGGTCGGCACTGAGGTTGGACAGCCTGCCTACACGGCAAAGTCGGGACTGTCTACATCCGAGCGCTTTCGGCTGGTGCTGTCGCTGCTGGAGGATGGTGAGGCGGGGTCAGCGAAAACAGAGTTGACGCTTTATCTCAAGAGTCAACCCGGCAGTGAAATTGGTCAGGATTTGCTGCGCCAGATCGTTGACTCTCCAAGTGACTACTTTCCCATGGAGTATCGGGAGGTAAAACTGGCACCTGGTCAGACTTTGTCCAGCCTTTCCCAGCAATACCTGGGCAGTTTGTATCAGTTCCATGCCCTGGCTAAATATAATGGGATCTTGGAACCGCGCAAATTGACGGCGGGGCAAACCATCAAAATACCCTTGACAGACACCGCTCGCGAGGTGTTCTTAGCGGGCAGCCCTGAGGCAATCACAGAAGTAGAGGTGCCAGTTGAGCCAGTCGAACCAGTGAATACCACCCCACCCGAACCCGAGGTGGCCTCGTCTGTCCCGAGCAGCGAGAGCGCCGATCAGTTGCACCGAGCGGCACTCGACGCCTATCGCGCACAGAATCTCGACAAGGCTATTAGCTTGTGGGAGGAGGTACTGAAAATGGATCCCAACTACGAAAATGCAAAGCTTTACCTGTCTCAGGCCTATGAATTAAAAGAAAAACTGCGAAAGCTGAATTGACACCGGCGCAGGACCGGGCCGAAATTATGATACATTCTTTTTTGCGTGAACTGAAACGTCGCAAGGTGATCAAAACCTGTTTGTTCTATGTTCTTTTGTGCTGGGGAGCATTGCAGGTGGGAGATATATTGTTTCCCGCTATGGATCTGGATGCGGGAAAAGCCTCTCGCATGTTTCTGTATCTGGCAACCCTGGGTTTCCCTCTCACCTTTGCCGCCGCCTGGTTTTTTCAGCTGACGCCAGAGGGCATTGTTATGACGACCTCGTTTGTAGAGCGGCGTGTGTTGTCCAATATCTCACCCATGAATGAGCGTCGTCGAGATAACATGACCACGTATTTTCGAAGGGAAGAGGAACACCCCGATGTGCAGTGGATTGTGTCTGCAGAAACAGGGCCTCTGGTGGGTTTGAGTTATGGGGTGATGGGCCCAACAGTGGTGGGTCGTGCTCTGGATTGCGATATCGCCGTGGTCAGTCCCCAGGTTTCCCGCGAACACGCGCGCCTCGATATCGAACAGGGGCAACTGATGGTAGAGGATTTAGGCTCGGCCAACGGTACGGTAGTCAATGGTAAACAGGTGCAGGGCCGCCATGCATTGCAGCACGAAGACGAATTGCGTTTACACGAGGTTGTTTTTCGGGTGACGCAGAACTATTCCCGACCCCGCAGCGAATCGGATGCCATGAATGAAACCACTTTATCGGAGAGCGCACTCCCCGCGGAAGAGTAGTAACCTGCCATTTATTGCTGGGTGGATTTGGCCTGTATTCGCTGCAGATTATGAAAAAGAGTCCTGGTCTGCTTCAGTTTGCGCTGCGCGGCCTGATTGTCGGCATTGTAAGAAAGAGACTTCTCCAGTGCCGCTATCGCCTGGGTCAGATCTACATTAACCAACTGAATACCTTGCCGATACCAGACGGTGCTTAGCTTACCTCGAATGTTGTGCACCCTGCTTGCCAGTGGGTCATCAGAGTGCGGCTTCAGAATCAGGGCCGCCTGCAGGTGGGTGAGGGCGGCTTCGAGGTTGTTGCTCTGCTCGGCCTGGTCGGCCAGGGCCAGGTTCGCGTGGTACAGCAGTTCTGTACTTTGGGTGTCGGGAGGCCCTTCCATTGCGCGCCCCACAGCCAGCATGCCCGCGTAGTCGTGCTGCTTTTTCAGGGCCTCCAGAGTGTGATTGATTCCGCCTGGCGCCCGTCTTTCGCGCACCAGGCGCTGCTGGGTTTCCTGCGAGCTCTTTTTATCCAGCTGGGCTCGGTTCCTGACCGACTTGCTTGCGGCCAGCCTACGCCTGGCTTTCTCGCTTCCAGGCTCCAGCGCCAGCACTTTCAGCATCCAGGTATCGCCGCGACGATTATCTTCCCGGGTGTAAGCGGCCTCTGCTTCGCGCCATGCATGGGCAACTTTTGTGCTGATAATTCGCTCCAGCTTATCAATGGCATCCGGTACTTCGGCCCCGGGTAAATCCAGCGCTAGCAAGCTGCGCCAGCGGCTGAGAGACTCGGCAAACCGGCCCTGATTTTCCAGGGCTCGTGCGCTGGCCTTTTGCTGCTCGACATACACCGACACTGAATCCTGCAGGGGGGGTATCGAGACGCAGGCCGTCATGAAAGCAGACAGACAGGCGGCAATTAACCTGCTGTGACATGAATTCATTGCAGGTTCTTCCTGGTGAACCCTTGCAAAAATCGGGAAAAGTCCGCCATGTCGTGACTGTCATAAATCATCGTTCGATGGAGTAAAAACGGGTCGGAATATGTGGTGTTGTCTCCGCGAGTAACGGTGGCCGCAAGTCTATAGCCTCGATCCCTCACCAGTGCCGCCGCAATGTCACTGGTATTGCCGTAGGGATAGGACATGAACACGGGTACAGAGCCCATGCGTTGCTTAAAAACGGCATTGGAGCCGCTTATCTCGGTTTCTACCCTGGCGCGGTAATCGGCTGTAGTTTTGTCCTGAGGCAATCGGGACAAGCTGGCGTGGCTCTTGCCATGGGACTGGATATCGACCAGTCCGCTGTCTGCCATTTCCCGCATCTGTTGCCAGGTTAATGCGCTGGATGCACCGATAAAGTCGGTGTAGACAAACAAGGTGGCTTTGACCTGGTATTGTTTGAGAATGGGCCAGGCAACATCGTAAATAGAGCGGTAGCCATCGTCGATGGTGATAATAACTGCGTTGCTGGGGATCGGCTGACTGCGCAGGAGTATGGTTTCTAGCTCGGTAAAGGACAGGATGCGAAACTGGTTGGCCAGAAGGTAGCGAATTTGTTCCTCGAACGCGCTTGCAGTTAGCTCCAGCTGGTTGTCGCTCTTCCGGTCCTGGGTGAATTGGTGATAGCACAGAATGGGCACAGTGCGGTAGCCATCGGGATAAACGGAAGTGGGGTTGACCGGTTGCCGGGGCACAGCTACTACCTGCCCCGGGGAGGCCGAATGATCAGCATTTGCTTCGGCTATCTGCCAGGCGTCGGAGGCGCTACCCAAAAAATTAGCCGCCAGGTCGGCAAAGGTTTGGCCTGCCTGGAGTCGAACCAGGGTAAAGTGCGGGTCCTCTGCCAGTACGGTTATCTGCGTATTTCGCTGAGTCTGACCGGTGCAGGCTACCAGGGTTAATAGTAACAGGGCCGCCGGGATAGTGGAAAGCTGTGCCTTGATGTGGGAACGCCTCAGACCTGTCATGCAATAGTCGATATACGGTTAGTCATTATCTGTCATGTCGTCTGGCACCTTAACGACAGTCTGCTCGGTTACCATACCTTGTACAATGCCACTGACCTCCAGGTGGCCAGCGGTATCAATGTTTGAACCTTCGTCGCCGTCACCAGAGCTCCCGGATTGTACACGCGGCTCCATAACGTCGGCCATGGTATTAAATGCGTTGAAAAGATCGCCGAATTCGTCGCTGCGCTCCTTTGAAATGCGGGTTTCGAGTAAGCCGCGGCCAAACAATGTAATTGCATTTGTGATGAGTAGAAGGTTTTTTGCTATCAGTTTATTGAAAATATAAATTACCAGGGAAACCGCCAGTACCATGGCCAGGCCCAGAGCGGCCATCATGCGAATTGTAGTGTCCAGAGCAGCGTCAAGCTCGCGCGTATCCATGCCCAGGTTTACCCCGCCCACAACGGTGTCCCTAAACTGGACCGGAAGGTTGAAGTTAAATATTCTGCCCTGTTCCTCGCCCTGGATCTCGGTTACAACGATAGCGCCTTGGGTGAAAATGATCTCTCCGGAGTCGTCTTTTGGCACGGGACTGCCAACCAGAGACAGGTCGGAGGCGCTACGTACAATGTCGCGATGGTCGGACACCCGCAGATAGCTGAATGTCTGGCGAGCGGACGCATCCTGAACGAAGGATTCCAGAGTGATCCAGTCCTCGCCCAACACCGGGATCGCAGCTTGTACTGCAATAAACTTGGTGAGCGATATTCCGGCATCGATGGCCTGGCGGGTAAGCGCCGCGCTTTGAACCTTGAACACCAGAGCAGAACTGGCAATCATCGCCAGGGCCACAAAGGTTCCCATAATAGCCGTCCACTTGATTTGCAGTGGCAGGTAACCGCGCTGCTCTTCTTCTGTGTCCCTGAGCGTTTCCAGCTCCCGCTCCAGAGCGGCATAGAGTTCCTGTCCCGATTGGAAGCGCCTGGCGGGTTTTTTCTGTAATAGTTTATTGATAATTCGTTGCAGGCCCGTAGGGGTTTCGGTTGAAACCTGGCGAATAGGGAGGGGGTCCTTTTGGACTATCTGCATGATCAGGGTAGCCATGGAGTCCGCATCGAACGCCTTTCTACCGGTTACCATCTCGTACATAATCGCGCCCACAGCGAAAAGGTCGGATCGGCCATCGATCTCCGAGCCGCTCGCTTGCTCGGGAGACATGTAGCGAGGTGTACCTAACATCATGCCTGCCTGGGTGGTTTCGGTGTCATCGGCCTGACTGACCCTGGCAATGCCGAAATCGGCTATTGTGATGGATTCGCCATCGGAGGTCAGCACAATATTGTCGGGCTTGATATCCCGGTGAACTACGCCCTTTTCATGGGCATAGTCCAGTGCGCTGGCAAGTTGCATTGCAATTGTTACAATTTTTGTAGGGCTTAGTTCTTCACCATCATCCAACACATCGCCCAGAGTCGGTCCCTCCAGCAGTTCCATCATAATGTAAGGCGCATTATCAAGGCTGCCGACATCGTAGATGGTAACGATATTGGGGTGGGTCAATACGCCTGCTGCCTTGCCCTCCTTTAAAAAACGTTTGGTATGTTCCTCGTCTTCGCAGTGTTCCTGTTTCAGAATTTTAAAGGCCGCAGTGCGGTTTATGTGGGGGTCGTATGCTTTGTAAACATGAGCCATACCGCCTTCGCCAATGAGGTCTCCAATTTCGTATCGACCCACTGTTCTGCCACTGATCTCCACTCTATACTCCTTAAAATACCAGCCATGTAGCAAGCGCGAGGGCGACCATGACTGCCACTATCGCCCAGACATGGGTGGCGTGATTGATACGCTTTGACTTTTGGACACTTGAAATTCTGGTCGTTATCTGGGTGTCCTCGAGGCTGGTAGGGCGTGTTTTTGCAGGCGCACAGATTACGACGATGGTTATATTGTCGCGGCCTCCCGCCGCCAGTGCCTCGCTCAGCAGGGCATCGACCTGCGCCTGTGCGGTCGGACAACGGGCCATGTGCTTGGCGATAGTGGCGTCGTTGAGTTCATCGGTGAGTCCGTCGCTGCATAACAGAATCTGTTGGCCGCTGGAGAGCTCGCCTACGATGCGCTCCGGTGCTAGTCTCATTGTATTGGAAATGCCTACTGACTGGGTGAGAACGTGTCGCTTGGGGTGGGTGGCTGCCTGTTGAGGGGATACTATTCCCTTGGCAACCAACAGTCCAACCTGGCTATGGTCACGGGTGAGTTGATGGAGTTTGCCATCCCATAGATAGGCGCGGCTGTCACCCACCCATGCCACATCGTACTGCTGATCCTGCAGGGACAGGGCCACCACAGTGGAGCCCATTCCAGCCCTGTTTTCAGCGGTCGCCATATCTTCCAATACCGCCTCGTGAGCATCGCATATTGCATCGACCAGATCTCTGCCCCGAGCAAACCCGGAATGCAGGGTATCTCTGACAATAGCGCTGGCTACCTCACCGCTGGCGTGTCCACCCACACCATCGGCGACCAGCCACAGGCCCAGATCGGGATCTGATGCATAGCTATCTTCATTGTGGCTGCGCTTCAAACCCGGGTGGGTAGTCGCCGCGGATTCAGTCATTCTGATTCCATTATTATTTATACCTGCTTGCAGTGTACACCAATCCCGCGGGTTGGCGATTCAATCCACGGGGTTTATTGTCCCTCGTGCCCGGTGCTGTTCCAGTGCCCAGGCAACGTGCTCGCGAACCAGTGGCGAGGGGAACTCCAGGCGGCTCTTAAGCGCGCTAACCACCTGTGGTGAACTGGGTGCATTGCCAAGGGCGATGGCAAGGTTGCGCAGCCAGCGGTGATGGCCAATGCGGCGCAGGGCTGAGCCCTCTGTTGTGGCAAGATAAGTTTGTTCGTCCCACAAAAATAAGTCGACCAATTTCGAATCTGCCAGTTGGTGCCTGGGCTGAAAATCTGGCTCCACCGTGGACTGGGCAAATTTGTTCCAGGGACAGCACAACTGGCAGTCATCACAGCCGAAGATGCGATTGCCCATCAGGGGGCGCAGGGCCACGTCAATACTGCCAGCGTGTTCGATTGTGAGGTATGAGATACATTTGCGGGCATCCAGACGGAACGGCCCGACAAATGCCCCAGTAGGGCAGGTGTCCAGGCAACTGGTGCAACTACCGCAGTGGGCGCTCGTCTGGGGCGAGTCCGTGGTCAGCGGGAGATCGGTGTAGATTTCCCCCAGGAAAAACCAGGAGCCCGCGGTGGAATTGATCAGCATGGTATTTTTGGCAATCCAACCCAGCCCCGCCTGCTCGGCGATAGCGCGCTCCAGTATGGGAGCACTGTCGGTAAAGGCTCGATAGGCGCCCTCGCCTGTTTCGGTTTGTATTCGCCGGGCCAGTGTCGACAGACGCTTGCGAATCAGCTTGTGATAGTCGCGCCCCAGAGAGTAGCGGGCAATATAGGCCTTGTCAGGGCTGTCCAGAATCGCCAGGGGTTGGCTGTCCTGGGCCAGG
>JABHWT010000062.1 GCA_018657645.1 Halieaceae bacterium | reverse complement strand
GGATGGCCTGGTTAACTTCCGGGTGTGCATGGCCCAAAGAATACACCGCCGGCCCGCCGGATCCATCGATGTATTGTTTGCCGGCCGAATCGACAATATAACTACCGCGCCCATAGGCTACTTTCGGCAGGCCCGCCGACACACTGTCTATTTTCGCGGATTCGCTCATGGCTTGTTCTCTATCCCGTTGTGACTGCGAGCTGCGAGCCCTTTTGATGTTGCATGCACTCAAAATGTACCATGAAAGCACCCGCCCCCAATCAATGTGCCTACTGACCTGCGACAAACAGTATTCGATTCGCTGTAAGTGGATTACAATTAGTGCCACTGAAAAGGTCTCCTGCCGGGCATCCATCGCCCCGCAGATAGAACCTGCGTCCCAATAACCAGAAAAAGAGGACAAAGAATGACCAACGAGAATCCGACACAGCCCTCCACTGCACGCTGGCGCATCCTCAATCCAACGCAGCCCTCTAGTGTACGCTGGCGTATCCTCGGGCTACTGATGTTTCTCAGTTTTGTCTCCTACTTGCTTCGTGGAAATATGTCCATTGCGGCCCCCACCATGATGGCCGACCTGCAATTGAGCGAGGTTCAATGGGGCATGATCATGGCGGCCTTTCCCCTGGGATACGCCCTGTTCCAGTTTCCCGGAGGACTGCTGGGGGATAGATTCGGCCCGCGTAAGGTGCTCACCTGGATAGCCGCCGCCTGGGCCGTGTTGATTGTTCTTAGCAGCATGGTGCCCGGCGCGGCCGTGGCATCCGCCGGATTAATTGTGATTTCGCTGATGCTGGTCCAGTTTCTGGTGGGCGCTACCCATGCGCCTGTATTCCCCGTGATGAGCGCCACCATCGAGCGCTGGTTCCCAGTGGGTAGCTGGGCGTTTCCCAACGGCCTGAGTAGCACCGGCCTGACCCTGGGACTGGCCGGTACCGCCTCACTATTACCCTGGCTGATGGGGATGGTCGGCTGGCGCATGTCCTTTGTGGTGCTGGCACCGGTTGGCTTAATCGGCGCCGCTTTGTGGTGGTGGTACGCCAAAGACAACCCGTCGGAGCATCCGGCGGTGAATAGCGCTGAAGTGGAACTTATTAACGACGGGCGCGTGGAGCTCGAGGAGAAAAAACCAGCAACGTCGGAAACGCCGGCCTGGCTCAGAGTGCTGAAAGACCGCAACGCCCTGTTGCTTACCCTGAGTTACTCGTGCATGAATTTCGTTTTTTACGTGGTGTTCAGCTGGGGCTTTTACTACCTGGTGAAGATTCGGGGTTTTGACGCCCAGGAGGCCGGTTTTCTCACCTCTGCCCAATGGATGTTCGCCGGTGCGGGCGCCGCTCTGGGCGGCTGGTACGGCGATTTTCTTTGCCAGAAGCTGGGGCTGCGCTGGGGCTATCGGCTGCCTATTGTCATTGGCCTTGTCATCTCCGCACTGCTGTTGATCGGGGTAGCGGTGACACCCAATGCCTATGCCGCCGCCGCTATGCTCGGCCTGTGCTTCTTTTTTAACCAGACCACCGAGGGCTCCTACTGGGGCAGCAGCATTGCTATCGGGGGCCGCCACGCCGGTGCGAGCGGCGGGCTGCTCAATACCGGCGCCAATGCCATGGGTTTTATCAACGCACTGTTGTTGTCGCTGGTCGCCGACACCTTTGGCTGGGCCACCGCCATTGCCATTGGCGCCGGATTTGCTTTACTCGGTGCGATTTTTGCTCTGATGGTGCGCTGCGACGAACCGGTAAACCAGGCCGACTAGGCGTCGGCCCGACTTAAGGCACCTGTGATTAATCCGGAGCTAGCTCCGGCTCACAGGGGCTAAAGCTTGCGTCGCAGTCCAATAGCCAGCGCGCCAGGTAGTCGGCAAAGCTGCGCCGGATGACCAGGTCAAACGATCCATTCTCCAGTCCCGCCACCAGCGCTGTTGCCTTGGCAAATGTCGTTTGCACGCAGTTACCAGGGCCAAAGTTGGCGGGGTGAAAATCGTAGCTGGATGATTTCATAAGCAGGGTTTGAACACCGGCGCCACTAAGGTTAATCAGGGTCTGGCCCCCGCTGACATCCACCGCCGACACACGGCCGGGGTCCACGTCGCGCAGTTGCATAGCCAGGGCTGCCTCCTCGCCCGAGGGTACTATAGCCAGCCACTCAGTCGGCCCCAGCCAATACAGGCTGGATTCGCCAGCGCTTACGAGCGTGCAGGGTTCCATTGGCAACGCCATGCCAAACACTGCGCTAATCCCCTCGCGGAAGGTGTCGCTATCAGCACTGCCCCGAATGACAAGGTGTCCCTTTAGCGGCGCTTCGCGAATGATTACACCGGATTGCTCGCCCTGGGCACCGGAGCCATGAAAATAGTGCAGTGGTGTTTCGGTATACACCTCCCCGGCCAAACCGCCGTTGCTGGGCTCAGACATTGTGGCGCTCTCCCTCGGGATCATAAAACACGGAACTGACAATTTTTGCTGCGATGCTGCGGCCGTCTGCCAGGGGACAGTGCACCGTTTCGCCCATTCGCTCAAGGCCACCTTTAACAACCGCCAGGGCAATGGAATGGCCCAAATTGGCACTGTAATAACTGGAGGTCACATGCCCCTGCATAGCCATGGGAATGGCCTGGTTAGGATCATCGACGATCTGGGCGCCCTCGGGCAGCACCTGCTGCGGATCCAGCGTTTTCAGACCCACCAGTTGTTTGCGACCCTCGCGCTGGCAGTCACTGCGCTCCAGAGAGCGCTTGCCGAGAAAACTGAAGGCCTTGTTTTTGCCCACCACCCAGCCCATATTCACATCGTGGGGCGTCATTGAACCATCGGTATCCTGGCCCACGAT
>JABHWT010000336.1 GCA_018657645.1 Halieaceae bacterium | reverse complement strand
CCAGTTGCGCATATCTTCGACCCACGCAACGCGGCGGTTAAAAAAGTCATTCACCTTAAGCAGTTTTTGTTGGTCTGAAAGCGGCGCTATATGATCGATCAGCCCTCTCCATTCAATAACAGTCTGCTCGGTGTAGGGCCCGTAGCGACTCAGTGCAAGGTTCTGCATTTTGTCCAGGTCGACCCTGGCCAGCGCAAGTCCACATCCAATAAGGCATAGAAGCACAATGCTCCAAAGCGAATATTTTCTGCCAACTGGTATGAATCCAAGGCCTTGCATCAATGTCACTTCTCATCCAGGGGATGGGGCATACGACGGCATAGCTCCAGCTACTGGCACTATCTCATAGTTACCCGAGTCTAAACGAAATTATGGTCAATGTGGAGGCTATCGCAGGTCTGCCCGGCAGATGCTTTTTAGCCCATGTCTTTTTCTAATCGACCCCGATCGAAAACCGTATCTTTGCGGCTGGCGATCATGGTTGCGGCAGCCTGTTTAGCAGATTCTATCCCCTTGCTCTCTTCCCAGAGCAAGGCCTGATCGTATGGCATTGAAAAGCCTTCATCAATAAGTGACTTGTACTGCACCAGGATGTGTGGAACGCAGCTACACATGTCCCGGGCCAATTTGCAGGCCGCCTCTAATAATTCATCGGCGGACACTACGGAGTTGACCAACCCCCACTCGTAGGCCTGAGTTGCAAAAATCGGATTGCCAGTGAAAGAAATTTCCTTCGCTCGCGATATACCAATGAGCCGTGGCAGCTTTTGACTAAGCCCCCAACCAGGTAACATGCCCACTCGAGCGTGGGTATCGGCAAAACGTGCGTTCTCGGAGGCGATCAAAACATCACAGGCCAGGGCCATCTCGAAACCACCGGTTATCGCATGTCCGTTGACGGCGCCGATAATTGGGCCTCTAAATGCCATCATCGCCTGAGCCATTGCATTATCTGCTTCTTCCGCCGCATTATTAGATTCACCGGAGCTTAATTCCTTGAGGTCGAAGCCTGCGCAAAAGGCCTTGCCGTTGCCTGTGATAATGACCACTCGAACCCTTTCGTCGGCACTACAATCCTCAAAAGCTGCTACAAACTGGGATCGAAGTTCCCTCGACAGAGCATTCATTGCCGCGGGACGGTTGAGGGTGATGACGGCAAATTCCTCGTGCTTCTCTAAAAGAACTGCTTTCATGATGTAGCTCCCAGCATTGAGGGGGTTTTTAACAAATTGAGGTCCCTGGCGATTGCAGGGCCATGGAGGACAACATCGGGGCCCCACTCCTTAGGTGGTTCGTTGTCCGCCAGCCATGCTACTACTGCGCCGATCGCGGCCGCTGAAACGGGTCTGAATCGTTTCTTTATGAGTTCATCAATGCCCAGAGCTTTCATTACTTCGGTGACTACCATGCCCGGTTCGAGATTGTAGGCGCGCAACCCGCTATCCGGGTGTTCGACACGCAAAGCGCCCGGCATGCGCGCAAAAGCAGCTTTTGATGATGGGTAGGCAAATCCCCAACCTCCCTGATCTGCTGGAGCGGGGGGGTCGTTATACGCTGTGTGGGAAATCATATTGATGATAGTTCCGCTTCGTCTTTCGAGCATGCCCGGAACAACTGTTTGCACCAGCGCCAGCGGGGTAAAGATGTTGCCTTGATAGATTGCCTGTAGCTGTTCCGGCGTGGTATCCAGAAGGTTCGTCTGATTGCCCAATCCCTGGTAGACGGCGTTATTGAACAGTAAATCTATGCCGCCGAAGTGGTCCAGGGTCTGGTTGGCGGCTGCAATCAGGCTCTGGACCTGAAGTATATCTGCTGGCAGACACAATGCCTCGCCTCCTACAGCTTCAACCGCCGCCGCCGTGGCGGAAAGACTACCGGGGAGGGGGGCGTTGCTGTCGCCGTGCAGGTGATTTTCTCCCTCGTTTAGTGAACGTGCGGTAATGGCCACGTTGTAGCCGATTCCGGCCAGTGCTACCGCGGATTCGGCACCGATGCCGCGACTGGCGCCGGTGATAAATGCAACTTTCTTACTCATGGTTTGAATCTCCCGATGTATTCTCCAGAAGTTGTCTGAGTCCTTCGAAGGTTGTCTCCAGGACCGCCTCACCCACAATTGCCGCGTAGTGTTGCCATACGGTGTGAGTCGATTTTGAAAGTTCACTGACTAGTCGGTGACCGCTTTCGGTAAAATTAATTAGCTTGGCTCGTGAGTCGGTAGGGTCGGGGTGACGCAAAATCAGGCCCATTACCTCCAGTTCATCGATGATTTTTATCATGGACTGGGGTCTGATGCCCGCGGATGCGGCCAGGTCAACCATTCGACTACCACCGTGTTGCCCCAAATGTAGAAACACGGATCGATGACGCGCGCCGATCCCCGCGATACCGCGCTCGCGCAGATCTTCGTCCAACCGAGATTGAAAATCTCTGGTCATGAGCATGAGTAATTGACCTATTTCGTGGTGACCTAGTGTGGGCATTGTTTTTGTTTAATTTAATAAGCTATACTGATAATAAGTTTAGCTTATTAATGCGGGCAGGATCAAGCATGTTTGACGTATTTGCGACGGTTCCACAGGACATGGGACCCGGGGCAATCGGCGACCACGCGCGTAGGGCGCAGGCGATGGGTTTTGATGGATTACAAGTGCCGGATGCTATCCACGATGGATTACTATTGTCGGCAATTGCACTGAATGCCACCGACAGACTCGTGATTAGCACCAGCGTACTGGTGGCCTTCGCACGTAGCCCCATGACGGTCGCTGTGGCTGCCTGGGACTTACAGGCAATGTCGGATGGCCGGTTTGAGTTGGGGTTGGGTACTCAGATAAAGCCCAACATCGAGCAGCGCTATAGTGCCCGTTGGGACTCGCCTGTGTCCCAGTTACGCGAGTATGTACAGTCTTTGCGGGCGATTTTTCATAGTTTCCAAACCGGTGATCGACTTTGTTTCACCGGCAAGCACTATCAATTTACAAAATTGCAGCCATTTTTTAATCCAGGCCCCATTGCCCGTCCCGATATTCCTGTTCTGTGCGGTGCTGTCGGTCCAGACATGACCAGAATGGTGGGCGCTGTTGCCGATGGCATGATTACCCATCCCACCAACACGCCGCCGGAGTACATAAAGGACGTGTGCCTGCCGCGATTGAATACCGGTTTTGAGCGAGCAGGGCACGACGGTAGCGATTTCAAATTGGTGTTGGGGCCACTGACAGCCACCGGAAAATCTGAGGAAATCGTTGCCGCACAGTGGGAGAAGCAACGAGGTTTGCTGGGGTTTCTATACTCTACCCCAGCGTATTGGCCGAGTCTGGAATTATTTGGCTGGCAGGATAAAGGCCAGCAGTTGCTGGAGATGACACGCCAGGGCAATTGGCAGGGTATGGCGGAAATTGTAACCGATGAAATGCTTGAGAAGTACGTTCCACGCGGCACCTATGATGATATCGCAGTTATCTACAGACAGCGCTTTGGCGAGCTGAGTCGTCGCATTACTTTTCCTGTGCCGGATGACCCCGCCGACGACGAGGCGGCTGCGCAAGTCATCAGCCAGCTGAAGACCGCATAGAACGGCGCCTTTGGGGCCTGAAGATATCGCCGTAGTGCCTGGACAATGTGTTACAGCCCGAATGGAACAGGCCGTAAACTAATCTATTGTACCGCATGACGAAATGCGCGTGGCTGGCGTGCATCCGGCGCGTCTTCGGGATACGATTGGGTGCGAAGTCGGCAGGTTTGAGCGCGACAACAGTGCTTCTCCCGGCAGTTTTAAATCGAAAAATAGTGGCAGTGAGAACAATGGATTACAAGGATCAACAGGCGTTGAATACACTGGTTTCCGAGGACTTCAGTGAGTGGAGCAACAAGGTGCTGGTTGATCAGGCCTTGATCAACCAGTATGCAGAGCTTAGTGGCGACAACATGTGGATGCACGTGGACGAGGAACGCTGCGCCAGAGAGAGCCCCTTTGGAGGCACTATCGCCCATGGATTTCTTATCCTGTCGCTTATTACTCGGTTTAGCGGAGGACCCAGCGCCATCAGCCAGATAACCGGCTTTAGCCATATGATGAACTATGGATCGGATAAGCTCCGGTTTCTCGGCGCGGTGCCAGTGAACAGTGAAATTGTCTCTCGCAGCAGGATTAAACGTATTGAGGTGGCCCAGAATAAAACCAAAGTTGTTATGGAGACCCATGTACATGTCTTAGATGTCGAAACACCTGCTCTGATTTATGAGCTGATGTTTGTCTTCCTTTGAGTTACCCGAGTAATTTACCGAATTAATGGGCTTATCGCCCCCACACTATTTCTGATAGAGGAACGATCATGCCAGAAGCAGTTATCGTAGAAGCCGTCCGTACCCCCATTGCCCGCGGCAAGCAAATTATAGGTGAGCTTAGCGGTGTTCACGCAGCGCAATTATTGGCCATGTCGTATACGGGTCTGATTGAAAAAGCAGGTCTTGAGTATACGGATATAGAGCAGATAGTCAGTGGCTGCGTCACCCAGGCCGGCGAACAGTCCAATAATATCGCCCGCAATGCCTGGCTGTCACTGGGCAAAAACTATAGTACCGGCGCTTCGTCACTTGATACTCAGTGTGGTTCTGCTCAGGCGGCGAATCATATTGTTTCAGCCCTGGTCGCCGCCGGCCAGATCAACATTGGCATTGCCGGTGGGGTTGAAGCTATGAGCAGAGTTGGCCTGGGCGCCAATGCCTATAATGGCCCAGGCTTCTTTCAAACCGCCGACTGGCCCTGGGACAGTACGCCGGATCAGTTCTCCGCGGTGGAGCGTATCGCAAAAAAGCGCGGTCTGACCCGAGGCGACCTCGATGAATTTGCCTGCGAATCACAAAGGCGAGCCAGAATAGCCTGGGATGATGGCCGATTTGATCGAGAGGTATTGCAGGTACAGGCACCCATTTTGGGCGAGGATGGTGAGCCAACCGGGGAAATGCGCACGGTGTCTAAAGACCAGGGACTGCGCGATACAACCATCGAGGGCCTGGCCAATTTGAAACCGGTGGTCGAGGGAGGCATGCATACACCGGGAAGTGCCTCGCAAATTTCCGACGGATCTGCCGCTGTGCTATGGATGAGTGCCGATGAAGCCAAAGCTCGTGGACTGAAGCCTCGTGCAAGGATAATTTCTGGCGTGGTAACGGGGACGGATCCCTATTACTTGCTGGATGGTCCGGTTGATGCCACCGAGTTGTTATTCAAGAAAACCGGTATGAACCTGGATGATATCGACCTGGTGGAGATCAACGAGGCGTTTGCGGCCGTGGTACTGTCCTGGCAGCAGGTGTTTGATGCAGACATGAGTAAGGTTAACGTCAATGGCGGTGCTATAGCCATCGGCCATCCTGTAGGTTCAACGGGGGCCCGCTTGATTACCACGGCCCTGCATGAGTTGGAGCGACAGGACAAGAACACGGCCTTGATCGCTATGTGCTGCGGCGCATCGATTGGTACCGGCACTATTATTGAACGTCTATAGAAAACAGGAGCAAAAAAATGAGTGATCTTAGCGGAAAAGTAGCCATTATCACGGGTGCGGGCCGCGGTCTTGGCCGCGAGGAGGCGATGCAGTTGGCCAGGCAAGGTGCGAGTGTAGTAATCAACGATATCAATCTACCCGATGCTGAAAAAGCGGCCAATGAAACTGTCGAGGAAATTAAATCTGCGGGGGGACAGGCGATAGCGGTGTTCGGAGATTGCGCCGACACTGCTGACTCTGAGCAGTTATTTAAAACCGCTCTCGATACCTACGGCGACGTTAATATAATGGTGAATAACGCGGGTTATTGTCGAGACAAAACGATTTTCGGCATGAGTGATGACGAATTCGATTCGGTTGTGCGAGTGCACTTGCGTGGCCATTTTGTCAATATGCGTAACGCGACACGATACTGGCGCGAAAAGGCTAAGGCCGAGGGGGCGGTATACGGTCGGCTGATCAGTACGTCCTCGGAGGCCATGATTTATGGCTCCGCAGGTCAACCCAATTACGCGTCTGCAAAAGCGGGTATAACTGCTATGACGATGGGTGCAGCCCAGTTAATGATTAAATATGGCATTACTTGCAATGTGATTATGCCGCGGGCCCGAACTGCCATGACGGATCAGGGAATGACTGCTGCAATGTTCGCTGCACCGGAACAGGGCTTTGATGCCTTCCACCCGGAAAATGTTGCACCCCTGGTGGGTTATCTGGCGTCGGAAGCGGCGGGGCATATCGCGGGTGAAGTGCTGGTGGTGTGGGGCAATCAGATTAATGTCTTACAGCGCCCCACGCTCAGTGACCCCTTTGCGAGTTCTAATGGTGGCAAGTGGGAGCTGGATGATCTCCACGCGAGCCTGTCCGGCTATTTTGATGCGGACCACACCCCTGTCCTGGACGGATTTTCTGTACCCCCGGGATGATTACCCCGGGCATGTGAATGATAAGGGGTGCTGCTGCGTAGTTGGGGGCGGTTTTCTCCAGCAATAGCCCACCTGTCTTGCGGCAGCTATAAGCGTAGTGCAGCAGTGCCAATACTGTCGTCGCTCGCCAGCAATGAGCCAAGCTTTGCAATTTGCACGCTGCGCCCGCCAAGCATTAGACCCAGGTGTTTGGCCCACAGAAAGAACCGGTGTATAGGAAATTCCAGATCTGCGCCCATGCCGCCGTGCAGGTGCTGTGTGCGGTAGACAATGCGGTGGCCGGCGTCGGCGGCATACCATTTGGCGCAGCGAACCTCCGCCCTGGCATCCATACCGCTTTCCAGGCGATAAAGCGCAAGCCAGTAGGTAGAGCGGATGGCCTCGACATCGATAAAAGCATCTGCCGCCTGCATGGCAACTGCCTGAAAAGAGCCAATGGGGGCGCCAAATTGCTTGCGTTCGCAGGAAAATTCGGCAGTGCGCCTCAGAGCTTCTTCGGTGACACCCAGCTGCAGTGCACAAAGCGCTGTTTCAGCACGTAATTCTAACCATGCCAATATCACGGACCCCTGATCTACACCACCCAGAACCGCATCTGCACCGAGTTCCACGCCATCGAGGAGCAAGGTGCCTTCGTTCACGCCCAGGGAGCTGCGTTGACTATCGATAGCCAGCCCCGCACTGTCGGTATCGACTATAAACAGCATCCGGTTACCATCATGGCTGGCGGGTACGATGATGGCGTCGGCCACTGCGCTGTCGGGAACGCATTCCAGAGTGCCATTGAGAGTCCAGGTATTGCCATTGGGTATAGCATTTATCTGACCGGTGCTCGCTTGTGCCATGCCCATTTCTGCAATAGCGGCTGTCAATTTAAATGTCCCACCGGCCAGTGGTGTCAGGTATTTGTGCTTTTGTTCGATCGTACCAAACTCGTCGATGGGGAGTGCGCCCAGGACCAGGTTAGAGAACAGTGGGATAGGAGAAACATGGCGACCCTGCTCTTCAAGTACCAGGCACAACTCGGTAAACCCCAGGTTAGTTCCGCCTAGTTCCTCGGCAATGGTAATGCCAAGTAATCCCTGCTCGGCGAGGGTGCCCCACAATACATCATCATAGGCGGTGTCATTGCGATCAAAGTTCAGCATAAATTCATCGGTCGTTCGATCGCTAAAAATCTGGTGGGCCAGATCGCGGATTGCTATTTGGTCTTCGTTAAATGAAAAGTCCATGGTGTGAGCTCGTTAGTTAGCGGTGTCGAGGCATGTTAAGGCCAAAATTGGCGACTATGCCGCGTTGCAGTTCATTGACGCCACCGCCAAAAGTATTTATCTGGCAGCGCCGGTATTCATGCTCCAGGTCGCCCATAAGCACAGCGGCGGATGATTCTGCGCGTATCAGGCTGCTCGGTCCAATCGACTCCATCAGCAGGCGACAGATTTCGATCAGTCCCTCGGTTGAGAAGACCTTCAGGGCCGAGGCCAAAGCCGGGTTCATATGGCCCTTGTCTAAGTCCCAGGCCATGCGTGCATTCATGACCCGCATCGCCTCCAGACGAGCCAGTGCCTCGGCCATATTGGCCTGGATCCAGGGCTCGTCAATGGGTCGCTCACCCTTGTTGTGCGCCAGGTGGCTCTTAGTGCGAGCCCATTTAAGTGCTCGATCATACAATTTCCAGCCCTGGATTCCCCAGGCCGCCAGGCCCACCCGTTCGTGATTGAGCTGCGACATCATCAGACCCCAACCCTGATTGGGCTCGCCAATCATCATGGACTTGTGAACCCTGACGTTTTCGTAGTAGCTGATATTGGTTCGCACACCCCCCACTGTGTGAATAGGGGCATAGGAAAACCCCTCCGAGGAAGTATCCACTATGATCATACTAATTCCCTTGTGACGAGAATCCGGCGTGGTTCGAACCGCTAGCCACACATAGTCTGCCGCCTCGGCAGATGAAGTAAAGACCTTGGTGCCATTGATGATGTAGTAGTCTGGGTCATCGGGTGCTACCACTGCGCTGGTGGCCAGAGCCGCCAGGTCGGTACCCGCGTTGGATTCGGAATAGCCGATGCAGAAGTGGATTTCACCTGCGGCAATGCCGGGCAAGAACTTTTGTTTAATTTCCTCGGTGCCATAGTCGATTAATGCTGGGCCTACTGTGTTCAGTGTGACAAACGGAATGGGCGCATTAGCCAGCAGGGCCTCCTCGAAAAATATTAATTGCTCTGTAGAGGTGGCTCCCTGACCGCCGTATTCTCGGGGCCATCCCAAAGCCAGCCAGCCATCGCTACCCATTTGGCGAATCAGCCCCTTATACAGGTCGCCGCCCTCGTTACCTCGAAGAGTTTCCAGATGGTCTGGCTTAATCAGCTTGGAAAAGTAGTCTCGAAGCTCTCTGCGCAGGTGTTTTTGTTGTTCGGTGTAGTCGATAATCATATCGGCATCCGCGTGATAATTTAGTGAACCGTGCATTGCACAAGTAATGAGCATCCTATAATATTGAATTTGAATTCAAATTCAAGAATAATTCCCCTATGACACCAAACTATTTTACTTTGAGGCACTGGGGAGCAGTGGATAACAATGACCGTGCAGCGTTCGCCTGAGATGAGGGTAGCTAATGGTTGACAGGGAAATCCGCAGCTCCCGTAAGATTGCAGGTGGTACCGGCAAGGGTAATAGCCCCAAGGGTGAGAGGGCTCGGGCCAAACTGAAAGCTGCGGCACTGTTGGTCCTGGAGGAGGTGGGTTATCACCGCATGCGGATTGCCGATGTAACCGGCAGGGCCGGCGTGGCATCCGGGTTGTTTTATCACTATTACCCGGATTTGAAATCCTTGACCCTGGAAGTGCTGGAGGATTTTGTCGCCCACTCCAGGCGAGTGGAGGACATCGAAAAAGATGTGCCGCAGGGAGATTGGTACGCGCGCATTCTTGCCCATAATCTGCTGGTCGTACAGTCCTATGCCCAGCGGCCGGGTATCATGCGCTGTTTGCTGCAATTGGCAGATTCAGACGAGGATTTTGCCAGGATGCTGCGTCGCAACTTTGTGCATCAATTGCGATGGTTGACCAGGCAGATGCCCAAATTATTTCCCGCTGCAGCGATGTCTGAGCACCAGGCGATGATGGTGGTGTACACGCTGGCGGGAACGGGGGAGACTATCTTGCGGGATTATTATGTCAATCGCGATGAGGTGTTGACCGACCCGGGTTTGGGCATTGAACAAATGGCTGAATTAATTGCCGTAATGTTTTACCGCGGCTTGTTCCTGGAAAACCCACCCGCCGAGAAACTGCATTACACTGCTGTCTTACAGGACATGAGGAAGGCATGATGTCGCTGAAATCGTGTTGTAATTAGAACTGTACCTTAGGATACGAAAATGACTCCCGAGCAAACACAAGTTTTTGAAAAGAAGATCCACGCTTTTGTAGGGCGTGAAAATGGGCCGCCGACCAGAGGTCAGGACCCTGTTAACGAACCCATGATTCGTCAGTGGACAGAAATTGTCGGTGATGAGGTGCAGGTCTATACAGACAGGAAATTTGCGGAAAACAGCACCAAGGGCGGCATTATTGCACCGCCTTCGATGTTGCAGATATGGAGCATGGCGGGTTATTCCATGGCGGGAGATCCGGTTCAGGATGTGCAGAGGGAGCTGCACAACCTGTTTGATGTCAATGGCTTTACCGGTGTTCTTGGGACCAATACTTCCACCGAGTTCTACCGAGACTTAAGGCCGGGCGATGAGATTACCTACCATACAATCATTGACAATATCTCCGAGCAGAAAGCCACGGCCCGCGGCATTGGCTACTTCATCGAAACCGTCACCAAATTTACCGATCAGGCGGATGAAGAGGTCGGCAGGCAGGTGTTTCGGGTGCTTAAGTTTGTGCCCAATGATAGCAATAGCGTGGACACAGAGTCAGACGACGATACGCCAGATGTGCCAACCCGAATAGCATCCCCCCGTGGTCACGACAATGGCTGGTGGTGGAGCGCTGTCGATGAAGGCAAATTGCTAATTCAGCGGTGTAAGAGCTGCCAGACCTTGCGCCATCCGCCCCGACCTATGTGCGGGGGGTGTCAATCCATCGAGTGGGATTCCGTTGAGTCGACCATGGAGGGCGAGGTGTTCAGTTATACAACCCTCCACTACCCCAAAGTACCGGGATACGACTATCCGGTTTGCTGCGCTGTGATCAGTCTGACGGAGGGCACTCGAATCATATCGAATGTTGTGGGTATCGATTATCAAGACGTGAAAATCGGGATGAAGGTAAAGGGCAAAATAGAGCAAGTCGACGACAAAACCATGCTGCCGCAGTTCTATCCGGTACACGAAGGGGAGATAGGATAATGACAACCGTGACCTTACAGTTTGAAAATATTAGTGTTGGGGACGAACTACCAGCCAGGGAGGTACCCATTACGTCCAGTTTAATAGTGGGCGGCGCCATTGCTTCTCGCGATTTTACGCCCGTGCATCACGACAAAAAAGTAGCCCAGAAGGGCGGCTTACCGGATATATTTATGAACATCCTTACCAGTAATGGGCTGATGGGTAGCTATGTCACCAATTGGGCCGGGCCGGATTCCACCACCCGGAAAATAGCATTGAAACTGGGGGCTCCAAACCTGCCCGGTTTTGTGATGACCATTACAGGCAAGGTCAAGGCAAAAGATGATGCGCTGGGTACAGTCGAGGTTGAGGTTTCCGGAGAGAACAATGTCTGGGGTCTGCATATGTTGGGCACCGTGCAGGTACAGCTGCCAAAGGGGGCTCAATAATGGCTGCAAATGTGAAAGATAAGGCCGCGATAGTCGGCATTGCCAATACCGAGTTTTCCAAAAACTCAGGCCGCTCCGAATTACAGCTTGCCGCCGAGGCGATCGCGGCTGCTCTGGAGGATGCCGGCCTGGCGCCCGATGAGGTCGATGGCATGACGACCTTCACCATGGACACCAGTGATGAGATTGAATTGGCCCGAGCGGTTGGCATTGGGGACCTGAACTTTTATTCGCGAGTGCCGCATGGTGGCGGCGCTGCTACGGGGTTAATCCATCAGGCCGTAATGGCAGTGGCAACGGGCATGGCGCAGACAGTGGTGTGCTATCGTGGACTGAATGGCCGGTCGGGTCACCGCTTTTCCAGTGGTGTGGCGGGTGATATTACGACCTCAGACGCCATTCATTGGGGTTGGTACATGCCCTACGGTTTATTAACTCCCGCTTCCTGGGTGGCAATGTACACGCAACGCTATATGCACCTGACAAACTGTACCAAAGACTCACTGTTCGAAGTGGCTTATACAACTCGTCAACACGCGGCGACAAATCCGGCTGCGCTGTTCTACGAGCAACCCTTTGACCGCGATGAATACGATGCGCAAAAGAAAATTGTCGACCCCTTCCAGCTCTATGATTGTTGCCTGGAGTCCGATGGAGCCTCCGCGGTTATTATTACTACCACCGATAGGGCCAGGGAGCTCAGGCAGCCCGGTGTAGTGATAAAGGGCGTGGGGCAGGGCGCTGCTGCGGAAATGGAGGTAATGACCAGTTTTTACCGCGACGAGATTGCTGCCATTCCATCAATGGATATGGCCGCCAGGCAAGCGTATGAACAGTCCGGATTGTCTCCGGATGATATCGATGCCGCAGTAATATACGATGCCTTTTCCCCAATTGTATTGTGGCAATTGGAGAGCTGGGGCTTCTGTAAATATGGTGAAGGCCATGATTTCGTGCTGGACGGCAGCTTGCGCCTGGATGGCCGCCTGCCGACCAACACCCACGGGGGACAGCTGTCAGAAGCATATATCCACGGTGTCAATGGTATTGTCGAGGCGGTCAGGCTGGTGCGTGGTACATCGGTAAATCAACCGGTGAAGGCAGTAAACCATGCCCTGGTCACAGCGGGCGTCGGGGTACCCACCGGAGGCGCTTTGCTGGGAACTATGGACACCTTGTAGACACAAAAGCCACCGGGACTGAATATGGCCAGTGACAAGGCGCAACCTGTTGTTTTGATAACCGGGGCATCCTCGGGGCTGGGTCAGGCCTGTGCTGAACATCTGGCAGTGAATGGGTTCAGGGTGTATGGCACTAGCCGTGGCGCCGACTACGCCAGTATCAATGAATTTGCCATGGTGCCAATGGATGTAACCGACGATGCGTCGGTTCAGGCTGCAGTGGACTACGTGGTAGAACAGGCCGGCACCATTGATATCGTGGTGAACAATGCAGGCTATGGTATTTCCGGCGCTATTGAGGATACTTCGCTGGAGGAGTCCCGGGCTTTGTTTGAGACCAACTTTTTCGGTGTACATCGAGTATGTCGGGCTGTAATACCGCTTATGCGCAAACAGGGCCGCGGCCATATTATCAATATTGGCTCCCTGGGCGGGGTAGTAACAATCCCCTTCCAGGCTTTTTACTCGGCCACGAAATCTGCCCTTGCCGGCTTATCAGATGGTTTGAGCATGGAACTTGCGCCATTTGGAATTCGGGTGACGCGGATTGAACCCGGAGACTACCAGACGGGCTTTACCGCCAACAGAGTTTGGACTGATGAAAGTGGATCTGGCTCTGTGTATCGTGAGCGCAGTCAGCGCGCTGTCAGCATTATGGAGCACGATGAGCAAAATGGTGCCGAGGCATCAGAATTAGCGGGCAAACTACTGCAGATTGTGCAAATGAAGCGACCCGATCTGGTCTATCGCGAGGGTATGTTAGGGCAGACGCTGGGTGTAATTTTGCTGGCCTGGTTACCCAACCGGTGGGCACAGCAAATAATTATGAAAATGTATAAGGTATGACACAGCAGCGTGTTGAAAAAGTCACTGGCGAGTGCAGTACGAGGCGTTTTCAGGGGAGAAAGCGGAGTTTATAGGCCAATAAATGAGCATTTTGAGCCTGGAAACAACGAAGAAATGTGCCGCCAGAGGGTTTTTCAACACGCTGCTAGGCCATTCCCAGTAGTGAGCGCGCTTCATCCGGCGATGCTATAGGGCGATTGCTTGTCGAGGTTAATTCGACAGTCTGTGTGACCAGCGCCGCATTGTCCGGCGCAACCTCCCCTGAAATCAGGTTCAGGTTATTCTCAAACCCCACCCGGCAGTGTCCACCAAGCTCGGCTGCGCTTTGCATGTCTGATGCCTCGATTGGGCCAAAGGCACAGACTGACCAGATAATACTCTTGTCTTGAAAGCCCGGCATAGGCGGAGGCGGCGACCCCGGATCGCAGTGGGGCTGATCGTGGCGGCCACGCACGTAGAGTACCGACACGGATTCTCCCGGTATGATCCCTTGCTGGCGCAGCGCCTGAAAACGCTGGATGTCTGAATTAGAATAGAGAATATACTGTGGGCTGATATGTTCCCGCTGCAACCAATTAAAGAATGCCGCTGCCCGTCTGTCATCGCCAGTTACTGGGCACAGTTCAGACAGTGCCAGCGATACGGCCTCGGGCTTTAGCTTGCGCACCACCTCCATTTGTTGATCACAAGAGTAGGCCCCCACGGCCTCGGTCGTGATCTGAATAATCATGTCCGGCCCCACGGCGGCCCGTATCGCCGAGGTGGCCGTACGGTAGCGCTCCACATTGAGCGAATGCTTCATTTTTTCATCGCGCACATGAACATGAATCATGCTGGCCCCGGCCTCACCACATTGCCGTGCGGTTCTGGCAAGGTCATCGGCCGACAGGGGCAGCGCGGGGTGATCGACTCTGGTTCGACGAGCGCCATTGGGAGCAACGGCGATTATCAGAGGCAGATTTGCCATTACTTCAGTACACCGACGTCTTTCAGAGCAGAGTCCACTGCATCGGCCAGCTTCGACACGATTTCCATCACATGCTGTTCCTCCAAAATAAACGGCGGTGCAAGCAGGATATGATTGCCGCGCCGACCGTCAATCGTACCACCGCTGGGGTAACACATCAGGCCCTGTTTCATGGAATGACGTTTGATGCTGTGATGAATAGCGAGATCGGGGTCCAGTGGTTCCCTGGTAGATCGGTCGGCGACAATCTCTAAACCGCGCAACAGGCCACGGCCCCGAATATCACCAATGTTCGGGTGATTATCAAAACGTTCATGTAGCGCCGACTCCAGTAGAGCGCCCATGGTTAGCGTGTTTTGAAGTAAGCCCTCCTCATCGATGGTCTCCAGTACCGCCAGCGCGGCTGCGCAACCCGTAGCATGCCCCATATAGGTGTGGCCGTGTTGAAAGAAACCAGACCCGTCTCTAATCGCGGCAAAAATTTCGGCCGAACACAGCATGGCACCGATGGGTTGATAGCCCGCACCCAGTCCTTTTGCGATGGTGATAATGTCGGGTACCACATTGTCCTGTTCACATGCGAACAGGGACCCGGTACGTCCCATCCCGCACATGACTTCATCGAGAATTAACAGGATGCCATGACGGTCGCAGATTTCGCGAACACGTTTAAAGTAGCCCGGTACCGGTACCAACGCACCGGCGGTTGCGCCCACTACCGGTTCCGCGATAAAACCGATGACATTCTCTGGGCCAAGCGCTCGCACCTTGGCATCCAGTTCATCTGCTATTCGTCGACCGTATTCCATCGCGGTCTCGAAAGGGGCTTTGTCGCGGTAGGCGTAGCACGGACTGATATGACCGGAGTCTATGAGAATGGGCTCAAACTGCTGTTTGCGCCACAAATTACCACCCACCGCTAATGCCCCCAGCGTATTGCCATGATAACTCTGGCGCCTGGCGATAAATTTGCTGCGCTGTTGCTGCCCTTTCTCAAGGAAGTACTGTCGCGCAATCTTCAGGGCCGACTCAACCGCTTCCGAGCCACCAGAGACAAAGTACACGTGATTGATCCCCGGGGGAGCCCGCTGAATTAAATGGTCGGCCAGAGACTCTGCAGGCTCGGATGTGAATGAACCCGTGTGGGCAAATGCGATACAGTCGACCTGGTCTTTTATCGCTTTAATGATGCGTGGGTGGGAGTGACCCAGGCAGGAAACCGCCGCACCGCCCGAGGCATCGAGGTAGCTGTTTCCCTCGCGATCAATGATGTAGACGCCACTACCTCTGGCTACTACGGGGAGCGATCCGCCGATTCTCCGGTGTAGAATGTGGCTGCCTGCGTGCATGGTTCCGTACTCCCAAAACTCCCCAGCAGGGTACGGGGAAATGCGGTTTGAGAGCAATCGAGTTTTTCTATCGGGCTTTGTGAGTAAAAATACCCGTTCAACCTAGAAACCGCTGTTGGGTCACGAAAGTTTGCACAAGCTATTGATGCACCTAGAAAATGTGAAAAAGCTCTTATCACCACAAGGTGACCACGAGTTTTTCATATTTCCTATGCACACCAATATCTTACACACCTTTTTCGCGCCCAACTGCGGTTTCTAGGTTTAACGAGTGATTACGTAGCTCTGCAGGTCGATCTGATTTTTTAGATAGTCTGCCGCCTGCAAGTGAATCCACTCGCGAAAGATTTTGACTGCTGGCTTGTTGGCACTGGTGTTGGGAAAATACAGGTAGTAGGCATTTCGCCGGTGTACAAAGTGCGGAAAGGGGATGACCAGTCGCCCGGCGGCAAGGTCCTGCGCTGCCAGGACGCTGCCTGCAACGATGACACCTTGCCCCTCCCTGGCAACCTGTAGCGCCAGGGAGGTGTCGGAGTAGTACAGGCCTTTGCCCTGGTCCAGGTTATCGACCTCGATTTCGTCGAGCATGGCCTGCCAGGCCTCGCCATCGTCGTCGTGAATCAGTGTTTGGTACTGCAGATCCCCGGGTGTATGCAGGGGGTGCTCGCCGGTCAGTAACGACGGCGCACAGGCGGCAAAGGTATCGACGTCAAACAGTTTTTCCATCGCTACATCTGCCAGAGTCATGGCGCCCCAGCGAATAGCCACGTCCGGTTGACGGTCTCGAAATCCTGAAAATGTCTGGGCCGGAGACAGGTGAATTGTGTAATTTGGATAGTGTTGTTGGAAGTCGCTTAAACGTGGGATTAGCCACTGCCCTGCAAAGGCAGCTGTTAGATGTATGTTAAGGGTCTCGTCGTCTGTACTACTTTTTAGCTGGTCGCTTACTTTCTCAATTCGGTCGAGTGCACTGCCTATGACAGGTAACAGCTTTTCACCTGCAGAATTTAGTGAAACTTTGCCGCGAGAACGAACAAACAAAGGCTGCTGATAGTATTCTTCCAGAGTCCTAATCTGCTGGCTAATTGCGCCATGGGTCACATGGAGTTCGCTGGCCGCACGGGTAAAACTCTCGTGCCGCGCCGCGGCTTCAAAGGCTCGCAATGCTTTTAGTGGCGGTAACTTGCGGGACATGATCCTTTACCCCGTAGTGGATATCTGCCCGTGCCATTAACAGAGCACGGAGAGTACCGAGAAGTGTTTGGCACATAAAAAAGGGCAGATGTTATCTGCCCTTGGATGACCCTTTCACTACGCTTTGAGCTTAAAAACTATAAGATGCTCTCACGTACCAGGAGCCACCTTCGTAGTTTGCCGCAGTACGGCGCGGGTACTGTAAGCCAACGCTAAGGCGGTTTGAATTGGGTTCGCCAATCTTGTCGACGAACTCGTCGAACACATTACTGCCCCCTGCCACGATTCTCAGGTTATCATTGACGTCATAGCCCAGTTCCAGGTCGACATAAACGATCGAGTCAATTTTCGCACTGGGTGATGTGTCAGCACCAATCGTACCGCGCTCATCGTAGTGATCACCGTAGTAATTCGCCCGAAACATAAAGTTCCAGCGCTCTGCAAAGAGGGTATTGGCTGTAAACACAAAGCGCTCATTGGGGTAGTTATTCTCGATGTCCTCTATCAGAGAATCGCTGACCGGGTTAACACCGTTAACCTGGGTTTGGTCTGTTACTTCAATCTCGTTGTAGCTGAAGGCAAAAACCAGGTCGGTGGTAGCACCCCCTCCCCACTCTAGATCGGAGGTCAGCACCAGGTCGATGCCCTGGTGCTCTACATCCAGTGCATTGGTGTAGAACGAGACGGTATTCCCGGCAGCTGTTGTGATATCGCCGCTACGGTAAATGCGATCATCCACTTCAATCAGATAAAAATCCAGGGTCAGGGAGGTGCTCTCCCCAATGTCGGATGTGAAGCCAATGCTGTAATTAAGTGAAGACTCCTCCGTGAGTGGAGCGCCGCCATTGGCGAGAGCCTGGGGGTCGTCGGGTGGAATCAATCCCTCCTCGACCTGTAGACCGGTCGCACCATCAAAGGTAGTAATTGTGGTACGGACATTCGCCTGCCCCGGTGTCGGCGCATGGAAGCCCGTGGATATGGCACCGCGCAGGGTGAAGGTGTCCGATACATTGTAGCGCGACGCTATTTTACCGTTGGTGGTGTCACCAAAGTCGGAAAAATCTTCATAGCGCAGTGCATATTGCATCAGGAATTCGTCGCTGACATCGTGTTCCAGGTCGACGTAGACGCCGTAGTTATCACGGTCGAACTCACCAGAGTCGTTGGGGCTGAAACCGCCCAGTCCATTCGACCCGCCACCGATGTAGGAATTGGGTTCCCCGGCGTTCACGGTGTAGGTTTCCTCTCGCCATTCGGCGCCGAATGCCAGGTTCAGGTTGTCGCTCAGCGCTTTCGAAAAGTCCAGGTTGACATTGATCTCTTCCTGCTCGTATCCGCCAACATCAAAATCGCGCTGTGCAGGGTCGCCGCTGCCCGACAGGCCCAGATCGGCGTTGGTGGTATTGTTAAGGAAGTAATCCAGTTCGCTCACACCGACGCTGACACTGAAGTCGTAGTACATCTCGTTAGCGAATGTGCCTCTCAGGCCACCCACCAGACTGAAATCTTTCTGGTCACCATCCAGATAGGGCGTGTAGCCGGTATCCAATAGGGAGCCGCTGTAGCCATACTCGTCGACCAACTTCGCCAGACTGGAGTGGCCGGGGTTGCGGTAGAAGAAGCGGTATCGGCCTTCAGTTTCAGCGTAATTACCGAACAAATAGAGCTCGGTTTCATCGTTTAAATCAAACCCGGAATTGAAAAACAGACGATAACCGCTGGACTCTGGGCGACCCCAGGATTGGGCAAATGGCTTGTCGTCAAAGGGGGGATCCCCACCGACACCGGCGACGCCGGCATCGACAAGTGCTTGTGCATCGGGTCGCTGGATGCCGCGTGACAGGGCGTCGTTATCCAACCACTCTGCGGTGAGGTTGATGAAACCGGTTTCGCCGGCGGCAAAACCGATATTACCGGCTACCTTGGTACTTTGCTCACCGTCGAAGAATTCACCGTACTGAACCTGAACCTGACCGCCTTCGTTGTCGTCTTTCATCCGGAAGTTCATAACACCCGCAATGGCATCTGAACCGTATTGGGCCGCCGCGCCATCGCGCAGCACTTCTACACTCTTCAGTCCAATACTGGGGATCATGCCGATGTCGACACCGTGGGCGCCATTACCCGCCGCCGGGGCAAAAAACTGGACCAGGGCAGATCGGTGTCTCCGTTTGCCGTTAACCAGTACCAGGGTCTGGTCAGGGGCCATGCCGCGCAGTGAGGTAGGTCTGATAAAAGCACTACCATCGCCGGTTGCCGGTGTGGCTGTGTAGGATGGGATATTGGTTTTGAGGTTGTCTGTGATATCGGCGTTGTTGCCAAGGGCGTTAAAATCCTCGCCGGAAATGACATCTACTGGAACCGGCGAGTCGGTAACAGTACGAGGTTTCATACTGCGGGTACCGGTAACCACCACTTCCTCAAGTGTTGGTTGGTCCTGGGCAATCACATGCGCCGATTGGGCAAACGATGCCACGATTACCGATACGGTTATAACGATGGGAGTACGTTTTATATTCATTTTAGATGGGCCTCCAGAGGCGCTGTAACCTTGTTGTTTGATTTTAGCGTTTGGCTTGATGCCGGGTTGATAGATGGTGTCCGCGAAGGCTTAATTCCGCCAGGCGCGCGAACAACCCGGCTCAGCGAACCGAATATTCACTAAACATAGCAGGCTTAGTATGGCAGACAACCCAATAAGGGTGGAATGTGAAATATTCACACTGCTTGCACGCCAATTGATTCCAGACTAGTCCGCCAATACCGGCACTCCGGCCATCGCCTCGGCTATTGCCTCTTCGGATAGCTCATGATCCCGCATCTCACCTCTCAGAAACTGGTCATAGGAAGCAAGATCCAGGTGACCGTGGCCGCACAGCGCGGTGAGAATGGTTTTGCTTTCACCACTTTCCTTGCAGGCTAGTGCCTCTCTTACGGCGGCGGCAATAGCGTGGGTGGGTTCTGGAGCGGGGAGAATTCCCTCACAGCGGGCAAACTGTACGGCGCCGGAGAAGCATTCGAGCTGTGGAATGGCGATGGCTTCCACCAATCCCTGGTCATACACGTGGGAGACCAGTGGCGCCATGCCGTGGTAACGCAGGCCGCCGGCGTGGATGGGTTCGGGGATAAAAGAGTGACCCAGAGTGTGCATCTTCATCAGGGGTGTCAGACCAGCGGTGTCGCCAAAGTCGTAGCGAAACTGTCCCCGGGTGAGGGTAGGGCAGGCCGTGGGCTCAACGCAACGAATGACGGGGTTCATATTACCCGCCAATTTTTCGCGCAAAAATGGGAAAGCCAGACCGCCAAAGTTGGAACCGCCACCGGTACAACCGACCAACACATCGGGGGTTTCGCCTACCTTGGCCAATTGGAGCAATGCCTCTTCACCAATTACGGTCTGGTGCATTAAAACGTGGTTAAGCACGCTGCCCAATGCGTAGCGGCAGTTGTCACCGGTTACAGTTTCACTCACTGCCTCAGAAATAGCGATGCCAAGAGAGCCCGGGTGATCAGGATTTTCGGCTAATAGGGAACGGCCAAACTCTGTAATTTCAGATGGGCTGGGGTGTACTTTTCCGCCCCATACTTCCATCATGGTGCGACGGTGCGGTTTAGCGCGGTAGGATGCTGCGACCTGCCAGATTTCGCACTCCAGTCCGAATTGAGCGCAGGCGAATGCCAGGGCGCTACCCCACTGGCCGGCGCCGGTTTCTGTTGTCAGTTTACGGATGCCCTCCTGGGCGTTGTACCAGGCCTGGGGCACGGCTGTATTGGGTTTGTGAGAACCGGCGGGGCTAACGCCCTCGTATTTGTAGAAAATTTTTGCCGGCGTATCCAGGAGCTTTTCCAGACGACGGGCCCGAAACAGTGGGCTGGGCCGCCACAGTTTGTACACATCCATCACATCACCGGGAATGTCGATGTAACGCTCCTGACTCATCTCCTGCTCGATCAAAGCCTTGGGGAATAGCGCTGCAAAATCCTCGGCAGTGGCTGGTTGCAGGGTGCCCGGGTGCAATTGGGGCGGTGGAGGAACGGGCAGGTCCGGTACTATATTGTACCACTGGCTGGGCATTTCGCTCTCGTCAAGCAGGATTTTGGTGTAGTCGCTCATTGCTGGGGCTCTTGTAAATAGTATTAAAACGGTGTGAGAAAGTTGGTTACACTTTAATCGGGTGCAACGGCTGGCCGACGACCAGCTGTGATAGCAAATTGGCAGCCTTTTTATTTCTCATAATTGGTATGGATAGAGACCTGGATGCTTATAATGATTGCTGTCGATGTGAAGTCGCCATTCTACTTTATGAACGAGAGGCTTGCCAGTAGTGAATCGAGCGATACGTAAACGCATTGCGCCCCCATGGCTGCTACGGATTGCCATGATTGGTTCGTCCGTTATCGTGGTGATTACACTGGCTGGCGCCGCTACACTTGCTGTGCTGGTAAACAATCCCGAAAAGATGAAAGTTGTCCTCGAGGGTGCGGGTAGCAGGATTCTGGACCGCGATCTACAGATTGGAGAGATACTCGAGGTAAACCTCGATAGGGATATCTATCTGCAGGTGCGTGATATCAGGCTGGGTAACCCAAGCTGGGCTGATACCCCCGACTTCTTCCGGGCCGGGCATCTTAAAGTACGGATTAACCTGCTCTCGATATGGCGCGACGGTCCAATAAGGATTGATACCCTGAATGTAAGTGACGCCAGGCTGGCACTACTTGCCCCGAGTGAGCATTTACCCAACTGGATTTTTTTTGCGGCGGATACAGAGCAAGCGGAAGGGGAGGGTGAGTCCGAAGGTCTTTTCCCGTTACTGATTCGTAAAGGCAACATCAACAACAGTGAAATTCTGTATCGCGATAGCGCGCGAAAAGTGGCGGTGAACATTGCGTCCATGGTGATTCGGGAGCGGGGAGAGGGCGTGCCTAGCGAACTGGGTTTGACAGGTACTGTCAATGAAATACCTCTGTCTGCAACAGGGCATATAGAGTCCCTTGCGGCCTTGCTGACACGGCGGGACTTGAATTTTGATCTTGCTGTTAACTGGGGGCAATTGTCTGTGGAGGGCCGGGGCTCGATAAACGACCTTGTCAATTTATCGGGACCTGATTTGCATTTAGAAGTATCTGCTCCAAGTTCCCAGCCACTGCTGAATCTGCTTGGCGTGCCGTTGACTCGCGATGGGCCACTGTACTTCGAGGGCGATGTCACAGATGCCCAACCCGGCCTGGTGGTGAATATTGCCGGGGCCATGAGTGAGTTCAATGTGCGTTTATCGGGAAAACTGACCAGACCTCTGGAACTGGACGGTGTGGATATGGCTTATCAGTTAAGTGGTCCTTCCCTTGCCGAGATGGGAGCCATGTTTAATCTTGTTGATCTACCCGAGCGCCCTTATGAGATGTCCGGTGAAATTTATAGAGAAGGTCGCACTGTCGAATTGAGCAATGGGCTATTTACGATGGGCAAGGGGCGTCTGGCGATTGCAGGTCGGCTGCCGAACTTTCCGCAAATAGACGATTGGGAAGCGATCGTGGAGGGTACTCATCTCAACCTGGGGCTGTTTGGGCCCTTGCTGGGAGTCGAAGGCATACCGGTGATTCCCTATGCCATTACCGGGGAACTGGGCTCCACCGATGAGGGCGTGGAACTGGTGAATCTCCAGATACAGGGGCCCGGTACACGTCTGGGCCTGAGCGGGATCGTTGGTGAGGCGCCCGACTATGTAGGTTCCCGTATGGAGTTAGAGCTTTCCGGTGAGAACCTGGCTTATGCCGGGAAGTGGCTGGGAATCAGTGAGCTACCGGAGCTGGCGTTTCATGCAACGGGAGAACTTGCACTTGGCGAACCTGGATGGCAATTGAGAAACGGTGTATTTGAAACGTCGGGCCTTCAATTGGGCTTGAATGCAGAGTTTGATACCTTGCCCGAGCCAGGCAGTTTGAATGCGAGAGTTAACTTCACCAGTGCAGATTTGGGCCAGACGCTCAAGCTCTATGGTCTCGAGTTGGAGGGGTTACCCCCTTTTCCTACAGTGCTAGACGGTACGGTACGTGGTTCACTCGATAGGCTGGAGGTTGTAGAGGCAACGGTCGAAT
>JABHWT010000063.1 GCA_018657645.1 Halieaceae bacterium | reverse complement strand
CAGTACTGCGCTTTACCGGGTGCCAACGTTGTGGTGTTGACCTCACACCATCCGACGAAGTCTCCACCGTAAGATGCACCGTTGACTCCGCACGTGCCGGCTCCATTGGCAATCGTAAAATCCGCCGCACTGCCTAAGCTCGCGCCGTTGAGTGTACCACAGGGAGAAACGTACTCGATTTTAGTGATTTTCTGCGCCTTGTCAGTGGAGTTGTACACGCACGAACGGCTGGATCCGGCTTGAAACGGTATATTGAGCACTCCGCCATTAGAGATTGTCATAAATAGGCTATTCAAAAAGACAATACCGTGGGCATCAGCAATCAGCTTGAACCCTCCGCCGCCTGTCGCCAGGGCCGCAGCGACTGTAATGGCTACTACCAGATGGGTCCCCGCGCTCTTACGACCCTTCAACAACTGAAAGGCGACGCATGCCAGCATTAGGCCCAGCGCAATCAACGCCGTACCGTTGAGAGTGGGGATAGCGTGGAATAAGGGCTGGTGGTGAATGGCTGCGGCAACACCGCCATTTTGGGCAGAGATCGGGAGCGCCAGGCTAGCTGCACCGAGTAAAATCACGCTCTTGAGTCCCGCCAGAATATGTGGCCGCATTATTAGTCCCTGCTTATATTATCGCCATGGCGATGTTATAGCTAAATCCACTCTGGAGCAATCGGAAAGGATTCAAAGCACCTCTAATTGGTTCCATGGCACTTAAGTGGGATCTTCCCCTTTGCGACACTCCACAGGCCATTCCGCCCACCATTGATCTTCCCGCACACATTATTAGGAGTAATATGGCTCTAGCCTCGCCATTATCGTTTCAGGTTCAGGGCTGATGATCTTTCTTAATACCGACGAGTTATTGGAATGCGGGCGACAAAGGTCATAATTCATAGATAGTAAAGTCCATAGGCACGCCTGGATTTTGCTATTTCACAGGCCTTCCACTTGCTATACTTTGTGCACGGAGGGACAAATGAAAAACTACTTCTATGCGCTGTTAATGCTGATGTCGGTGGCGCAGACAGGCGCCACTGAACCGTCACCTAAAGCCATTTTTATCATTATTGATGGCATTCCCGCAGACGTCATCGAGAAAGTGAACACGCCCAACATAGATGCTGTTAGCGCGCGTGGCGGCTACACCAGAGCCTACGTTGGCGGTCAAATCGGCACCGAGTCGGAGAGCCCGACGGTATCCGCCGTTGGGTACCACAGCCTTCTCACCGGCACATGGGCCAATAAGCACAATGTCACGACCAATGAAATCAAGGCCCCCAACTACCGGTATTGGGATATATTCAGGATTGCCAAAAACCACAACCCCTCCCTGACAACCGCGGTGTTTTCAACCTGGAAGGATAATCGCACAAAACTAATCGGTGACGGTTTGTCGCAGGCTGGCGGCAAGAAAATTGATCATTATGCGGATGGTTTCGAACACGATACCGAGCTGTTTCCCCACGATCTCAAGTCCAACTACATTCGTGAGATAGATCAGTTGGTGACGGCCAGAGCGGCGGATCACATCTCAAAATCAAGCCCGGACCTCACCTGGGTGTATCTGCAGTACACAGACGATATTGGCCATTTCTTCGGCGACAGTGATGAACAGGTTAAAGCGGTAGAGTTGATGGATGCTCGCGTTGGGGAGATTTGGCGCGCAGTATTGGATAGCCAGCACAGGTCAGCCCAGGACTGGCTGTTTATAGTAACGACCGACCATGGGCGGAATTCCACTACCGGACGTGGTCACGGTGGGCAAAGCGAACGCGAACGCACAATCTGGATTGCCACCAATAGCAACAAGCTGAACGACCATTTTCGACAGATGCCAGCTATCGTCGATATTCTTCCCTCCATTGCCAGGCATCTACAGCTTAGCGTTCCGAAAAATATTGCCGCCCAGCTCGACGGACAATCCTTTATTGAGTAGCAGCGTGTTGAAAAAGTCTATGGCGAGTGCAGTACGAGACGCTGCTAGGCACGGACACTATGCCCACACAGTAGCGCCTTGCCATCGGTTTTTGGCGACTCGGTAAATGGTACAGAGGGAGCACCAGTATAATGAGCGATACCGAAGAACCCGTAGATGCCTATCAGTACTATCGCTATCTGCGAGAGAATACCCCAGTTTCCAGAGTAGACGATGGCCCCTGGCAGATAGCACGCTATAACGACGTTCTGGATGTTCTGCGCGACGAGAAAACTTTTTCCTCGGATGTTTCCACGCGCCCTCCGGAGGATCGGAGATCACCGAGCATGCTGTTCAGTGATCCACCCATCCATAACCGCCTCAGAAAGCTTGTCAGTCGCGCGTTCAAGCCTTCCCATATTGAAAGTCAGCGAATACTGATTGAATCACAGAGTGAGAAATTGGTAAGCGCAATGTGCATGAATTCCCGTGCTGATCTGGTTCAGTCACTGGCAGCGCCACTGCCGGTGACGGTCATAGCCCACATGCTGGGAGTTGCCGATGGCGATATTCAGGTTTTCAAGCAGTGGTCGGACGCCATCTTTGGCAATATTGCCGACATCCTGTTTGCCAGTCCAAGCCCCGAAGCGGAGGCGGCAGGAGAGGAGATGGACGCTTACTTTCTTCAGCGTATTGAGGAAATTCGCCGACAGCCAGCGGACCACTTATTGGGGCGACTGATAGAGACGGAAACCGAGGACGGGCACCTGACGAATGCGGAATTATTGAGCTTTTGCTCCCTGTTGCTTATTGCCGGCAACGAGACAACAACCGGATTGATCACCGCATCGGTCCGTATTTTTGATGAATTCCCCGAGTCCTTCTACCAGTTGAAACAATCTCCGCAGTTGATCCCTGGCTTTATCGAGGAGGCGCTACGCTTTTATTCTCCGTTTTCTGCCACTGTGCGCCGGGCTACTCGGGACACGACCATCGGCGACACCGAGATCGGCAAGGGTGACCTGGTACTTCCACTTATGGCCTCGGCCAATCGGGACCAAGATATTTTTGATCAGGCGGACAGCTTTATTATCGACAGGAACCCAAATCCCCATGTCGCATTTGGTTTTGGTGTTCATTTTTGCCTGGGCGCACACCTCGCGCGACTGGAGGGTGAAATTGCCGTGACTTCCCTGACCCGACAATTGGAATCCATCTCTCTGGTAGAAGACGATCATTCCCAGATGAGCGTACTGGGTGGTCCGACAGAGCTACTGGTTGATTTCAAACCCGCGGCCTGACATCTGGAAATGACCCTCGGGCAGCATAAAAGATGACATTTTCCAATACCAGATACAGCGAGGCCGTAGCTCAGTTAGAGCGCGGGGACCTGAAGGGGGCGCTGTCGGCGTTCAACACGACCAGTGGCAAGGTTGTAGTATCGTCACCTGCGGAAGCCCAGCTTCTATCCCACCTGTGTGCCAAGACAGGGAATATCCGTCAAGCTGCCAGACTGTGGGGGATGATGGCTGAGCGCCGCACTTTGCACAACGCGCTACCCCCAGTGCCGGGCATTCGAAAGGTGGTCCTGATGACACCGCGGATGCAAAGCACCGACATGGTAACCCTCTACGACCGCCTGACCGAGACAGGCGTCCAACTTATCTTGCTACCGTGGATGGAAAGGGTGTCAGAGACACCCCTGCCTGAAAACCGTGAGGCCCTCAGACAGCGACGCTATCAGGGCGTCCCGCTTTACGACTGCATATTGTACGAGATCTGTCTCGAAATCGGCCTCACTCCCAATGAGCTGGACCTGGCGATCGAAGACCACGCCAGCCGGATAGCGGGGGCACAGGAAGCGGCGGCCCGCTACGTGGATGAGGTATTAGCCTACATCGATTGCTTTGCTCCGGAATTAATCCTTATCCGCAACCCCTACCGGGCTGAAAACGCCTTGCTGCGTCGCGTCGCCACCTTAAAGGAGCTGCGCTGCCTGTCATTTGAACACGTCATCAACAATCGCATCATCTGGGACGACGTGTCGGCCGTGTCGGTCAACAGCCCACAGGCGCAGGTCTACCTTCAGCGTTTCGATCTCGAGGTGAATACCGCGCAGGCGCGAACCTTCGCCGACGACTATCTGGCGCAGATCAAGGCCACCAAACGTCGCGAGCACCAATCGGGGACCCGGGCATGGGAACAAAAAGGCAAGGCGCCGGTGATCCTGTTCCTGGCCCAGGTTTACACAGACACCTCCGTGGCCTTCAGTGGCTCCGACTATGCTACCCCCATTGACGCTATCCTGGCTCTCGTGTGTTATGCCGAAAAAATAGGTGCTCAGCTGCTGGTCAAGATTCATCCCCACGAACTCGTAGAAGGTACTGAAAGCCCAACCAATAAGCGCCTTAGAGACTGCAAGGAGGCCATGGACTACTTCACCACAAACGGTCTGTTGGATGCGAACAATACCTACGACACTCAGAGTCTGATCGCTGCGGCGGACGTCTGCGTAACGGACACGTCGCAGGCCGGACTCGAAGCGCTGTTGACCGGCAAAGAAGTGATAACCCTGGGCCGTGCCTACTACTCTGGACTTGGAATTACGCACGACCTGGACGTCCGGTCGCAGCTGGCCCCTACCCTGGACCGCATTTTGGATGGAACCGACAAGCGCGCCGACCGCGACACGGTAGCGCGGTTTTTCTATCTGTTTTCGGAAAAATACTGCGTACCGGACAATACGGACGGGTTGGCAGCTTTGCTGGAGGAAAGAGTGTGATCACTGGATGAGACACTCGCCATCTCCCGTAGTGGGTCGTTTCACCCATTGATCATTAGATCGAGATAGCTCACTACATTAGCACCCCTGGGGAAGTTATAACGCAACCTTGTATTCCTGCAGAGTATTACCACCGTCGACTACGAGAAGTTGGCCGGTAATATAGCTTGCCTCCTCACTCGCGAGAAACACTGCGGCGTGACCAACTTCCTCCGGTGTTCCCGGTCGTCCCGCCGGTGTGAAGTTACCGGCAAGAATTTCGTCGTCGTCGCTGGACGCGGTCTTAATCCACCCGGGTCCAATGCAATTAACCGTAACATTGTGTGGTCCCACTTCAAGTGCCAGCGACCGGGCCATACCCAGCATCCCCGCTTTGGCGGTGCCATAAACGGCACTTCCCGGAATACCAACCACCGGTCCAGTGACTGATGACATTTGCACGATTCGACCGTAATTGCGCTCAATCATCCCTGGCAGAAGGGCCCGGGTAACGAGAAACACGCTAGTCAGATTGATGTCTATGCCATAGCGTCAGCTTTCGTCCGATGTCTGATGCAGCGGCAACCCCGGTTCGTCCCGACCAACCTGTACCATACCTGCGTTGTTGACGACAATATCAATCGGCCCCAGTGCTTCCTCGACGGCCTCGATCAATGCCGTGACGGCGGCTGAATCCGTAAGATCCGCTGTTCCTGCATAGCGTTTCTTTTGGTCGCCACCGAGTTCCTCGAGTCGCTCGAAAATTCGATCGGTGGTCGATGTAATAGCGACCTTGGCGCCCTTCTCACGAAGTAGCCTTGCGGTGGCAAACCCTATACCCTCCGCACTACCCGCACCGGTAACCAGTGCTACCCGCCCTTCTACTCCCGCCATATGACCTCTCCTGTTCGACTGCCATCCAGAGATTGTGCTACCGGCTATTGTTCGTCACGAAGACCTCGCCTATACAAAAGTCGAGGTATACTAATTCGACAATTTTCCAATCCGCTGACCCTGTTGTACGGTCAGGGCATCGAGTCGGCCCTTTTCGAAAATGAGTAGCACCGTCGACCCTCCGTAGGCAAAATGTCCCAGTTTCTCTCCTTTTTCTACACGGGCAGCAGACTCCAGACCAAGGTTTCGAAACTTCTCTTCAAAGACCACGGAACCCACTGTTTGAAGCCCAATGGGTACCATTCCAACGTACCCGTAACTCTCTGTCTTTATTATGAAGTAGCCATGCTTAAAATCCTGAAAAACACTATAGTCTTTACCATAACCTGGATTTCCCTCATTAATTATGTCCACCAGATCCGGCACGCCAAACAGTCGATTGCCCACACGTTCGCTCGACTCAACAATCAGTCCCGATGTTGGCGCATGGTAATGGTGGTAGTTATTTGGCATTAGGAAAACAGCCAGCGCCGTGCCGCCCACAAACTTCTGGGAGTATTGGGATGAACCTAACAATCTGGGCAGATTTAAAGTCATCTCTCCTTTGGTTGGAATCTCTGTATCCATACGCAGATCGTTTGCAATCATGTTCACAATGCCATCGGCTGGAGCGCTCAATATTGAATCATCATTACTCGCTGTTATTGGGCGCGCACCGGGCTTTATATCTCGGATAAAAAAGTCATTAAATGATTTAAATCCGTTGGCAGGCAGAACAAAGTCCTCATTACCCAGTGTGTCATCTGCCAGCCAGTCTTGCAGGTTACCGGTGGAATCGGGACTATCCATGTATTCGCCTCGCTCCTCAATAAAACCCAGTGACCAGGATAAGCCCGGCTCTGTCAGGACAAATTTCTCACCGTAGGGATTTTTATAATAGAGATACGAAAATTCCACGATACGGTCCAGCCCGTTGTGCGAGTCAGGCAGGAAATAGAACCACTCGTTTAAAAACTGGTATAAGTCCTCGACACTCTTGTTTTTCCACGGGTTCTGCGAGCCGTCGGCGATGGGCTGGGCATTCTCAAACATCCTGTCCACGTTTTCTCTGAACTCAATATTTGAGGAATACAGTTTTTTCAGTTGCTCTACCGGTGGGCAATCACTTGCCGCGAGTAAAACATGTGAAGGCAATAAAAGGAAAAGACACATCGCCACGACTTGTTTCATTGCCGTTTACTCCCATAATCAAGAAAACCACTTGCAACGATCTGAGAATACATACCTCAGAAGTCGCAGAACAGTAGTTTCCCATTTACTTTCCATGGTTGAAACCATTTTTCAGGCAGGCATCGTGCTCTACGGGCCTTTTTACACCTTTCCTGAATCCCATAAATGAGCGCCAGACACTGGATCACCGCTGCTCTTTGTTTCTTCTTTCGATGGTGACTTGAGCTACGAAGGAAAACCGTATCTACAGTTAGACGCAACCCCTGTCGCTGGCGGGAATGGTGTTTTTGGCTTAAGTGTATTGTCCTAAGCTCTCTGTTGTTAGTCCAGTATATCCCTAATTTTGCCGGCAATGTCCCTTACGCTGAAAGGCTTCTGTAAGAAGTTGATACCCTCGTCGAGGACCCCTTTTCTGGTAATTACGTCCGCCGGATATCCGGATATAAACAGACTCCTAAGGTCGGGTTTAAGTTCTTGCAATCGAACTGAAAGCTCATAACCATTCATGCCAGGCATGACTACATCGGTTACTAGTAGCGAGATTTCTTTTGAGTGGGCATCGAATAACGCAACAGCCTCTTCAGGCTTGCTGGTGGCAATAACAGTGTAGCCAAGATTCTCCAGCATTGCCGTGCTCATCGACAGCAGGGCCTCTTCATCTTCAACAAAAATGATTGTTTCGCTATTCTTCCGTGAGCTCTGTGCAAACGGAGTTTCCTGCATTACCTCTTCGATATTCGAATGGCGTGGGAAATATATATCAAACCTCGTCCCTTTACCCAGTTCACTGTCGACCTGAATGAGTCCCTTATTTTGTTTGACAATACCGTATACTGTCGACAAGCCAAGACCCGTGCCCCTGCCCGCTGATTTAGTCGTGAAGAATGGGTCATATATACGCTGTAAAACGGCTCTGCTCATGCCACTCCCATCATCACTTGTGGAGAGCCTTATATACTCGCCCGGCACCAAGTCCTGATGCCCGCTACAAAAGGCTGCGCTGAGATCGACGCACCCCGATTCAATCGTAATTCTCCCTGCTCCTCCAATAGCATCACGGGCGTTAACACACAGATTTGTCAGCAACTGGTCAACTTGACTTGGGTCGACCAGCGCGCTCCCATTTTCAGCCCCTGGTATCCATACTAACTCAATGTCCTCGCCAATAAGCCTGCGTAGCATTTTCAACATGTTCGACACTGCATCGTTCACGTCCATAACTTTCGGATCGATGGTTTGCTTCCTGGCGAAGGTTAACAGTTGTTTTGTGATAGCTGCAGAGCGAAGTGCAGCTTTGTGGATTTCCTCCAATTCATGAAATGAAGCATCTCCTTGGTTCAGCTGGCTTAATGCTAGCTCCGCGTAACCAGTAATGACGCTTAGCATATTGTTAAAGTCGTGAGCTACACCACCAGCTAACTGGCCAACAGATTCCATTTTCTGGGCTTGTCTTAGCTGCTCTTCCAGCCCTATCTGCTCTGTAACGTCGCGTATAACTGATACAAAATTAGTGATTTTGCCGGCACTATTAAAGACGGGGGACACGACCTGGCTTTCAGTGTAGTGACTACCGTCTTTCTTTTTATTCACACGCTGCCCCGACCAGGATTCCCCGCCAAATAGTGTAGAGATTACGTCTTTGTGGAGTTCATCGTCCTGCTCATCGCTCCTCTCGTAGGCGTATTTTTGACCTTTAACTTTATCCAGTGGAAACCCTGTCATTCTCTCAAAAGCCGGGTTGGCATACTCCACCACTCCCTCGGCATTGGTGATAACAATGGACTCTCCGGCGTGATCTACGGCGGACATTAATCGTCGTCGCTCGTCTTCTGCCTCCACTCTCTGGGTAATGTCCTGTGTCGTACCGACTCTGTGAATTTCTTTGCCGTTGGCGTTATAGAAATGCTCGCGACGGTTATGCAGGTAGCGGACGCCACCATCGGGTCTTATCAGCCGACACTCCAGATCAGAAAAGCGCTCCCCATTGGCTATCAGGGCCTTTTCATACTTCTGAACATCATCCGGATGCAGGGTGGAAAGGATAAAGTCCATGGTCGGTTCCTGGCCTTCAGCCCCCGCGATTTTGAACATCTCTCTCGACCAGACTGACTTTCCCGTCTCCAGATCAAATGTCCAACTGCCAATCGATGCTATGCGCTCCGCATTGGCAAGTAACTTCTCGCTGGACATGATAGCCATCTCAGCCTGTTTACGCTCTGTTATGTCCTGTGCAAGCAGGATTATGCGGCCTCCACGGGATAATTCGTATAGATGAGCCTCAAAATATCTAGGACCCGTCGGAATTCTCACAGACGTCTCAAGCCTAACGGGGCCGCCCTCCTTTTTAACTCTGTCAAAACACGCCTGAAAAGCCAATCTCTCCTGTTGGGCAAGAATGTTCACCATTGGCTGCCCGAGAAAATCCTCAGGTAATCCATGAAGGTCATCTTGCGACCGTACGCGGTAGTCGCTGATCGTGCCATCTCGATTGATCACGATCATAGATGTAGGCGTAACTTCGAAAATCGTATTCAGGAGTTGGTGTTGACTCAAGACTTTGTCTTCGGCTCGGGTGTCTGCGCCGACCACTCCGCCGGATGCCATTTCAAAGCCTGCCAGTAATTGTGTTTGAGCAGCGGACAATGACTTAATTGCATCCGCCGCCTTCACTTCGGAAAAGGCCTTCGAAACATGCTCGCATCCGTACTCAAAGCAGTCGGCAACGGCACTAAGTGAGACACCTTTTACGGCGAACACCTCCCCAAGCTCATAGATTTTTTTTAGAGTTGGTGGATGCCTATGCTCAAAGTAACTTTTGAGCAATGTGAAGTAGCTTCGTTTAAGCGTAGCAAGGGGCACAATGATGGGGTCGATGTCGATAGTTTTTGACAGCGTCATCCTGATCCAGCGATCGCGATGACGCTATGATTTCGATCAAGGAAAGGGAACTGAGCTCAGTTTCCCGAGTAAAGCAAGCCAGAGTTTCTGCGTTTACTCTGCCTATTAAAAGCGCAGAGTCGCCAATCCTCGCCATTCTCGCTAGTGTCCTAGGCTCACGGTTACGTTCTGCGCTCTGGTCAGATTGAATTTCCTAATCGTTATCAACATCAACACTATGCAAACCAGGCCGGTTCCAATGGGCACGAGCGATAACATGGCATACCCACCCACCGCTACGGCGGCGCCACCGACTGCAGCCCCCGGTGCCGATCCAAACCACCAGGCCGCATCTGCCGCAACGGCCCAACGGCCCTTTTCGTCCATTTCAGACATAACGCCGAGCATGTACGGCACCAGGAAATTATAAGACGCTGTCCAGAAAAAGTTGCTCATTGCAAAGCTTATAGGCTCGTCAACAAGAGCCAGAACACCGGCGAACAGCCCGTTGGCCGCTATCCCCAGCACGATTGGCCATAGGTAGCCGTAACGTATACCCATCCAGGCCGCCACAGCGCCGCCGGACAATGCTGCTATATTGCCAAAGCCAATCACCTGCCCTACACGATACGCCTCCATACCGGTGTTCAACCCAAACTGTTCAAGAAAAACCATCACCGCCCCCTGCCCAACCTCGTACAGGAACAATCCCAGCATGGCAATCAACGCAAAACGCGCATGCGGCGCTCCCCGCACGCCCAGGCGTTCTGTTATGCGGTCCAATAAAGATAGCGATTCAAGATCAACGGATTGCGGTGCCAGTTCCGAAGGCTTCGGTGGAACCAACCAGCGGCAGAAGGGGGATAGCAACAGGGCCAGCGCTGCCATTAGGTAATAGCCTCCACTTGCTCCAAAAGGTACCGTGAAATATGGCATCCAAATTGGTTGTACCGCAGACAGCACGCCCCAGCACACAGTTACAATCGCAAACATTCGTTGCGGGTTGGCGGACGATGCGGCGGACGCCGTGCCTGCGGCCGATAACATTCCGCCAGCCAATCCTGCAAACAGGCGCGCCCCGCGCAAAACCTCAAAACTCTCTGTAAACCCTGAAACCGCATTTGCCAGGAAAAGCACTAGAATGCCCACCAGCGCTACCTTAACCCTTGAAATTCGAGACATCGGCCCAGCCAGCAAAAAGTAAGTCACAGCAAATACCGTAATTTCCTGGGACATCATTACCGTAATTTCCAATTCGGTGAGCCCAAACTGCTTCATTAACGGACCCAGTAATTGGTACTGGGCGTAGTAGCCTATCTGGGCAAGAAACCAACAGGCGGTAATCGAAATGATCTGCTTGTAATCGAGATTAGGGTTGGCCACGGGGCAATCCTTTGTCATATGCGGGGCAGCGAGCTGGCAATCGGTTATTCTAAACCACCTGCCTGAGCGGCTCCATTCAGATACTCAACTAAAACACGCCAAGAAGTAAAGCGGTCGTTTGTTGTTCTTGTACACCATCTGATAAGGTGTATTCCTGAGAAAAATCAGGAGATGTTGTATCCCCGCTTACCAATACTTTATTTTTCACTGGCGTCACTCTGTCTGGGTGGTCAGCCTGGTCATAGTGCTTTGCAATAGCGTGCTTTTCACTACCAGCGGCATACTGCAGATTGACCCTGCTATTTTGGAATTTTCCTCTCGAATGCAATTAATCGGCATGATGTTGTTAATAACATTGATGCCCATATGGCTACTGGGCTGTTTTGTTTTAACCCAGCGCCACAGTTTGACCATGGCTCAACTGCTGGATGCACAGCTGGCTCAAGAGATGATAGCCCTGCCCACAAAACAAGTGCTGACGGGTATTGTCGTGGGATTAATATACGGCGTAGGTTTTAATGTCCCAGACAGCCAGCTTTCCCAAGTCCTATATGGCAATGCGCCGGCGATAGCAATGCTTGGCGGGCAATTGCTGCTATGGGCCCTTGTCGGCTTGCTAATCTCAGTACGCCTGCACGTGGTCAACAAATTCTACCAATTGGGCAAGAGCATCAAAATCTCAATTTTTGAACAATCCCAACTCGCCCCCTTTGCTCGCGTGGGCATGCTCGATGTATTGATCGTCGTAGGCGGCATGGCCGTGGCAACGGTCCAGTCTATCGATGCCCAGTTTCGCCTGGGAAACTACCTTACAGCGGCACTGGTGGCCGTACCGGCCGGCATTGCTCTGCTAGTACGACCCATGTGGAGCATACATAAACGACTTGTGACCCGTAAGGCTCAATTATTTGATGATGTGACCCAAAAAATAGCCGCTGCCTCCGAGCGCGGTAGCGAAACCGATATAGCAGCCCTGGAATTGCTTCTCAGGCGCAGAGACAGGGTCCGCGCCCTGCACACCTGGCCACTGGATGTAGCGATCTGGTCACGCCTGTTTTTTTACATTCTCATACCACCCATTGCATGGTCTGGCGCTGCGCTGGTGGAGATGATTATCAATAGAATTCTGGATGTCTAAAGATCAAATTAGAACTCGGGTTGTGAAATAGTAATGCCTTTACTTGCCCAATACTTCCCGAAGTTTGACCTCTAAATCTCTCGATCGATAGGGTTTTTGAATAAACCCTGCCAGCCCCTCGCCCACAAAACGCTCCGTAATCTCCTGTTCATTATAGCCGCTGGATATGATAATCCTGACATCGTCTCTTAGTTTGCGGATTTCTCGAAAGGCTTCTTCACCATCCATAACCGGCATTGTCAGATCCAGTATGGTACAGACGATCTCTTGGGAGTGCTCTCGAAACATGTCTGTTCCCTCTCGCCCATTGACGGCCGTCAGCACGCGAAAGCCCAATCTCTCCAGGTACATTTTGCCTACCGCGAGAATTGATTCCTCATCATCTACAAGTAGTATGGTTCCTCTCGCGTCCAATTTATCCACTTCTGCGACTGTACTTGCCTCACTTGCTATTACCGATTCTTCTGCAATCGGAAACAGTACCTTTATGGAAGTGCCCTTATTTTCCTCGCTGTGAACTTTGATGACGCCGTGGTGGCCGCGCACAATTCCCAGCACCGCCGACAAGCCCAGTCCGCGCCCGGTAAACTTGGTTGTATAGAAGGGATCAAAGAGTTTCT
>JABHWT010000064.1 GCA_018657645.1 Halieaceae bacterium | reverse complement strand
GGGTCCTTCCAGTAATTGAACTCCGCAGCTGGCGTAATATTGCCAGCGCAGGCGGCGGTTCCCCCCATCATTACAATGGCTTTAACAGCGGCGGCAAAATCCGGAGACCGGGAGATAGCCGTTGCGATATTGGTCAACGGGCCAATCGTTACCAGCGTGATTTCCCCGGGTGCTGCAATAATTCGGTCAATCAGAAAGGAGACGGCATCGGCATCCTCTCCTTCTGGCTCCACTGTCTCTGTGATCTGCTCCAGATCGCGACGACTCTCCAGAAAGGAGATCTGGACCTCGCGTCCCGGGTCCAGAGGCCGAAGGCAGCCTCGCCGCAAGGGCACGTCCTCCCGACCCAGCATGCGTAGAAGGTGGTGCGCATTGGAGTAGCCCTTTTCGGCGGGAACATTACCCTGAACTATGGTAATTCCCTCGACCACCAGCTCCGGGGAGTTGAGCGCCAGCATGAGTGCAAAGCAATCTTCAGGATCGCCGCCCAAAGTTCCCATGGCGGGATCGCTATCTATGATAATACGCATGTCGAGAGTTTACGGGTTCCGGCAGGTCTAAACCAGTGCACATCAGCCCGCCCCAGCTCACCCACTAGCTGCTTTCTAACACACTGGCTACATTGCCATCCCTGCTCTCAACCTCACTGCCAGATCTGCCTAAGGCTCCTCGTATTAAGCCATAGCCGAAGTACGCCAATAATAGGCCCCCCAGGCTGAAAATTACATCGCCCCAAAGTCTATTCCAGACCAGCGAGCGAACCCACTCGCTCTGAATAACCTCCGGCGATCGGGCAAACCAGTAGCCATTTTCAACGGAGGCAATGAACTGGATGATACCCACAGGCAAAAGAGACATGACTATCATCGCCATCAGGCCTATATTGATGCACCAGAAGGCCCACTTCAGCGGCCTGTCATCCCATCCTACTCGCTTGCTAATACCCACCAGGCAAAACAGCATTAACCCAATGCCAAGGTTTCCATAGACTCCCATAAAGGCACCGTGAGCATGTGTAGCAGTCGTATTTAACCCCTGTATGAAATACAGGGCCATTGGGGTGTTGATTAGAAACCCGAGCATGCCGGCACCAAACAGGTTCCAGAATGCGGTGGCAACAAAAAACATAATAGCCCAGTGGTAACGCGCAACCCAGAGCTGAGATTTACGCAAGCTATACGTCTCGAAGGCCTCAAATCCGATAATAGCGAGCGGCACAACTTCCAGAGCGGAGAACATTGCACCCCAGGCGATCATTGAATTCGGGGTGCCAGTAAAGTACAGGTGGTGCGTTGTGCCAATAATCCCACCGGTTAGAAAGATCATCGTTGAAAACAGTACTGCCGCGGTCGCCGAGCGGGCGCGGATCAGCCCCAGGCGGACAAACAACAGTGCCGTTACCGATACTGCAAAGGTCTCAAAAAATCCCTCCACCCACAAATGAACAACCCACCAACGCCAGTACTCGGCAATGGCTAGATTGGTGTGTTTGCCCATTGCCAGACCAGCGAGATAGAAACCACCGATAGCCACACAGGATAAATACAGTACCCAGACCACAGGTTGCTGTTCATCTTTCTTTCCTAGTATGGGGTAGATTGACCGGGTCACCAGAAACAACCAAATGCCCAGGCCCAACATCAGGAATAACTGCCAGAAGCGCCCAAGGTCGATGAACTCCTGACCCTGATGCCCAAACCAATAGCTAATATCCAGGTCCAGTAGTTGTTGAACTGCAAACCACTCTCCCGCCATGGATCCAAGCACGATAATAACCAATGCTGCCCAAAGGAAAAAGACGCCCTGCCACTGAAATTTCGGCTCGTGTCCCGATAAGGCAGGTGCAATATAGAGACCAGTTCCCAGCCAGGCAGTGGCAATCCAGAATACGGCCAGCTGGGTATGCCATGTTCTAGCCACCGAGTAAGGTAACCACTGTGAGAGATTGAAACCGTAAAAAGCCTGCCCCTCTACCGCGTAGTGGGCGGTAATGGCCCCCAAGAGTATCTGCAGTAAAAACAAACCCAGCGCGGTCGCAAAGTAAAGTCCAGCCACTTTCTGTGAGGCTGTAGCGCGAACGCCAAACAAGGCATCCTGCCTTGGTGCCTCTGGCAAGGGGTCTGCCTTGAGCGTCGCATGGTGCCAGAGCAAGGCACCAATACCGAGGATCAGCCCACATATACTCAGTATCGACCACACCATTAAAGAGGCGGTCATTTTATTGCCTACCTGCTCATCATAGGGCCAATTGTGCGTGTAGGTATAGTCAGAATCCGGTCGCTCTGTCACCGCTGCCCATGCGGTCCAGAAGATAAAAGCAGAAAGATGCTCCCGCCGTTCGACTGTGCTCAGCGTATTATCCTTCATCGCATAATCTTCGCGCAGTTGCTGAGTGGCCAAACTGTCTCCAAACAGAGACACGTAGTGCTGCATCACCACCTCTATGGCTGCGCCACGCCTGGGACTGACCGTAATGACACCCGATTCGCTGTCATACCTGTTGGGTCGAATGTCGCTCCGAAGTTCCTGCTCCAGTGCGGCCTGCTGTGATTTCGATAGGGTGGAAAATGATGCGTTGTAATCCTGTTTAGCCGCACTATCCAGCCATGCCTGGGCCTCCCTGTGAATCCAGTCAGCCGTCCAGTCCGGCGCCACATAGGAGCCATGCCCCCAAACAGAGCCCAGTTGATGGCCGCCCATAGAGCGCCAGGCCATCTGGCCCTGGTCGATGTCAGTATTCGAAAACAAGATGTCTCCGCTACTGGTGGCAATCTTGCTGGGTATAGGGGGTGCCTCGCGATAGACCTCGCTTCCCAGAGAGAGCAGTACGCTGAAGGAGCAAACGCATACGATTATCAGCCCCCATAGTGTGGTTTTCGTGTTCATCGTTGTCATTCCTTCCTTTAAGCTAAGTGTCTCAACCGCCGCGCAGTGCAGAGCGGCTGAATGGTGTTGCACCTAATGGCAGATATGGCTTTCATTGCCGATTTCTGTTGAACCCTGAGCTGGCTATTTGCAACGAGCGTGCCAACTTTATCTTATTGTTTTTACAGGTATTATCTTAATGCCAGTGTCTTTTTGACACGCACCATGCATTGTCATAACTACAATTTTATGTCAAAATGACAGCCCTCTAAGCCGATGGAATGCGCGAATGATATTTAGCGCTGACGACCTCACCCAGATTGCCCTGGACCTTAATTCTGGAATTTCAACTGAGGATAGGTTTGCCCGCCTGCTACATACCATTCGCGAAGTCATTCGGTGTGACGCATCGGCTTTGCTGGCCTTCCAGGGCGAGCAGTTCCGGCCCCTGGCCATTGACGGACTGTCCCCGGACGTTCTGGGTCGCCGCTTTCTACTCGCAGATCATCCCCGGCTGGAGATCATTGCACGCGCCGGTGACGTGGTGCGCTTTCCAGCAGACAGTGACTTGCCCGACCCCTACGACGGGCTAATTCCAAACCAGGGTGATCGACTCAAGGTACACTCCTGCATAGGATTGCCTCTCAGGGCCGATGACTGCCTGATTGGCGCTCTGACTATAGACGGTTTTGACGACGTCATGTTTGATGGCTTCGGCGATGAGGACTTACGTACTTTGAGCGCTTTGGCGGCAGCTTCCCTGAACAATGCCCTGCTAATGGAACAACTAGAGAAGCCTGCTGCCGCCACTCACTCTGTGCACGACCTCAGCCCCGCTCAACCGACCGAGATGATAGGGGAGTCTGCTACGATGCTGGCGTTGAAAAAGGAAATAGAAATCGTTTCCGGTTCTGGCCTGAACGTACTTATTCTGGGTGAGACCGGTGTCGGCAAGGAGTTGGTGGCGCAGGAGATACACAACTGGTCCCCGCGCCAAAATAAACCCCTGGTCTACCTGAACTGCGCAGCCTTACCTGAATCGATTGCCGAGAGTGAACTCTTTGGTCACGTAAAGGGGGCGTTTACCGGCGCCATCAGCAACCGTAAAGGCAAATTTGAAAGCGCAGACGCCGGCACTTTGTTTCTCGACGAAATCGGCGAATTGCCCCTGCTAATTCAGGCAAAACTACTGCGAGTTCTCCAGTACGGTGAACTGCAGCGTATCGGTGATGATCGCGTGCACAGGGTAGATGTTCGAATTATAGCCGCCACAAACAAGGATCTGAAGCGGGAGGTTGTAGCCGGGCATTTTCGCGCCGACCTTTTCCATCGACTCAGTGTATTCCCCCTTCAAGTGCCCCCCCTACGCGACCGTGAAGACGACATCCCACTTCTGACCGGCTTCTTTGTCGAAAAATGCCGCGTCAAACTCGGCCTGTCCAGCCTGCGCATTCACTCTTCTGCCATGAGAGTTTTATCACAGTACGACTGGCCCGGTAACGTCCGTGAGCTAGAACACAGCATTGCACGAGCTGCCATTGTAGCGCGGGCGGAATCTGGCACCGATACCGCCATGATAGATGCCCATCACTTTGATATCAGTAGCAGCCCGGCTGATCGAGCCGACAGTGCCGCTTCCAGCTACCATGTTCATTGCGAGAGTTTGCGAGATGCTACCGACGCTTTTCAGCGGCTGTATATCGAAAATACAGTCAAGGACAGTCTAGGTAATTGGGCCGATGCGGCTCGGGCACTGAAAGTGGACAGCGGCAACCTACATCGACTGGCCAAGCGCCTGGGTTTGAAACAGGAAAAAAACCCACAATCGGCGCCCAAATAATACACAGCTCACCCGACCAACCCTACCCCGACTGGTGACTTGAGGTGCCACACTCAATACAATACAGTCTGTATAAAATAGAGGTGTATCCATAAAAACACTATTTACCAACACCCTACTGGATTTGGTGGGAGACACAGGCCTAAGGCGGAAAATCCTGTCGACCAGTATTCAGGGAGTTTATCGGTGCTAGTGGCTCAGCGATTTCTGCTGCCAATACTGCTCTTTACCTCGGGCCTGTGCGGTATCTCCTACGAGATACTTTACGGGCGCATGCTGGCGAATATCATCGGTGATCAGTTTATTGTCAGTACCGCGGTGCTACTCACATTTATGCTGGGAATCGGATTTGGAGCATTACATGCCCACCGACTCTGGCGTCACCTGTGGCTTATTGAGGTCATCATTGGTCTGTATGCAGTACTCCTGGCGCTCAACCTGCCGGAAATCGACAAACTCCTGTACACCCATATCTCCAGCATTGGCACTAGTGCACTTGCTTCAATCAGCGTGGCCGCGGTCTTACTGATCGTACCTGCATTCTCGATCGGTATCAGCCTGCCGGTTTTCGCAGGCTATGCCCACCAACTGCGCCCCTCCAGGGAGTATTTCGCTAATAGCTACAGCGTTTACAATTTTGGTGCTGCACTTATCGTTATCTTCATAGAATTCTGGTTGATTCGGGAGACCGGAATCAAGCGGGCAGTGTTTTACATGGGAGCACTCAATACGCTGGTCGCGATCTGCCTGTTATTGTTTTTCAGAACACTCTCCAACACTGTCCAGCCTCAAATCCAATCCCGCGCCTCCGGTTTTCCACGCAGGGTTTTAATCGCATTGGCAATCAGCAGCATAGGCTCCGCCATCTTTCAACTGACGGCTATTCGACTAAGTGAAATGCTGTTCGGCCCGTTTCGAGAGACTTTTGCCTACGTTCTTTGCATCATACTGTTAGGTATTGCTGTCGGATCGCTTTTAGTGAGCCGTTTCAAAATTGGTTTCACTGGAATTCTTGTCGCCTGCATAGTTGCCCTTTCCTGGACCCTGTGTTCACTGCCCTGGGTAATGCACTACTTCGCGCAATGGCATCCTGTATTCGTGGACGCCTATTGGCAACTCATATGCCTCAAGTTTGTCTGCATCTCCCTCATCGCCCTTGGACCAGCCACTTGCTTTGGTGCCACCATTCCGGCGATTCTCAATACACTGAACAGGTCGATGCAATCCACGGGCCCCGGCGGCACAGAGGCGACTCGCTCGCCGGGTTACTTACTGTTTGTCTCGTCACTGGCCAACGCATCAGGCTTCCTGTTGATGTGCCTGGTTTTACACCAACGCCTGGACTACGGAGAGTTACTGGTACTAATTGTGCTTCTGTCGGGTGCGAGTCTTCTGGTGTTTGGCGCACACAAAGTTGAACCAGGACCAGGGCATATACGAAGGATAATACTGGTCTGGAGTGTGACTGCCTGCCTTTCTGGAACTGTAATTGGCGCGTTTACGCTGTGGAATGAAGAGCTTCTTTATCAGGGCTACAGGGCCTTCCTGTCTCCGGATGCGATGGCCGAAAGGCTGGGCAAACATGCCTCCAGCGAGCGATACAAGGGGGAGCAAGATGTACTCTCCATTAGTCGACGCAACGGCGATCCTTTCCTGTTTATCAATGGTCAGATTAGCATCCGTCTCGAGTCTCCCAAAGAAAAAACCGTAGGGGCTATTGCCAGCGTATTTGCCACCGACCACCGCAAGGCCATGGTGCTCGGCGTAGGCAGCGGTGCAACAGCAGGCTCCGTGGCCCTTGTATTCGATCAGGTGCGGGCGGTAGAAATAAGTAAAATCATTTTGGATAATCTTAACCGCATGGAGAAGTACAATTTCGGTTTGACGGGCATGGACAACGTGACGCTCGTGCACGACGATGCGATTCACGCTGTAAAAGTGGCAGACAGGGATTATTCACTCATTCTAAATACGGTCACATCGCCGCTTTTTTTCAGTTCAGCCAAGCTCTATACCACGGATTTTCTAGACAACGTCCGCCATCATCTGGCGCCTGGCGGTTTGTATATGACCTGGCTGGATTCGCGTGTAGGAAATACCGGTGCAGACATTATGATAGAGACAGTCACTCGTAGTTTCGAGCATTGCGGGTTGGCTCAAATGTCTGCGGTCTACTTACTACTGCTTTGTTCGGACACTCCCGTTGTCGCTCACCATCCCCATGTAGTGGAGCAACAGGAACAACTTGCTCGTTATTTCCGACAGAACTCCAGCATTGATCCCGGCGGGTTTGCCTACCAACTTCTACATACAAACGCCGCGGCATTGAGAAATCCACGGGGGGCACCGCTAAATACCCTTGACAAACCCATGTTGGCCTTCGAAATGTCCAGAGTCATTAAACGCAACATCAGGCAGTTTCAGAAAAGAATAGTGGCAGCCCTGAATGTGAACAACGTCAGGAGTGCGTTTACTACTTTCGACTGGGGATTACTGCAAATGATCGAGACCCTGGACAAGGTGACTGGGCCGAGTATCTACAACGAGATATGGAAACGTCACTCCAACGAATTCAATACTAACTACCGGCAGGGGCTTATCGCGGAGCAGGAAGGTAACTGCGAAAATGCACTGAAATTCCTAGAGGCCGCATATGCTGTGGACGCGCGACATCCACAATTGAACCTCAGGCTGGGCCGATGCTACGAGAAACTCGGCGCCCATAAAGAGGCATTGGCGGCCTATATCAGAGAGAGAGAATTGCACCCTGAAGCTTATCAGATCGGATTGGTGATTGCTCGAACCCTGATCTGGCTGGAGCGCTACAAATCTGCAATTGCTGAACTCGCACGCGCCCCCGCCACAGTCAGATCAGGCGGCTACTATTACCTGCTAGCTCGAGCACTAGAGGGGTATGGGGACAAGGCCCAGGCCAGGAATCAGTACCGCACCGCCCAGTCTCTGGCCGGCAGTTTACCCGCAGCAGCGCGTGCTGCACTCGACCTTACCGGCGAGTTCAAGGGCAAGGAAGTAAAACCCTGAGGCAGCCTGAGGAAGAACTACGGATCCAACCGGTATTGCCGCCCCCCTGCTCAACCGATGATGCATCGCCAGAGCGATTCGATGTGAAGCTCCCCGTCCGGTGAGGCACCTCCTGGCAACTTCAGTGCTTTTCATCCCTTTCAAAAAGCGACATCATGTGGTCTAGTCGATAACCAGTGGGCAAAAGGACGGTCGGAATGAACTCAAGAATCTGTGAAATGCTGGGCGTGGAGTTTCCCCTGTGCGCTTTCAGTCACTGTCGAGACGTGGTTGCCGAAGTGAGCAAGGCCGGTGGCTTTGGTGTCCTTGGTGCGGCGGGCCACACACCCGAGTCACTCGAAATCGAACTCAACTGGATCGATGAGCATGTAAACGGTAAGCCCTACGGTGTGGACCTCATCGTACCCACCAGCATGAGCGATAAAGGTGGCGAATTTACTGCCCAGGAGATAGAAGCGAGAATTCCTCTGGAGCACAAATTGCATGTCGAGAACATCCTGGCATCCCATAGCATCGACACAAAGGGCCTATGGGATCGTAAAGTCAGCAGCAAGTTCGGCGACAATCTACGCGAGAAAGGCGCTACAGCGATCGTGGATGTGGCGTTCAACCACCCCATTAAAATGATAGTGAATGCGCTGGGAGTACCCCCCAGGTTTATGCTTGACAGGGCCAGCAAAGAAGGTGTGGTAGTAGGGGCTCTGACGGGAGCCAGAGAGCACGCCATAAAACACGCCGATGCCGGTGTCGATATTCTTATTGTTGCCGGTACAGAAGCGGGCGGGCACTGCGGTGAAGTGTCGACCCTGGTTCTCGTACCCGAGGTACTGGAAAGCTTGCAAGCTTATGGTAGTGATATACCGGTGCTGGCTGCGGGTGGCATTGTGACCGGACGACAGATGGCGGCTTGCATGGCCATGGGTGCAGCCGGTGCCTGGACGGGATCGGTTTGGCTTACAACG
>JABHWT010000197.1 GCA_018657645.1 Halieaceae bacterium | reverse complement strand
AGTCGCCAGGATTTGTGGAATATGGTGCAGGAATTGGCGCATGAAGGTATGGCGGTTGTCTGGTCGACGGCCTACCTGGAAGAGGCCGAGCGCTGCGATGAGGTATTGCTGCTGGATCACGGTCGATTGGTCTACAGTGGGGTGCCCGATGAGCTTACCCGACGCCTGAATGGCCGCAGCTTCCTGGCCAGGGGTATACAGGGCGACCGTCGCCAGTGCTTAACCGACGTCCTGGATCTGGAGTCGGTCCGCGATGGCGTTATTCAGGGCGCGTCGGTGCGCCTGGTGTTGGCAGAAAATGCCGACCCATACCCTGTTCAGGCACTGGTGAGTAACTATCAGGGTAAATTGGAGCCGGTGGCGCCCCGTTTTGAAGATGCGTTTATCGATTTGCTGGGCGGCGGGCCAGGCGGACATTCTGAAATTGCGGCCAGGATGGACTTTGTCGATAGCCCTCTGGAACAGATGGTGGAATGTGAGGCGTTGAGCAAACGCTTCGGCGATTTTACCGCGGTGGATAAAGTCAGCTTCAGCGTGCGCAAGGGCGAAATTCTGGGCTTACTGGGCCCCAATGGAGCCGGCAAGTCCACTACTTTTAAAATGCTGTGTGGACTACATAAACCAAGCTCGGGTAGTGCCCGGGTCGTCGGCCTGGATCTACGTCGCTCGGCCACTGCTGCAAAGTTGCAGCTTGGCTACATGGCGCAGAAATTCTCCCTCTATGGTCTGTTGTCGGTGCAGCAAAATTTATCGTTCTTTTCCGGTATATACGGCCTGTGGGGTAAGCAGCGCCGCAGCCGTATACAGGAAATGATCGAGGTATTCGAGCTGCAACCCTATTTGTCCGCCTCGCCGGACGATCTGTCCCTGGGGTTCAAGCAGCGCCTGGCATTGGCCTGTGCCTTGATGCACAGACCACAAGTTCTATTTCTTGATGAGCCCACTTCCGGTGTCGATCCCATCACCCGCCGTGAATTCTGGACTCATATTACCGGGCTGGTCGGCAAAGGGGTTACGGTGCTGGTGACTACCCACTTTATGGATGAGGCCGAGTACTGTGACCGGGTGGCGCTGGTCAATCAGGGGCAGCTTATTGCCCTGGATAGTCCAGATGCCCTCAAGGCCAGCGTGGCAACAGCGCAACTGCCAAACCCGACCATGGAAGATGCGTTCATAAAACTGGTTCAGGCACAGAGTGAGTCTGAATCGGAGCTAGTGGCGTGACGGGACGAGGCAAGGGGCCAGTGGCTCGGGTCCGTACACGTCTGTGGGCACTAATTAAAAAGGAGACACTACAGGTTCTAAGGGATCCTGCATCCCTGTTGATCGCCTTTGTACTGCCACCGGTATTGCTTATGCTGTTTACCAGTGCCGTGTCACTGGACGTGAAGGCCGTACCCTTTGGTGTCGTGTTGGAAAGTGATGGCGCCGAGGCACATTCGCTGGCTAGTGCCTATGCGGCAACGCCCTATTTGAACGTGATGCCGGTACGAAACAGAAAGCAAGTGGAGCCGTTGCTGGTGTCGGGGCAGTTGCGAGGTTTTGTGGTTATACCGCAGGATTTTGACCGCTTGATCCTGGAAGGTAATGCAAGGGCCCCCATTCAAATTATCACCGACGGCTCGCTGCCCAATTCAGCGAATTACACCGCGGCCTATGCCCAGGGCGTGTTTCAAAACTGGCTGGCCGACTATACCGGGGCCCCCGATACTGGCGGTGCAAGTTTCCAGAATGAGAGTCGCTTCTGGTTTAACGCAGAGTTGGAAAGTCGCGCGGTATTGCTACCGGGAGCGATCGCAGTGGTAATGACCATTATCGGAACCTTGCTCACAGCCCTGGTCGTGGCCAGGGAGTGGGAGCGTGGCACCATGGAGGCCTTGATGTCGACGCCGGTGGGCATTCTGGAGATCATTGTCAGCAAACTGGTGCCCTATTATGTCCTGGGTCTGATTGCTACGGTAGGCTGTGGATTTCTGGCGGTCGGCGTTCTGGGCATGCCCCTGAAGGGGTCGCCGATGGCGCTGCTATTGGTAAGCGGTGTTTTTCTGGTGCCCGCTTTGGGTCAGGGCCTGTTGATTTCAACCCTGGCTAAAAACCAGTTTGTGGCTGCTCAGGTAGCGCTGTTATCGGCATTCCTGCCGGCCTTGCTGCTGTCTGGCTTTCTGTACGAAGTGCAGGGAATGCCCT
>JABHWT010000065.1 GCA_018657645.1 Halieaceae bacterium | reverse complement strand
CTTGCAATTCAGCCGGTACAGAGTCGGGATCACCACACTGCACTCTGGCAGCCGCACATATCCGCTGACTCCAGCGGCATGTGGGATTTTCCAGTACCCGCGTATAGTAGAAGGCGGGAACCGCAGCATTGAAGCTGTCATCCTGCCAGACGCGGCACAGGTTCTGATGACCACTGCCGTGGGTTTCACAGCTTTCGAGATCGACACTGGCATTATTGGCCCCCCCGGCCACATCGAGAACCCTTTCCTTTAGTTCACCCGCCTCATACCAGCCTTTGATAATCTGAACACGTTGTAAGGCAGTACCGGGTACTTTCGCGGTGCCGGCATCCTGCACTGCGGAAACAGCGAAACGAGGGCCGTGCGCAAGTTCCACCGGTCTCGGCAGTAAATCGCCACCCATGGGTACCCCCCCCTCATAACCCAATGCCACCAGTTCCGGCGATTCACACAAGTCCTTCTGATACTCCCATCCACCAAAGAAGCGCACGATGGGCCTTGTGCCACTGGTGGCGTAGGCTTCCCTTCGCCTCATGGCAGCAAACAGGGAATCTCGTGTATTCTCCTCGGCCCACAGCACTGCCAGACCTCCGGGTCCGTACTCCAGTTCATCCGGCAACCCAGCCGGCACGCCGTCGCCGGCACCCATACCGGCTCCACCGTGACCTGGGTGATTGCGCTCCGAAGTCAGACCCGGGGCGGCGATATGGGTATCGGTGCTTCCGATAAGGCCAAACTTAAAGGGGTTGATACCTAATGCCTGTTGCTGGCGCAGTCCCTCCTTCAAAGCCCAGCGCACATAGTTGTTGGCATCGGGCAGTTGAGTAACGGGTATTTGATCCTCTCGGGCAAAGTACTTGAGCCAATCCATCTGGCCATTGGCTGCGATACCCGTATTTTTTCCGCCGAAGCTATCGTAGGGAAGCTTCTCGAAGCCACAGAATTCATCCTCGGTCCAACCCGCTCGAATATCACACTCCGACGAACCCTTGTGTTGCATTATCTCAAATAGCGGCTGCCAGCGGCGGCGACGCCTCGCCTCATTGGCCGTGATCTTGCCCACCACCTGATCCCGGGTAATCGCCGCCGTCTGAAACATCAAACCCCCACTGAGATTGGGATTATGGGGAATAGACACAGCATCACAGCCCTCTTTCTCTGCCACACACTCTTGCTCCAGGTAACTCCACAAATCCATGACCGAGGGGCTCTCTATCCAGCTAAGGGCTCGGTCGGGTACCTTTGCATTTTTGAACACCACATTGTGGTGCAGATTTTTCCCCGGCCCGACGGTGCCTGTCCACTCGTAGCCTACAAAACTGGTAAAACGACATTCTGCGCTGCGGTCGTAGGCTTGCTCCGCGGCATCCTGCATATCTCTCCAGCGGCTTCTTGCCTGGGAATAACAGTGCGCATTACCCTCACCGCACAAGCCCCAGCGCTCTTTTCGCACGAGTCCGTAGGCGGCGAAAGTGGCAAAACTTAGCTCAGGGAAATTGCGATGAGCAATACACACCGGATGCCAATAGCCGGCTATACCCGGGGTAGTGCAAATATTGATCTCCCCGAGAAACTCCGAGTGATCGGTTACCGCGGTGAAATCCAGGGGCCGGTCCAGTTGAATGTGTCGCAGCGGTTCGTCGTTCACATAGGGCTGTATGCCCATTCTTCCACCTCGGGCAAAGTCATAGGCGTCATAGGGTGTATTGCGTGTATCTTGAGAACTGGCATCGAAAGAGTAGGCTGTGTGAACATGCGTATCGCCAAAGTGTGGGCGACGCAGGGGTTGGTACTGGTCACAGTGTTCACGTTCTTCACTCAACGTGTAGGGGCGCTCCCCCTCCCCAAAAGCCGGCATAATCAGGAGCGAAATAAGAGACACGGCACTGCGAGAGAGTGTTTTGAATGGCCTGGCTGACGCTCTGGTCATAGGGGTCTCCTGTGTTTCCCAAAGATTACGTCAACTTGTGAGTCTCGGTGAGATGGCGTGTGATTGCAGCCTTTACCGGGCTAAAATTATTGCCAAACCGGAGCATAGCCTTGCGGAGAATCTTGGGGACCGGAAGATCATTGGTGTAAAGTTTCACAATTGCATTAGTGCCGAGGTATAGAGGCATGCTTGCTATTCGGTGCCTGGATTGATACGTCCTCAACAGGTCATCGGGGGCTATATCCCGGTCTTTGTGTAATGCTTCCTTAATCAAAGATGCCAGGGTATCTTGCCCCAGCAACCCAAGGTTAAACCCATGTGCGGTTACCGGGTGCATGCCAACACAGGCATCGCCAATTAAAGCAAATCTGCGTGCATAGAACTGGTTGGCCAGTACCGCAACCAGAGGATAGTGGAAGCGCTTTCCAACGGGCGACATATTGCCAAATCTTCCCTCTAGCTGATCCCGCGCGTAATCACCAAACTGTTGATCACTCATGGCCAACAATCCATCGACCTGCTCATTGGCGACAGTCACGACAATTGAAGACGTATTGCCCCGAAGCGGTAGAGCCGCCAGGGTATTACCGTAGCGAAAACACTCGTAGGCAACACCTTGATGCGGTTCATCATGCTGCATTTGGCAAACCACAATGGTCCTGCCAAAATCCTGCATCGAAGCAGAAACCCCCATCATACGGCGAGATTCTGAAAAGCGGCTGTCGGCGGCCACAACCAATCGGCTTGTGATCTCGGTTCCATTGGACAGGGTAACGCAAGCGCTGTCTACCGCGGGTGAGATTGATTTTACCGATGAGTCAAAAACCATTTCGACATTACTCGCCGCTTTGACCTCTTGATACAGGGCCTTTCGAATCAGATGATTCGAAATCAAATACCCCAATGCATCATCACAGACCCGTCTGTAGTCGAAGTGAAGGACGTAGGGCGAGTCCCCGTCCAACACCTTTGCCTCCTTGATAGGTGAAATATCTTCATCGGCGATATGCTTGAGGGCGCCGAGGTCTGTCAAGATTTGCCTGGAGCGATGGGTCAGCGCTATATCTCGCCCATCGGGGGCTGGATCGGCGATAGCATCTTCCCCCATTTTCTCGACCACAACCACTTTCAATGCAGAATCTGCCAGGGATCTGGCAAAACTCAGTCCGGCCGGGCCAGATCCAATAATAAGGATGTCAGTTTTCATTAGTACAATGGGTCAAAGTATGGACAAACCACTCTACGGCAAACATATCGGGAACTCAATCCTGATAAGGACACGACCAATCCCAGGGAGACAGGCTCTTATTCAAAAATTGACAGTTGTCTTCCACTGCAAATCCTCTAAGATAACGGCCACCGCAAATCCAATGTCTATACTCCCACAAATCAGAGTACAACCATGCGTAAATTTCTTCTCGCTATCTGGGCATCCACTACCCTATTGCCCGCGGTCACTCTCCAGGCCGCACAGGAAATAGAAACTGTTGCCGTGATAGCCTCGCGCACGGAACAACCGCTAAGTGCTATAAGTAACAGTGTCAGTGTGATCGGAGCACAGCAGTTGAAGTTGATTGATGCGGTACACGTCAGTGAGGCACTGCATCGAGTACCAGGCGCGTGGATCAGCCGCGGCAATGGTCAGGAACACCTGACCGCCATACGCTCTCCCGTTTTGACCGGACCGGGTAGCTGTGGTGCTTTCTATATGGCTG
>JABHWT010000120.1 GCA_018657645.1 Halieaceae bacterium | reverse complement strand
CATCCATGGGGGCTCGGCTGCAGCGTCCCTGCTGCAGACGGTGCTAATGGGCATTACCATCGATCGACTTTTACCGAATTCATTTGCACTGGAGAGTTTCGGGGGCCCGGCAATAGACAATACTGAACATCAGTGGCAACGGGTCTGAGAGGCTTGCTACCATAGAGTGATTGTGCCCGTGTTCCCGTTACCCGGCTAAGGAGATGATGGAAAGCGTCGATTCCCGACCAGCACCGATATCGGCAGAGTTGCCTCCCCACTATTACAGGGATAATTTTATGTCCCTGTGCGACACGGTGCAGACACGCTATGCGGACCTTCTACAGCCGCAGGAGTTGGGCCTGTTGGCGGCCCTTCAACGACTGGATCATCAAGCCCAGTGTCTCTATGTGAGGTTGGTGTCTCGACTTGGGCCGTGGTTTCGAGTGTCCAAACTGGACTATCCAGAAATTGGTGAGATTGCACCGGTCATAGACGCCCTGGCGAAAGAGCAGCTGGTGTGTGAGCCCGCGGGGCTTAGCGTTGAGGAGCTGGCCGGATTGTACACGGTAGCGGAGCTGCGCGCGGCATATAGTCATCTCTTGCAAGCCCCAACTCCACCGGGCAAGGACGCACTACTAACTGCCATTTACGCGCTGGTGCTTGATGAAGACGAACACCAGACACTGGTTCTCGGTGATTCCCGGGAGCGGGTAATAGCACCCATGGGTGGGGAGGTGGTGCAACTGCTGCAATTGTTGTATTTCGGCAATCGTCACCAGAATCTGACCGAATTTGTGCTCAGTGATCTCGGTATCGCGAGGTACTACCCCTATGCCCTGGATCGCGAGCAGCGGTTCTTTTCCTGCCGAGAAGCCTTGGACGAGTACATCGACTGTTGCCAGCTCAATGATATTTACTATGAACTTCTCGAGCTTGGGGAGGATGAAGCGTTGCTTCAATTGGCAGGTGATCTGCTTGAGCGAGATGTCCGCTTCCCCTCAAGTCAGGCCCGATGGGAACGCCTGTGCAATCTCGTTGCGCGACAGCTGGAGCGGTTACACTACTGGGATCTCTCGCTCCGGTTGTTCGGTCGTAGTAGCACCCACCCTGCACGGGAGCGGCGGGCACGCATTCTGGCGGCGAGGAAGGACTGGGAGGGTGTTGTTGCCTTGTGTCAGGAGATTGCCACCGCGCCCTGGTGTGAGGCGGAGCGCGAGGCAGCGGAGCGGATCCTCCCCCGGGCTCTGCGAAAGTTGGGGGGAACACCCCCCAGGCGAGGCAGAGAGACTTTTTGTGAATTCAAGCTGCGGCTTACGCCATTTCATGAATCAGTGGAACAGGATGCTGCCCACGATTTACAGCGCGAGTGGAAGTCTGTTTACTATGTTGAAAACGATTTGATGAATTCGCTGTTTGGACTGGCGTTCTGGGAGCAGATATTCGCCGATGTATCCGGTGTTTTCCACAACCCTTACCAGAGCGTGCCTGCAGATATGTATCTTCCGGAATTCAGCAAGCGGCGAGAAAAGAAGATTGTCGAGAGGTTTGCCGCTTTGCACGCAGGCGATCTGGGCCAGGAATTGCTACGCGTCTACCGCCTTTACAGCCGCTACAAGTGTAACTGGACTAACTGGCGACGCGTGAGTGAAACACTGCTGATCACTGCGTTGCAGATTATTCCCCCCGACCACTTGCTGGCCATTTGGCGGCGCCAACTATTTGATCCGCGCGAAAATCGCAGTGGATTCCCGGATCTAATTGCGTTCGGCGACCGGCCGGGGGCCTACTGCCTGATAGAGGTAAAGGGCCCGGGGGACAAACTACAGGATAACCAGAAACGGTGGTTGCGCTACTTTGCTCAAAACAAGATTCCCGCGAAGGTAGCCTGGGTGGAGTGGACGAATGTCTGAGCAGATTGTCAGCGTGCGGGAGTTGGCGCTGTTCTGTCATCGCAGTGGCGATATTGATCACCGGTTTACGCTGTCACCAACAGGAGTGCAGGGCGTAGAGGGCCATCAACGTCTTTATCGCAATCGACCTGATTCCTATTGCAGTGAATACTCGGTGGAGCACTGCCATACACACAACGGGCAATCGATACTGCTGCGAGGTCGAGCTGATGGCTATGACTCCGCTCAGGGAATGGTGGAAGAAATCAAGACCTGCAGGGTGCCTGCGGAGTCTATACCGGAGTCTGTGAGCGAGCTGCACCTGGCGCAGGCGAGATTTTACGCTGCGATAATTGCAGCGCAGGAGGGGCGAGCACAGATGGAGGTGCGACTGAGTTGGTTGAATATCGACAGTGATGAAGAGTGGTCTGAAACCCGGGTTTATGAAATAGACGAACTGCTGGCATTTCTCGAACAATCGTTGCAGGGGTTTTCAAACTGGTTACAGGTTGTTGCACAGCTTCGCCAGCAGCGCGATGCCCACCTGGCGAAAATGGAGTTCCCCTATCGGGACTATCGAGATGGTCAGCGCAATATTGCGGAACTGGTGTACAAGTGTGTCGATCAGGCGGGTCAGCTTCTTATCGAGGCGCCAACCGGCATTGGCAAGACTGCTGCGGTGATCTTTCCGGCCCTGAAAGCCCTCGCCACGGACAAGCACGACAGAGTGATATACCTGACTGCGAAGTCGGTCGGCCGTAGGGCGGCAGAGGCGGCGTTGAAACTGTTCTCCGGCACGGGTTATTGCGGTAGTGTCTTGAGCCTCACGGCCAGAGAGAAAATTTGCCTATCGCCGGGAAAGGCCTGCCATGGCGATGACTGTCTCTATGCCAGGGGTTACTACGATAAGCTGCCCAAGGCCATGTTTTGCGCTATTGAAGCACCTACTTTGCAGCGAGAAGACATAGAGGACCTGGCCCGTCGCTTTGTGGTTTGTCCCTATCAGCTGGCATTGGATCTTCTACCCTGGGTCGATGTTGTTATAGCGGACTTCCACTATGTGTATAGTTTGACCGCGACCCTGATGGGGCTGGTCGATAACGACACAAAGCGTTGGACCGTGTTGCTGGATGAAGCACATAACCTGCCTTCGCGCGCACGCCACATGTTCAGTGCCGGTTTGGTCAAGCAGGATTTAATGCGGGCCAAGAAAATGGCACCTAAAGCAGTCGCTGCCAGTTTAGCGCGAATAAACCGGATTCTGCTTAAGCTGCAAAAGGAGACGTGGCAGGACCGGGAATATCATAGTAAAGATGATCTGCCGGACAATTTGCAGGAAGCGTTGCGAAACTTTGTCGCTGTGGTGGGCGAGCAGATGGCATTAGAGACGAACTTTTTGCAACGTATTCCACTGCTGCTGGACTTCTATTTCGAGGTTTTGCAGTTTCTGAGAGTAGCTGAAAACTGGGGCGATGAGTTTCGGTTTGAGCTTTCTCGGACACAGGTCAAGCAGAGCCTGCGTCTGACCTTGAATTGCCTCGACCCAGGCCGTCTTTTGGCCGAGAAGCAAGAGCGATTACACTCGGTAACGGCATTCTCGGCCACATTGTCGCCCGCGCACTGGATTCAGACTGCTCTTGGGTTGAACACTGAAGCGGTATACAGACGTCTAAATTCACCCTTCACTATTGAGCAGATGGAAATTTCTATTGCTAGCCATGTCGATACCCGGTTTAAGCAAAGAGCTGAATCTCTGCCACTCCTGGTTGCGTTATTACAGGAGTGGCTACAACAAGCACAGGGCAACTGCATCGTATACTTCCCCTCTTATCGCTATCTGCAGGACTGTATGGGAAAACTCCAAGAGTTCAATTTGCACGAACTTGGGCGTACGGTTTGGGTGCAGGACAGGCGCCAGGGAGACATCGCGCGAGAGGAACTGCTGCAACTGCTGGAACAACGCCGGAATGTAGCGGCATTTTGTATTCTTGGTGGTGTGTTTGGGGAGGGCATCGACCTGCCGGGCGAGCGCCTGGCAAGCGTGGTTATTGTTGGTGTGGGGCTACCGCAGGTCAATCGCGATACCGAGCAGTTACGTGCCTATTTTGAGGACCGCTATGGGCGTGGTTTTGACTATGCCTACCTTTATCCGGGCATGCAAAAAGTGGATCAGGCGCTGGGTCGGGTGATTCGAGGACGTGATGACCGGGGTCGGGCGCTGCTTATTGATAGCCGTTACTCCAGCCGGGAGTATCGGCAATTACTACCTCCCTGGTGGACTTACCGAATCTACTAGTGACCCTCGTCGACGAGATACACTAGCCTGTGGTGGTTGCCCAACCCCCCGCCAGCGGCAGAACCTGACCCACCATGTGGGAGCAGTGCTCCGATGCCAGATAGAGCGCCAATTGTGCCGTTTCCCGAGATTCAGCCACCCGCTTTGTGGGCACCATTTGTTTCAGGTGCTGGTCAAATTTGGCATTTTCCAGCATCCCATCGGGATAATAGGTATCGTTGCGAATATAGTTCTGAGCAATAGCATTCACCTGTATATTGAACTTGGCCAGCTCCAGTCCGGTTGCTCGTATGAAGGCATTCTGCGCGCCACGGGCGGCACAGTAAGCACTGGCATGTGGAATTCCTCGCAGGGGTGCAGCACTGGTGACTGCGATAATTTTGCCGCTGCCCCTGGTCTTCATGGGGCCGACCACTGATCGAATAATGCGCATCATCGGATGAACCAAAGCCTCAAAAAGAGTGTTCCAATCATGGTCGGTGATGTCGTCAACCGGGGCAGACCGGGGAGGTTCCGCCAGATTGAGAATCAGGATGTCCGGAGTGGAAGTTAGTAGCGAGTCAACCTCCTCCTGATAATAGGTTGTGCCATTGTCTTGCGTGACACTGGCACCCTCCTGAGCAAACAGGTCGGCAATTGCCGGGCCCATGTAACGATTGGCGGAGGTAATGAGCACTGATTTGTGGGCCAGCTGTGGCTTCATTTGTCTTGTTTCCGGAGCGTGAGTGGTGAGACTATCTTCCGCAAACGCCCTCCACTTGTCCATACCTCCTGGCCTTAGCGGTCCTATCGCGCAGGGTCGTATTGAAATGGGGGTGGTTGATCAGCATTGCTGCTCGAATCAACATACTCCTATTCAGAGCCTGAATAGCGGTCATAATTCCGATCAAAGAGGAGCTGTGCTACAGTCTACCGCCGCGCTCGGCTCAAAGAGAGCGAGCGAGGGGTGAGAATTGACACGATCGCCCATTGGCGGTTGCTGAAAATCACTACAGTGGCCCGGCGCCAGATAATTTAACAATAGTATGGGGTATACATTGCTATGCGCATTGCAATTCCGAAGGAGACGCATCCAGGAGAAAATCGGGTGCCGATTACACCCGACACGGTAAAAAAACTGTGTCGTATGGCCGCTGAGGTAGTCATTGAATCGGGTATGGGCGAGGGCTCTGGATTCTCTGATTCACAATATACAGAGGCGGGAGCCTCGCTTAGTACGGACCGTGGGGAGTTGATTTCCAGTGCCGACATGTTGTTGCGGCTGCGTAAGCCGGAGATGGACGAGGTCGCCCTGATGAAAGCGGGGTGCATTCACATCAGCTATCTGGATCCTTTCAACGAGCATGAACTGGTTAACGCCCTCAAGGAGAGGGGTGTAACTGCGATCAGCATGGAAATGATTCCCAGGACCACCCGCAGTCAGAAAATGGATGCACTGAGCTCGCAGGCTAATCTTGCCGGGTATGTCATGGTGCTGTTGGCCGCTATGAAGTTACCCCGGATATTTCCGATGATGATGACGCCTGCCGGCACCCTGAAGCCCGCCAAGGTCTTTATTATCGGTGCAGGAGTGGCGGGCTTGCAGGCTATTGCTACTGCCAAGCGCCTGGGCGCCAGAGTGACCGCCTTCGATACTCGACCGGTGGTGGCGGAACAGGTCAGGTCTCTGGGTGCAAGCTTCCTCGATATTGATTTGGGCGATACCGGCGAGACCGACAGTGGTTATGCCAAAGAGTTGACACCAGAACAGATTCAGATCCAGAAAGATGCCCAAAAGGCAGTGATAGCGGCATCGGACATCGTAATAACAACTGCCCAGGTGTTTGGGCGCAAGCCGCCGGTCATCGTCTCCCGCGACATGGTTGAAAGTATGGCTCCAGGTTCAGTTATTGTCGATATGGCGGCGGAGACCGGCGGCAACGTCGAGGGTTCTGTAGCCAATGAAACAGTCGATATTAACGGTGTAACGGTGGTCGGTCAGGGTAATTTGCCCAATGAAGTCTGCCGAGATGCCAGCCAGATGTACTCCAATAACCTGTTCAATCTGGTCGAGGACAGCTGGGATGAGGAAGCGAGTGTCTTCAATATTGATATGGAGCACGATATTTTGCCGGGTTGCATAATAACCCATGGCGGTGAAGTAACCCACGAAACCATCAAGAACATCCTGCAAGGGGGTAGTTAATATGGATATTGTATTCCTGACATTTATTCTGATGCTGGCGATCTTTCTCGGCTTCGAACTGATCAATAAAGTACCAGCAACGCTTCACACTCCGCTTATGTCGGGTGCGAATGCCATTTCCGGCATAACCGTTGTAGGAGCAATTAGCCTGGCGGGAACGGGTGAACAGGACCTGGCCAATTGGCTGGGTGCCGCTGCTGTGGCACTGGCTACTATTAACGTGGTGGGCGGTTATATGGTGACCGACCGTATGCTGGCTATGTTTAAGAAAAAAGAGGGTAGCCACTGATGGAAAATAGCACTGATTTGGGAATGTTGATTCAATTTGTCTATGTTGCATCGGGTGCCCTGTTTATTTATGGCTTGAAGATGCTCGGATCTGCCGCAACCGCCAGGCGTGGCAATATGCTGTCGGCTATTGCAATGCTGGTAGCTATTTTGGCTGCACTGATGGATCAGGGCATAGTGGAGTACCAGTGGATTCTGTTGGGTTTTGTGGTCGGCGCGATTATCGGCGGCGCCGCTGCCCGTATGGTACAGATGACCTCGATGCCTGAGATGGTTGCATTGTTTAACGGCTTCGGTGGAATGGCCAGTTTGTTGGTCGGCTGGGCGGCGTTGTCCGGAGCGACGAGTACCTTCACCCTGATTACCATTGCCCTGTCTATTCTGATTGGTGGTTTGACCTTTACCGGATCCCTGGTTGCCTACGGCAAGCTGAGTGAAACAATCGGTAGCGGTGCTGTGATGTTCAAGGGACAGCAGGTGGTTAATAGTCTGATTGTTCTGGGGATTCTAGGCAGTGCGGTCATGTTCTGCCAGCATCCGGATACCATGCAGTGGCTTTATCTCATCGTCGGACTTTCCCTGTTGTTTGGGGTTATGGCGGTGATACCCATCGGTGGTGCCGATATGCCGGTGGTGATCTCCCTGCTGAATTCCTATTCGGGGCTGGCTGCCTGTGCCGCGGGTTTCGCGGTGAATAACAATATTCTGATTGTGGCCGGTTCCCTGGTCGGTGCCTCGGGCATTGTTCTAACACAGATCATGTGTAAGGCAATGAATCGCTCACTCAGTAATGTGTTGTTCAGTGGATTTGGTAGCGTGAGTGCTGCTACCGGGGAAGTCGAGGGAGAAATCAAGCCCATTTCGGTGGAAGACGCCTACTATGTGTTGGAGGCGGCTTCCAATGTGGCGTTTGTTCCCGGATATGGTATGGCGGTGGCCCAGGCTCAGCACGTGGTTAAGGAACTGTGTGAATTACTTGAAGAGAATGGCGCCGAGGTAAGTTTCGGTATTCACCCGGTGGCGGGGCGAATGCCCGGGCATATGAACGTGCTATTGGCAGAGGCCGATGTGCCCTATGACCAATTGTTGGAAATGGACGACATCAATCCCCGCATGGAGAATGTCGACGTGGCCATCGTTATAGGCGCCAACGACGTCGTGAATCCCGCGGCCCGCGAAGAGGAGTCCTCTCCCATTTACGGAATGCCGATAATCAACGTGGACAGTGCACGCACGGTATTTGTTCTCAAGCGCTCCATGGCCTCTGGTTTCGCAGGCATTGAGAACCCGTTGTTCTATAAAGACAATACACGCATGTTGTTCGGCGATGCCAAAGAATCTATCGGAGGCCTGATCCGCGAGTTCGAATGAGTCTGGCAGGGCTGGAGAAAGGTCGGGAGTAATGCCGCTGCCTCCAGGCGGCATCTGAACCGTAATGGGTGCCTCCGTGAACTGTCGTAAGATCTGTATTCGTGCGCCGGATCAATGCCGACCAGGGAAAATACAGCTATTCTAATGGGTCCTATGGCTAGTCGGAGGGAACATCATGCATGCCAAAAAGAAGCGTCCCGCAAATACCCGCACGGCGGGAGCAAGGAGGCCTGGGAAACGCCCGCAGCCGAAAAAGATTGAACAGCCAATCATGGCCTCTCTGCGAGCGGAGCATCGCTATATAGCGCGAGTCTTGCAATTGTTTGACGAGCAAATCGAGTCAATTGCAACAGGCCAGTTGGTCGACCCCTGTGTGGCGTATGAAATCATGGACTACATGGTGATCTGGCCAGATCGCTATCACCACCCGCGAGAGGATTTGATCTATAGCAGAGCCGCCGAGATTGATGCGCAGGCGGCAGATAATGTAGATAGCCTGCAACGCGAGCACGAGGTTTTGGCAAAAAATGGTCGGGCGGTGCTGGCAAACATAGAGCGTTGGCGAGCGGGCGAAGACGATGGCACAGCATTGGTGAAAGGTGGCCGCGCCTATGTCAAGGACATGTATAACCATATCGATAGTGAAGAAAATCTGGTTTTCCCGCAGGTGGAGTCTATTCTTACTGCTGCCGACTGGCGTGAATTGGCTGAAGAGGACCGTTTACGCCCGATCGCCGATCCATTGTTTGGCACGCGTGTAGACCGGGAGTTTCGCAACCTGGCTCGCAAGCTACGACGAAAGTTGCGGCGCGAGGTAGAGCGCGGAGCGCTGGCTGAATGGATTGGTATAGAGGCGGTGATGGAGTCGCTGGATGTACTGTCTATGGCCTACGACAGGGCCAAACATACCAGTGGCGATCACCTGCACAGTGTGTGGGATGACAGCTGGGATATTCTCGGAGAGTCACCCGTTAGGGGACTGCTCCGCTGTGGCCTTAACAATACAAGGCTGGGTTTCAGCCTGGTGGACGATATAGTGGTAATATCCAGAGATTCTATGGCCGATTTGTCGAAGATTAACCAGGAGCGGAAAGACCGTATGCGCCTGATTGATCAGGCCAGCGGCTAGTGTGTTGAAAAAAGTCTCCGGCAAGTGTCGTGCCCTGTATAGTGAGCCTACTCAGGACACTAAAGAGCCACATCGGCTTCTTCGCGAAATTGTAGTTTAGCCAGCCGAGCGTAGAGTTCGCAGCTGTTTAACAGTTGTGTGTGGGAGCCGATAGCCACCACTCTGCCTTGGTCAACAACAGCGATCTTATCCGCGTGAAGAATGGTCGAAAGCCGGTGAGCGATAATAACTGTGGTGCGATCAATCATCATTTCCTGCAAGGCCAGCTGAACCTGATATTCACTCTCCGTGTCGAGTGCACTGGTGGCCTCGTCTAACAGAAGAATTCGGGGATCATTGATAATAGCCCTGGCTAATGCGACCCGCTGTCTCTGACCGCCCGAAAGGCGCACGCCCTGCTCGCCCAGATGACTATTGTAGCCCTCTGGTAACTGTGAAATAAACGCGTGAGCGTGAGCTGCCTTGGCAGCTTTCACTATTTCCTCATCCGTAGCCTCGGGTTTTCCATAGGCGATATTGTATCGAACGTCGGCAGTAAACAAAGCTGGCTGCTGTGGCACTAAAGCCATGTGTGCTCGCAGTTGGGTGAGGTCGATGCTACGAAGATCCTGGCCATTGAGGCGAATTGCGCCCTGTTGGGGGTCGTAAAAGCGCTGCAGTAGCTCGAAAACTGTGGACTTCCCTGCGCCAGAAGGCCCGACCAGAGCCAGGCTTTTCCCCGCCTCAATATGCAGCGAAAAATTTGTTAAGGCAGCATGATCGGGGCGCGTAGGATAATAAAATGTGGTGTTGTCGAAACGTACCTCTGCCTGGGCTTTGGTGGCGTCCTTCAATGCGGCGTCGGGACTAATAATGAGACTGCGTGTGGCCAATAGGTCAAGCAATCGATCCGCCGCACCGGCAGCGCGTTGCAACTCTCCCCAGACCTCCGAAATAGTGGCGAATCCGGACCCGACCATAATCGCATAAAAAGCGAATGCCCCCAGCTCGCCGCCTGTCATCCGTCCGGAGAGAACATCCTGCCCGCCGGACCACAGCATGGCGGACATACCGACAAACAGGAGCAGGATGGCACCACAGATGAGCAGCGAGCGCTGCCATATACGCTTTCGCGCAATGCGAAAAGCACGTTCTACTTCGGCGGCAAAAGCGCGTGATTCGAATGCCTCGCGGGTGTAGCTTTGCACCGTCCTGATGTGTTGGATAATCTCTCCGGCGTAGCTACCCACACTGGCAATGCTGTCCTGGCTTTGATTGGAAAGTTGTCGAACCCGACGACCAAAAAAAAGAATGGGCACCAGTATAAGGGGCACCCCCGCAGCTATAATCAAGCTCAACTTCAGGTTGGTAATGAACATCATTACCAGTGCACCGGTGAGCGTCAGACTGCTTCGAAGGGCCATACTAAACGAGGAGCCTATTATGGTCTGCAACAAGGTGGTGTCAGTGGTCAGGCGAGACATTATTTCGCCACTGCGATTGGACTCGAAGAATCCTGGGTGTAATTTGACCAAATTGTTAAAAACCGCTGTTCTGATATCGGCGCTGACCCGCTCGCCAAGCCACGATACGAGATAGAAGCGAACGAAGGTTCCAATCGCCACGGCGGCGCTTATAGCCACCACTGTCAAAATGGCATTGCTCAAGTCTGCGCTGGTCTCACCACCAAAGCCCTGATCAATCAAAAGCTGCAGGCCGCGGCCCATTGACAGCGTTGCCGCGGCGGTGAAAATAAGCGCGATGCCAGCCCAGAACATTCGCAACTTGTAGGGAAGAAGAAACCGTAATATGGACCAGAGGGTACCTAGACTCCTCGGCGCGGGTTGGTCCATTAACTTTGGGCGCCAGCCGGTGGATAGTCCAGCGAGCCCTTGAACTGCCTAATTTCACTGTCGCTGTAATTGGGAAAGGGCAACTTATCCTGGTCGCGCCACGCCTGCAATGTCGCTTCTACGAGTTCCTTTTGCGCGGAATCAGCGGGTGCCAGCTCGGCCACCTGCAGAATCTGCCCGGGCCCGGTGAATTGGGCCCCGGCAGAGTTAACGGTTTCTACAACCCTCAAATTCAGATCTTCTGCGATGGCCAGATAGACCTGAAAGTCTGTGGTGGAGATGCCTGCATCAATGCGTATATGGGCGCTGTCACCATCTATAGTGGTGAAGCGAACACTGACGGTGTCTTGAATAACCTCCGGATGGGCCAAAAACAATCTGCGCAATTGGGCGAGTACGAAGCGCAATTGATCGGCGTTAACCAGGTGCAGTTGGATATCGCGGAAAAAGCGAATGCGCTCTCGCGCCGAGTAGTTCTCCACCTCAGCGGAAGAGAATACCGAGTTTGGAATAAACACCAGGGTTCGATTGAGGGTACGAATCGTGGTGGAGCGTAGGCCGATTTCCTCTATGGTTCCAACCACAGTGCCGAAGCGGCAAAAATCACCCGGGTTAACCGGCCTCGCGGCGTACAGGGTGATGGCCCCAATCAGGTTCTCCAGGGTCTTTTGAGCCGCCAGGGCAACCGCCAGGCTACCCACGCCCAGGCCGGCCAGAATGGTGGACATATTGTAGCCGGCGGAATCCGCCCAGAACAGGGCGATGCACATGACCAGGAAAAGCTTGATCATGGTTGTCAGTGGCTTGAGCAGAGCCACAAAATGTGCGTTACCCGCCGCCTGCAGCCGCCGGACCTGGTAGTCGCGCAACAGGGAGATTGTGCCCAATAGAAGTACGGTGTAGGCCACATAGTCCACGCCGCTGGAATCCAGCAAAATTCGCGCCGTGAGGGAGAGCCCAAGTTGGTCTACCAATAGTCTGGCAATTGCAATGAAGATGAAAAATCGCATCGCCCCCTGGAAAAAGTGCTCTATGCCCTTGGGGAAACGATTGGGGACTAGCAATGCGAGGCGCATGACAAGATTGCTGACAACAACGGCGGCCGGCCAGGCCAGGATAAAAGACAGCAAGGTGGCGGCGAGCTGCCAGTTGGACATACCCATAAAACTGATGTCGGGTAGCAGTTCGCTGAAGTAGATGGCTACCGGGCCATAACCCAGTTCTTCCCACAGCCGGGGGATATCGGCCACCGTTGAGTTGGATAGCTTCCATACTTTACCGCCACGGCCATCGGGGATGCGCTGCAGATAAATAGGGACCTCTCCCGAGCTGATGACAACCGAACCAATTTTGTCGCGGTAACTGGGCAACCCATCGTTGAGGTTTCCCTCCGGGTCGTCGCTGATGGCACCGATATCGATAATGTTCTGTTGGCCCCAGACGTGCGACAGGGCGCGGATCAGTCCCTCCTTACTGTAGCTATCCATGTCCTCTGACAGATAGCGCATATCCAGAAAGTCGCCGGCTTTTTCGTAATCTAAATTTTGCATTGCCTTGCGCAGACCGAGCAAGCTGGCCAGCGGCGTGTTAGCAGCTGCAATAGCCTCCGGGTCAGATTGTTCCTTTTCCTGGACCAGTTGCTCGGCTCGCTGCTCGGACTCCAGAACATCGCGCATGGACACATCCGGAGAGCTACTGTCCTGGGACAAGGTGATTGCCGGTAGTAACAGCAGTAAGCTGAAGCTGGTCAATAGTTGTTTCTTGAGCCGATAATAATCAAAAGAGGGGAGTGGCATGATTATTTCCTCTAGTTTTTGGTGCTGTGCAAGAAAGTGTCGGCAAGCTGTAGCATACGAGGCGGCTAGGGCTCCGTTCATGTAATTCCTGGTGCTTTACTCATTAAGCCTGGCAGCGTGTAGGAAAAACCTCTGGCGGCACATGACATCGCCGTTTCCAGGCTCAAATTGCTCATTTATTGGCATATAAACTCGCTTTTTCCCCTGAAACGGCCCACTCTGCACTCGCCCATACATTTTCAACACGCTGCTAGACTAATCTGTGCTGGCGTCCTGGCGCCGCTCTATGAAGCGCCCAAAAAACACACCGACTTCAAATAACATCCACATTGGAAAGGCCAGCAGTGTCTGGGAAATAAAGTCCGGTGGTGTTAGCAGCATGCCCAGAACAAAACAGCCGACGATGATATAGGGTCGCTTTTTTATGAGGTCATCTGCGGTGGTAATACCGGCCCAGATCATCAGAACCGCGGCTATCGGTATTTCAAAGGCCAGACCGAAGGCAAAGAATAGTTTGAGCACGAAATCCAAATACCGATTAATGTCGGTCATGATCGTAATATCATCGGGCCCGACACTGGTAAAAAAGGCAAAGATCAACGGGAACACAACGTAGTAGGCAAAGGCCGCTCCAGCGTAAAACAGTAATACGCTGGACACCAGTAAGGGGATTGCCAGGCGCTTTTCATGTCGGTACATGCCCGGCGCGATAAAGCTCCATACCTGATAGAGAACATAGGGAATCGCCAGAAAGATCGAGGCAACCAGTGTTAATTTGAAGGGTGTTAGAAACGGGGATGCAACTTCCGTTGCGATCATGGTCGCGCCGTCGGGCAATAGAGAGCGTAGGGGCTTTGAGACAAAAGTGTAAATTTCATTGGCGAAAGCGAATAATCCGATGAACACAATAAGCACAGCAAGTAGGCTGCGCAGCAGTTTGTCGCGCAGCTCAGTGAGGTGGGCCAGCAGTGGCTGTGGTTGATCCTGGGATTTGTCCGTACTGCTCATTCAGGGTTTCTCTTGGGGGGCAGTATCCTGCACTTCGGTGGGGGTCTCCTCGGCTAACAGGGATTGTTTAAGCGCTCCACTGGCTTGTTGAATGTCCTGGTCGATATTCTGTGCCTGGGCTTTGAAATCGTCGCCGGTCTT
>JABHWT010000082.1 GCA_018657645.1 Halieaceae bacterium | reverse complement strand
GAGCCACTATAAGTTTGCTGTATTTTTTCTGTTCAAGAATGGCATGCAAGCCGTAGGCCAGGGCGAGAAGCGTTTTACCTGAACCCGCAGGGCCGGTCATCACTGTCATATCCACATTGTCATCGCTGAGCAGCGCCATTGCCATCGCCTGCTCCAGATTGCGCGGCGCCAGCCCCCAAAACCGTTTATGCATTAAATTGTCACGGCTGTCACAGCGCAGGTAGATAAATTCACTCTCTACCCTTTTTACGTAGGCGATAAACTCCCTGTCATCATAAACAAACATGTTGGGGTAGGCCTGGGGCAGGGATTTTCGTGGAATCCGGTGCAGGGTGTGGTTATCCTCCCGCAGGGTATCCACTTCAGAGATGGTCGACCAGAAATCCCCGTCGATATGCAGATGGCCACTGGCCAGCAGGTCGATGTCGTCGAGTACCCGGTCGCGCCGATAGTCCTCCACATTCATCAACCCTGAACCCTTGGCCTTGATTCGCATGTTGATGTCTTTGGTCACCAGGCAAACGAACTGGTCGGGGTTTTCGGCCTGCAGGCGCAAGGCCACATTGATAATACGATTATCATTGGCCTGATCCTGCGTGTCGTCCAGATAGGGCACGGTGGAGGAATCCCCCAGCATTTGGTCCGGGAATATGGCGAGAGTGCCAGTATGGCCATTTGAGCTATGCACAGGTACGCCTTCCTGAATCGCCTGCGGCGAAGCCGTGCCGACAACCTTGTCGATCATCTGGATGGCAATGCGCGCCTCGCGGCTTACCACCTTGTCGTGGCGGTCCTTGATGCGATCGAGTTCCTCCAGGACCGTCATGGGGATAACAATGCGTTGTTCTTTGAAGGCCAGAACGGCGGTGGGATCATGCAGCAGTACGTTGGTATCTAAAACGTAGTGTTTTTTGACGACGGGTTTTAGCTTGGGAGATTCGACACGCAGATTGCTGCTCGAGTCCATATAGCGTTCCTCAGAGTCTTGCCCCGCACAGCGGGAGTAGCCCAATTATCCAGCCCCGTATCGGCCCCTGTCAATGCAATCGAGATATTTACTGACCGTGCCGACCACAACGGCGATAACTCGCTGACAGCGGAGTCTTTTTCGGCTAACATGCTGCTTTTGTACAAATTCAAAATAAGATTCTGTTCCACATGCTTAATCAGAACTCTCTCGCCCAGTTAAAGGGCCTTAAAACACAGATGGAGGCGGAAAAAGAGTACGCCGAAGCCGTGGTGAAGGGCACTCAGGCCCGCTATGGCTTTGCGGTTCTCGATGATGGCAGGGAAGTGTTTATCCCGCCAGATGAAATGCTCAAAGTCTTTCCCAATGATCGGATAAAGATCTGCATCCGGCCGTCCAAGGACAATAAGACCAGCGCCAATATCGAGGGGCTTGTAAACAGCCCACTGACGGATTTTACCGGGCGCTGCGTATACAAGGGCAAAGCCGTATTTGTGCAACCTGACCTACCCCAACTCAGCCGCTGGTTGTTCATCCCGCCCAAGGCCCGCAATGGCGTGAAAAACGGCGACTATGTGCGTTGTGCCGTGCTCCGTCACCCTATTCGCGACGGTAGACCCCAGGCCAAGGTGTTGTCTGTTATCGGCGACGACGACACGCCGGGCATAGCGAACCTCTACTGCCAATCCAAGCACCAATTAGCGAACTCCTGGGACAGCAGCATCACTACGGCACTGGAGCAACAACTTGCATCGTTCCAACCGCTTCAGAGCAGTCAGCGACGCGACCTCACCGACCTGGAGTTTGTGTCCATAGACGCAGCCAAAACACAGGACATCGACGACGCGCTTTATGCGGAGATCAGCAGTGAAGGGTGGACCCTGTATGTCGCTATCGCCGACCCCACGGCCTATATCGAAATGGACTCTGAGTTACGGAGTGATATTGCCAGACGGGCATCTTCCGTTTATTTTCACGGCGAAATCCTGCCTATGCTGCCCGAATTACTGTCACAGGACACCTGTGCACTTTCCGAGGGAGCCGACAGGCTTGCACTGGTGTGCAAGATTTCTGTCAGCGACGCTGGAGAAGTCGGTTGCTTCGAGTTTATAGAGGCAACTGTGCGCTCCAGAGCCAAGCTGTCCTACTACGCTGTAGACAGCTATCTGGCTGGCAATAATGACGAACTCATGAGCCATGCCACACCACTGGAGAGCTTGTATCAGGTGTATCGGGCCCTTCGAGAGCACCGCAACGAGCACGAACTGGTAATGGAAAACCGTCGGGATTACCGCTGGATTCTCAATGACAACAAGCAAATTGATCACGTTGAACCCAACGAGAAGTTGCTGTCGCAGAAATTAGTTGAAGAGTGCATGGTGGCCTGTAATCGCTGTGCTGCCCGATTCCTGAGTGAAAACGGCGCCAGTGGCCCCTTTGTCAGCCACCCAGGCTTCCGTGTAGACCGCAAAAAGGAGGCAAAAAAGTTCCTGTCCATGCACGCACCAGATGCAGCCGAACTTGACTTCACTGCGGTACAGGGCTACCGGGACACCATGCGCATATTGTCCGCACCGGAGCAAACTCTGCCCCTGAGAAGCATGGTTAATCGTTTTCTAACGCGCGCCACACTCTCTACTCATCCTGACTTTCACATGGGCATGGCTCTGGGTGTCTATACCAATTGCACGTCTCCTCTGCGTAAGTATGCGGACTTTCTGACACACTTGCAGATCAAGTCGGTGCTGCACGGCAATACTCCTAACCTGGTTACACCGGAAATGCTGTCAAAGGTATCGGCGCAACTTGCCCTGATTCGTACAGCAACCCAGGAGGCGGAGCGCTGGCTGGCCAGCGTTTACCTGGCGAGTCAGGCCAAACTGACAGGCCCCATTTTTACGGCAACTGTATCCCACGTGATTAGCAGCGGCTTTATTGCACAGGTGGACAAAAACGGGCTGGAGGGTTTTGTCGACCTTCGCAACGACCCGGAGAAATTCAGTTACGACAAATGGCAGGCCAGCCTGACCAGTACGACCCGCCGCTTTGCGCTGGAGCAGACTGTTGAAATTAAATTTTTAAGAGTAGAGCAGGGCACACATCAGGTGCTGTTCGGTCTGGTACCCGACACGGGCCTGAAACCTGTAACAGAAGGTAAAAAAGAAGAGGAAGTGAGTGATTAACTAACGAGTATCTGTAGAACTACAGGATGCCGAGCCTGTGCGAAGAACGCTCTCCACCGCGAAGAATTGCCGGATAGACATTCTTCAGGCAGCTGCGCCGAACCCGGGGCACCAGTTTAATCAACTCTGCCACCCCCATGGTACGCAAGTATGTTCCCATGGACCGGTGGTCATTAAGAGCCACATTGTCATCTACCCTGCGCAGAGCCTGGATAATTTGCATTTCCCGCTCGTTGTAATCAACCTCTTCACCAAAGATCAGTTTGGTAAAAGTGTCAACTACCGCAATCTCACTGATTGAATCTGTGTCCAGCACCTCGGGCCGATCCTTCATCGCCATACTCCAACGCCTGCAGCAGTCCTGCAATTCGCAGTGACTCTCTCAAGTATGCCTCATAATTGATCGTTTTTTAGCCATATTTCAGGCAATAATTCACATATTTGGACAAAATATGATCAATTGTGCATTGCAGGCCTCTCAGAAGGCTGCATTCCCGGGTGTTCGAGGAAAAGGAATGGCGTCGCGAACGTTGTCCATACCGGTGATATAGTTTAACAATCGCTCAAATCCCAGGCCGAAACCTGCATGTGGCACGGTACCGTAGCGGCGTAGATCCCGGTACCACCACAGTTCCTCCCGAAGTTGATCATCCATGCGAGAATCCAGCACATCCGGCCGCTCCTCTCGCTGGCTGCCACCGATAATTTCTCCAATGCCCGGTGCCAGGACATCCATAGCCGCAACTGTTTGGCCATCGTCGTTAAGACGCATATAGAATGCCTTAATATCTTTGGGGTAATTCATCACCACCACGGGGCGGCCTACATGTTTTTCCGCCAGAAAGCGCTCGTGCTCAGAGGCCATATCGACACCCCAGGCAACGGGAAATTCAAATTTCTCTCCGCAGTTATCCAGTATTTTGATGGCTTCGGTGTACTCCATGCGCTCAAAGCTGTTGTCAATTACCGCTCGCAGTCGCTCGATAACCGTCTTATCTATTCGCTGCCGAAAGAATGCCATGTCGTCTTCGCGCTCTTCCAATACACGGCTAAACAGATGCTTCAATAAATCCTCTGCCAGGTCGGCATTGGCGTCCAGATCTGCAAACGCGATCTCCGGTTCCACCATCCAGAATTCACCCAGGTGGCGACTGGTATTTGAATTCTCTGCGCGGAATGTGGGGCCAAAGCTATAAACTTTGCTCATCGCCAGGCAATAGGACTCTAACTCCAATTGACCCGAGACTGTCAAAAAGGCATCGCCACCGAAGAAATCCTGGCTGAAGTCGACGGCGCCATCATCATCGCGCGGCAAATTTGCATAATCCAGCGTACTGACCCTGAACATCTCACCCGCTCCCTCACAATCGCTGGCGGTGATAATGGGTGTATTAATCCAGAAAAAACCGTTGTCGTGGAAATAATTGTGAATGGCATTGGCCAGCGTGGTACGCACTCTGGTTATGGCACCAAAGGTGTTGGTGCGCGGACGTAAATGTGCCTGGGTTCGCAGGTACTCAAATGTATGACGTTTCTTTGCTATAGGGTAGGACTCCGCATCCTCTACCCAGCCTACAACATCGACCGCATTTGCCTGAATTTCTACACTTTGACCCTTGCCCTGAGACTCTACCAGTTCGCCGCTGACGACCACCGCACAGCCGGCAGAAAGCCCCAGCACCTCGGTTTCGTAATTATCCAGCGCCGCGGGAACGACCGCCTGTATGTGATCAAATGACGTACCATCGTGGATGGCCAAAAAGGATATACCGGCTTTGGAATCGCGTTTGCTACGCAACCAACCCTTAACAGTCACCGATTGACCGATGGCCACCTTGCCCTTCAGAGCCTCTGCAATACTGGTAAATTGGCCCACTGTTATCTCCCTCCCCACTTAACGAGAAAGCGCGGAGGATACAGAAATGCTGTCAGCATCGCCATACTCATTTCGCTACGCGAGTAATCCTGTTGCCCTCCAGGGTTAAGTTGTAAACCAGACCCCTATTGGAAAATATGAATCCCACCACCTCCGACTGGATCTGTGAATCGGCGGTATCGAATGCGGGCTCAATCATCTCCACACGGGCATTTACACCAACCTCCCAGCCTCGGGTATTGCGAAAATCTGCCAGGGATTCAGGGGTCAGAAAAAGAATAACCTCCGATTTGTACTGTGCGCCCGATTGCAGCCCAAATGGAGCCCCCGCCTCGACGTAATATTCCCTGGGTTCTCCCGCTACCAGCAGGGATCCCTCACCGTACTGGCCACCGTTACCAAAGCGCATATTTATAATATCCGGGAACACCAATATACCCACGGCTTCCTCTACCAGCGTGCTGACTTCCACTGCGTAGGATCTCAGGCGTCGTAATGCCTCCTGACTCTTGGCGTCGATGACCGCCCTGGAGTCGGCCACAGCGTGACCTGACAGCAACGCAGTGATCAGGAGCAGGACAGCCATTGACAGCACTCGGTACACGTCTGTTCACCTGCCCAGAAACGTCTGCCCCACCAGTTCCTCTGAAAGATGCCACAGTCGATCTGCGTTGGCGGGATCAAGCGCGTAGGCCTCCACCCCTTTGTCACTGTCAGGGGCAGCCGGTTGGGCAATGCTGCAGTCCTCCAGATACCCCCCCCCCCGGCCGTCCAGGATTGCAGAAGTCGCGGCCCATACACTGGTCGCCGAGCCTTGCTCGACGCTCTTAAACTGCATTTCCTGCCCCGCCGGGACGAACTGTGCCAGCAGTGCAAAATCCTGCTCTTGCATGTGTCGACTCAACTCGGTCATGATCACCCCCGGATGAACTGCGAAGGCGCGCACTCCATGCTCTTTCAAGCGATCATCCAAACCCACCGAAAACAGAACGTTAGCCGTCTTCGATTGACCGTAAGCCTGCCACTTTTCATACTCTCGATGTTGGTAATTAGGGTCTTCAAAGTTGAACTCGCCAAATCTATGCCCACCGGAGCTCAAAGATACAACGCGGGCACCGGCAGCGCCTTCAGTCAGCGAGGGCACCAACATACAGGTGAGCAAAAAATGACCGAGATGATTAGTACCCAGCTGCATCTCATAACCCTGGGCAGTTCGCATCAGGGGGCAGGCCATGACTCCTGCATTATTTATTAACAAATCTATCTTCGGGTATTGATCAAGCAATCCCGTTGCCGCCTTGCGCACACTGTTAAGGTCTGCCAGATCTATAGTGGCGACAGCAATTTGTGCTGCCGGGTTAGCCTGGCGCAGATTCATCGCCACTGCCTCCAGTTTCTCACTATCTCGCGCCAGTATTACTACCCGGGCGCCGGCCGCAGACAGCACGCGCGCGGTCTCCACACCCAGCCCCGAAGATGCACCCGTGACAACGGCTACCTTGCCCGTCAGATCGACTCCATCAATAACATCGGCGGTTGTGGATTGGGCGTTGAAACTGTTCATACCATTTACTCTTTTTAGTGTATTAGGCGAGTATAGAGTATCCGGTGTAGTGTGGCACACTATGTGGGTGTGTTAGATTAGATGATTACCCAAACAGGACAGTGCGATGCCCGAAAATGATCTGGAATTTCTGGAAGGCGGCAATTACATCAGTTTCGCCACTCGGAAAAAGTCGGGTGACTATGTTGCCACCCCCGTCTGGTTTGCCCCCCACGAGGGCAGCTACTACCTATTTTCCGCCGGCGGCGCCGGGAAGATAAAGCGGCTGCGCAATTTCGCTCAGTCTCGAATTGCGGCGTGCACCGTACGCGGCGTGGTAATCGGTGACTGGGTAGAAACCGAATCCCATGTCCTGGACCAGCAGAAGGATATCGACACGGCCCTGCAGGCCTTGCACCACAAATACGGTTGGCAAATGATGATTGCCGATATCTCGTCGCGACTGACTGGCAAAATGGCCAGGCGGGCCTATATACGAGTAGACCTGAACACAAACTAGTGTACACCGAAAGGCCGGCCCCGCCCGTTTTTCGGCCGTTTTAGCCTTGTCCAGCGCTCACCTGAGCGCTTTTCAACACGCTGCCAGAAGCCAGAAAAACCTCAGCCGTACCGGTCAGAGCCCTGCTACCTGCTCGCGCAAAACCAGGTCTAATTGAAGTTGATAAGTGTCGATGTCCCGGCGTAATGTCGCGGTGTCAATGGCTCGACGGATATAGTGTGATGCAGCCCCGAAATCACCCAGCCTGTAGTGGATCAGACCCACTGCATACAACAGACGACTCTCCTGGGGTGCCAGTGCCAGGGCAGTCTGGTAGTGCGTTAATGCCAGACTCCAGTTCTCGGTTTCTCCAGCCTGATCACCCAACCAGGCATGGTAATACGGGTTGGATTTTCGATAGCGCTTTATTCGATCTACCCAATAGCCGTACTCGCCATTGCGTCCCTCCAGTTCATACAGCACCACCAGGTTATTCATTGCAGAGCGATCACGCGAGTCCAATTGTAAGGCGTAGAGGTAGGCGCGCTCAGCTTCCCGCAGCTGTCCCACCCGGCGATAGATGACACCCAGATTAACCCATAAATGGGACATTTCCGGGCTCATCTGCAAGGCTCGCACCGCGTGCGACCAGGACTGCTCGATATCCTCGGCGACTAGCAAATCCATCGCCAGATTGCTGTGAAATAAAGCCGCCGCATCGGCATCTGAAAGGGCGCGCGAGCCGGCAATATCATGGGATGGCAACGGGTCGATATCCACCATGTACTTTTCACCACGATTCAGGTGAACAACGACGTTTACATGCAGGCGAACGGCAATTCGCTCACCCATAAGAGACCACTGCGGACGGACTTCGAGCCATTGGTAGTGGGCGTCCAAGCCGGCTTCTCTTGCCATCGCCACGAATAAGTGGGCATAGGATAGACAGTTGGCAGACTCCCGATGAAACACGTCACCGGCGGTCCCCCCTGCACCGGGTTCGTAGATAATGTTTAACACACCGGCGCCCTTTAGCGAGCGATGCAGCATGTGCAAGCGCTGGCGCCCGGTAGGCAAATCTCCGACATAGCGCTCCACAAACTGCCGCATTTCATCGTCTACGGCCAATAAATCGGGAGCGGGTGTTGTCAGTTCAATCTCCGCGACTGACAGAACGCGGTTTTCAAATTCAAGGGGTGCTATTTGCTCTATGGCCAGCGGGTTGACATCCAGAGTGGAACAGCCGGTAAGGAACCCGGCCAGCATCAGAAGCAGGTAATAATACAGGGGGCCGGCAGTCTTGCTCGACCGCTTATAGACCCGCACTGTCGCCGCCTTGCCGAACATGTTTTACTCTCCCGGCATCGGACACTCACCCGATGCCCCTACGGCCATTATAGCGCAGTTGGGCCCAATTCGCGTCCTCGCTTTCAGGCGGCAGTATGCAAGCCGCACTCGCGGCCATCGAGTACTTTGGTTGGGTCAAAGTAGTGACGGCAAGTCGGCAGATCGTATTGCGCCATGTACGCCTCTACCTCATCGTCCGACCAGTAGAAAATCGGAGCGACTTTGATAAACCCACGCTTGTCCGCGGTTACAATATCCAGGGATTTACGGTAATCGGTCTCCTGTTGACGAATCCCCGTTAACCAGACTTCCGGCTGAAAATCAGCCAGCGCACTATCAAAAGGTTCCAGTTTCACCTGCCGCGTAAACTCCTGATGACGCAGTTCATCGTCTACAGTGGGAATACCGCCCATCAGGGCATTGCGCCGCTCCGATGTCATACGGGGTGAATAAACGTGTAAATTCAGATCCAGTTTTTTTTCAAGCCGTTCTGCTACCACGTAGGTATCGCGCAGATTGTACCCGGTATCAACCCAGATCGTAGGTACCGTTTCGTCCACTTCGCTCACCAGGTGCAGGGTCACCGCCGCATTGCGTCCAAAACTTGTTGTAGCAATCGTCCTTTTGCCCTGGTTCAGGGCCCACCGCACGATGTCCTGCGCGCTGGCATTGCGCAGGGAAGCGTTAATGGTTTTGAGGTCCAGTTCCAGCATTGATATGTTGCCAAGTAGTCTACCAGGACTGATAACTTTAATGACTTAGAATGCCAATGACAAATAACTAAGTTCTATATCGTTATTCTCTTATGACCCTGTTTACCAAGCGCGTCAACGAAGAACCCACGCTGGGGCACCTCTGAATAAAGCGGTAATGCCTCAGCGGAGTCGCAGCCTCCGCCGTTCTAGGCGACACAACGGTACTGACTCATCCGGGGAAAACCAGCCAGTTATTGGGCCGGTTCCAGTTCCAGATGTAAATTCAGATACTGCCGGGTGAGTTTGTGACTGGGAGCCAGATCTATCAGCGGCCGATGATAACGGTGGGACTCCTTCATCTTGACCGAAGTATTCAGGAAAGTTTCAAAAACAGGGAAACCCTCTTCCTCCAACTCTGCTACCAGTTCACCCGGCAATTTAGCCTGGGAACTGAACTGGTTTATGATGATGCCCTCCACCTCCAGGTCGGGGTTATGGTCTTCCTGCAATTCCGACACATTATCCATTAGTGCATACAGGCTTTGACGGGCAAAACTATCGCAGTCGAAGGGTATCAGCACCCTATCGACTGCTATCAGAGCGGATTTCGAGTAAAAGTTAAAATTGGGTGGTGTGTCGATATACACCCGGTCATACTCTGCGTCGAGTTTATCCAGGGCATCGCGCAGTTTGTAAATTTTATAGCGCGATTCCAGTTCCTTTTCCATATCTGACAATGCCGGACTCGAAGGCATCAGGTACAGATTCTCGTAGGGTGTGTCCCAAACAAAGGAGTCGGGGTTCTGACGCATTTTGCGGGAGCCTACCGTTTGCTTGAACAATCCAGCAACGCCCTGCGCCTCCGCCGGGAACGCTTCTGCGTCAATCTCTCCCACCAGGTAATGGGTTGTATTGCCCTGAACGTCCAGATCGACCACCAGCGTTCGGTAGCCCAGGCTCGCGCTAATTGCAGCCAGATTGCAGGTAATGCTGGTTTTACCCACCCCACCCTTTTGATTAAAAACTACTCGTCTCATATAACCCTCATATTTGGGAAACTGCCAGTGCTGTGGCCGCCGCTATAGCACTAAAGAACACGTCTAGAGGTGCCCTAGCCTTTAATATCAATTAACTCAATCTCAAACAGCAGCGTCGTATTAGGTGGAATCGCCTCACCGGCGCCGCGCTCTCCATAGGCCAGGTGTGGTGGACATGTAATGCGCCACTTGTCACCGACAGACATCATTTGCAATGCTTCGGTCCAACCCGAAATAACCTGGTGCACGCCAAACTCCGCGGGCTGATTACGTTCCACCGAGCTGTCAAAAACAGTGCCATCCAGAAGGGTTCCATGATAGTGAGTAATCACTGTTGCCTGCGGTCCCGGGCTGGCCCCACCGCCAGATGCCAGCACTTCGTATTGAAGACCGGTCTCGGTTGTAGTTACCTCTTCGCGCGCGGCATTTTCCTCCATGAATTGGGTTGCCTCCTCGCTATGGTGTTCGGCCAGTTGAGCCGCTCTTTCACTCTGCTTGCCCTGTATGACCTGATAGCTGGGGTTGATTTCGTCGTCCGTCAAGACCGCCTGTTGCTGCTCGAACCAATGACGAACACCCGCCAGCACGGCATCCAGGTCCATACCTTCGAATTGATTGTTTAGCAATTGCTGACCAAATTGGAGGCCAAAGCCATAGCTGACTTTCTGTTCATCGGTGGTCAATTCCACCTCGGGAAGTAATGTCATAGTAGTTTTCCGCTGAGTTAGTGTACTGTGGCAAATAAAGAGGAGGCGCACTTTATCACATTTGTTGTTCAGCCACTTGAGATTGATCAAAATGACCAGCACTATTGATGCAATTCTGAGCTTCTGGTTTGGCGAGCTCAACGATAAAGGATTGTGCGACAACGACCACAACACTATGTGGTTCAAATCCAGCGCCCATACGGATGCCCAATGCCGGAATTTGTTTGGCGAATCCGTAAGCCGGGCCATCGCTGGAGACCTGGACCTGTGGACAACATCCAACGACGGCCTGATAGCCATGACCCTATTATTAGACCAATTCACCCGCAATATATATCGTGGGACAGCGGCGGCCTTTTCGGGTGACCAAAGAGCTTTGGAGCTGGTTCGAAAAGCTATTTTAGAAAATCGACAGCTGCATTTGCCGGCGATTCACAGGGTCTTCCTTTACATGCCGCTGGAACACAGCGAAGACATTGAAACTCAGGACATCTGCGTGGCGTTGTTTGCCGAGCTTGTATCAGAGATCAACGACAGTAGCATTGAGAGCTTCCACCGCTTCGCTGTCGCTCACCGAGACGTGATAGCTCAATTTGGCCGCTTCCCCCACCGCAATGCCATTTTGGACCGACAATCTACAGCCGAGGAGCTTGACTATCTCCACTCCCACGGGGGGTTTTAGTGATAGCTGAGCTTAACCAGGTGTATTTCAACTACACTTGTCTTCATTAAACCCAACGTAGGGATGTTATGGAAAACCAAGAACTCAGGGTACAGCTATTACTCACCGGCGATGAGATTATGTCGGGTGACACAGTAGATTCCAATTCTGCGCTAATCGCCACCAGGCTAAAAGAGCTGTCAATAGGCGTTTACCGAAAGGTCACTGTAGGCGACGACCTGGCTCTGCTACAAGCAGAGTTGACAGCAATGGCGATGGCTTCCGACGTGATAATTGTCAACGGTGGCCTGGGCCCCACAATCGACGACCTGACCGCAGAGGTTCTGGCGCAGGTAGCGGGCGTCCCTCTGGTCGAGCACCCACAGGCCAGAGCGCACCTTCAAAGCTGGTGTGCGGGGCGCAATACCAGTCTCAATGCAGCAAATTTGAAGCAGGCAATGCTGCCCCAGGGCGTAGAGGTCATCCCCAACCCGTTTGGCAGCGCTGTGGGTTTTAGCCTGAGCGTCCACGACTGCCACATTGCTTGCACGCCCGGGGTACCGGGTGAATTGCGTGCAATGATGGACACAGTCCTGAGCGACCTGGCCTTGCGATTTCAACGCCCGGCAGCGCTCAATATTATCCGCCTGCAAACGTTCGGCCTGGGGGAGTCCACGGCCCAACAGATGATTTTGGATCATTTGTCTGACTGGCCACCGGAAGTGGAACTGGGTTTTCGCGCCGGTGCCCCGCAAATGGAAGTCAAGCTTACCATTAGCCAAGCCGACGCCCTTCCAGCCCAACAGCGTTGCCGGGAGCAACTTGTTGACTTACTGGGACACCACATTATCGGCGAGGGAAACACGCGTCTGGCTGCACGAGTGCTACAGCTCCTGGAGCAACAGGGAAAGACCCTTACCACCGCAGAGTCCTGCACCGGCGGCCTGATAGCTAGCATGCTTACCGCAATCCCAGGCGCATCCAATGGTTTTCACGCCGGGTTTGTCACCTATCAAAACAGCATCAAGCAGTCTGTACTGGGCGTTACTGAGGCCTCACTGAACACGGAGGGGGCTGTCAGCGAGGCGGTAGTGAGAGAAATGGCCCTCGGTGCCCTGGACAAAGCGAATGCAGATTATGCGATTGCGGTGTCGGGCATCGCTGGCCCGGACGGCGGAACAGACGAAAAGCCGGTGGGCACGGTGTGGCTTGCCTGGGGCAGCCGCGATGCACTGCGCACCCGCTGCCTGTGCTGGCCGGTAGAGCGCAGCCTGTTTCAAACCATGATTGCCGCAGCCGGCCTCGACATGATCCGACGCACCCTGCTGGGGGTCGACGAAGAACCCGATTATTTCACCCAGCGACGAGCTAGTTAGTGGCCATCCAGAAACTACTCGGCTCAATACGTAGGCTGTAAAGGTTAGCTGTTTTGGACACCTTTGAGCCCGCCGCGCGGAGGCCAGTTTTCAGGGGTTGGAGGCACATGGAGAGCCTGCCCCGCTTCATCGGGTACGTGCCGAAAAGCCTTGCCGCGCAGGGACGCGCGTCAAGG
>JABHWT010000219.1 GCA_018657645.1 Halieaceae bacterium | reverse complement strand
GTAACAGCTTCACCACATGTTCGGTCAGCTGAATCGACGATCAGGATTATGTGGTCAGTGGTCATGAGCCTGGTACCTGTGATCGGGGCCTCGATCTACTTCTTTGGACCGAGCGCTTTTCTTGTATTGCTAGCCAGTGTGGCCGGTTGCCTGCTGACAGAGCGCGCCTTTGGATCTCGCCCGGGGTCGCTGGCAGATGGCTCGGCTATGATTACAGGCCTGTTACTGGGGTTAACTCTGCCTCCGGGCTTTCCGTTGTGGATGGCCTTTTTAGGCGGCGCTTTTGGCATGGCCTTTGGCAAGATAATATACGGTGGACTGGGTCAGAACATTTTTAATCCGGCTCTGGTGGGAAGAGCATTTTTGCAAGCGGCGTTTCCGGTTGCCATTACGACCTGGCCTGAAAAGACACAGCAGTGGTGGACCTTGCAGGGGGATAATTTTGCGCTGCCATTTATGAGTCCGGTCGTCGATGGCGCGACGGCGGCAACACCCCTGGGGAACCTGAAGTTTGGCGATGACCCGGTAGTGACCTCATTCTTCGACCTGGTACTGGGAACAACCGGGGGATCCCTGGGAGAGACCTCGGCGTTGCTTATCTTGCTCGGCGGTATCTACCTGGCTGTTAGGGGACATTTAAACTGGCATATTCCACTGAGCATTCTGGTTTCCACTCTGGTCGTTTCAGGCGTCTTTTACGCGCTGGGTATATCGCAGTTTCCTCCACTGTTCATGCTGTTTTCGGGCGGCATGATGCTCGGGGCTTTTTACATGGCGACAGACATGGTGACCTCCCCGATTACTAATAAGGGCTGCTGGTTATTCGGCTGTGGAATTGGCTTCCTGGTGGTGGTTATTCGAATATGGGGTGGTCTTCCCGAGGGTATGATGTATGCCATTCTACTGATGAATGCCCTGGTTCCTTTTATCAACCGGGCAACGCAGCCCCGCCTGTTTGGAACCGTCCCGGCACAAAGGGAGGCCGGGTAATATGAGTGACGAGAGTGTGACAGAGGAGTCCATCGAGCCACAGGCGGACTCAGAGCCGGTAGCAACGGAGGTTTCCACTTTTCGACTGGTGGCCACACTGGCGGTGGCAGGTACTCTGGCGGGTTTGCTGATCGTGATGATGAATCAGCACACGAAACCCATCATTGACAAGTACAAGGCCGAGCAGCTGAGAAAGGCGGTCTACGAAGTGCTGCCGGGTGTCGACCGCTACAGCACGCTGTATCTGGTTAACGAGGCGCTCTCCCTGACTCTGCCCGAGGGCGTAAAAGAAAGCGAATACAAACGGATCTACGCGGGCTACGGCGGTGACGGTCAGCTCGGAGGCGTTGCCATTTCGCGCGGCGAATCCGGTTTCCAGGATGTCGTGCAGATAATCTTCGGTTTTGACCCGGAAACGGGAAAACTCTTGGGTATGAAAGTGCTCGATAGCAAGGAAACACCGGGGTTGGGCGACAAAATCTTCAAGGATCAGTCGTTTGTCGAGCAGTTTTTTGCCCGGCCGGATACGCCGCTGCTGGGTGTAAAGCCTGGCGCAGGTAAGGGCCTGTCCAATGAAATTGATACTATTACCGGCGCTACGATTTCGTCAAAGGTAGTAATTGATATCATTAACCACGGGCTGGAGATATGGAGGCCGGTGATAGACAAGGGCATTCCGTCTGTACCCTCTGAATCAGCTGATGTGGAGGTGACCCCGTGAGAAAAACAACGCCGTCGCAGGACTTTGTTCGCGGTATTTGGCAAGAGAACCCGGTGCTTGTTCAAATGCTGGGTCTGTGCCCGGCACTGGCTGTGACTAACAGCGTGAAGAACGCCCTGGCCATGAGTGCAGCAACTTTTTTTGTGATTTGTTGCTCGAGTATTCTGGTGTCCAGTTGTAAGCGCTTTATTCCAAGTGAGGTACGGATTTCGTCCTACATTCTGGTAATCGCCACCTTTGTGACGCTGGCCGACATGGTTTTGCAGGCCTATGCACCGGTCCAACACAAGGAGTTGGGCGCCTTTATCGCACTGATTGTGGTGAACTGCATGATTCTGGGCCGCCAGGAAGCATTTTCGGCCAAGAACAACGTCTATCGCTCCCTGCTCGACGCGGTGGGAACAGGAATCGGGTTTACCCTGGCTTTAGTCATGATGGGTGGCTTTCGGGAGATTTTGGGCACGGGCAGCTTTTTGGAGTACTCGCTGTTTGGACCTAACTTTGAACCCTGGGTAATTATGGTTCTCCCCGCGGGCGGCTTTTTGACATTGGGCTTTATTTTGCTGGCAATGGGGTATGTAGAGGAGCGCAAGAAAGAGAAGGAATCTCAGGCGGCGGAGGTATTATCGTGAGCGACCAGACGCTGTTTTCAATCTTTTTCTCTGCTATGGTAGTCAATAACTTCACGCTTGCGATGTTTTTGGGTTTATGCCCGTTCATGGGAGTTTCGGCACGGGTTGAGACTGCATTGCGAATGGGGCTTGCCAATATATTTGTGCTGGTGCTGACCTCGCTGAGCGCCTGGTTTCTCAATACGTTTGTCCTGGAACCTGTTCCCTATCTTAGAATTATCTCATTTATCATTGTTGTCGCTTCCCTGGTTCAAATCGTGGAGATGGTGGTCAAGAAATTGTCCCCTGTTCTGTTTAGGCAACTTGGTATTTTTTTACCACTAATGACGACCAACTGTGCTATTTTCGGTCTGGCTATTTTTCAGACCAACAGGGGTTATGGATTGGTCCAGGGACTAACTTTTGCTGTCGGCGCAGGGCTTGGTTTGACTCTTGCTCTGGTATTAATGGCCTCAATACGAGAATCTATTGAGTTCTCGGATGTGCCTGGCCTGGCTCAGGGGACGGGTTTGGTGCTGATTATAGCGGGCACGCTGTCCATGGCGTTCATGGGCTTTGCGGGGTTGCTGTAGATATTGTGGAAGACTTTATTGCGCCATTGATTCTGTTCGTTGTGCTGTTTGTGGGTTTCGGTCTTTTGCATCGCCGGGGGCAGGGAGCAAGCGGCTGCGCCGGTTGTAGTGGTGATTGTTCGGGGAAGGCCGACTGTAACAATGAGCAAAAAGCACAACATTAGCAAACTGCCGACATCCCGCACGGTAGTGAGAGTTCCCATCTGTATCCCCGTAGTTCCACTAATAACCACCCCTGCTACTCGATGATCCAAACCCAGATTTTCATAGCTTAACAGGAGAGCTAATGATGAAAAAAGAGATGTTGGCGATTGCGGCGGCCAGTATGTTACTACAGGGTAGCGCAGCGTTTGCTGCCATTAGCGACCAGGAATTCGCTCAACTCAAGGCAGATTTTGCATCTATGGCGCAACGCCTGAGCGCCCTGGAGCTGGAGAACAGCCGGCTGAGAGAACTTGGGAAGGGTACTGAGTCGAGTTTGGCAGTAGTAACCAAGGAGCTTGCCAGTGTACAAACCAGCGCTGCCAGCTCCTGGACCGACCGGATAAAGGTAAAGGGGGACTTTCGCTATCGCTACGAAGAAATTGATGTTCAAGGCAAGGGCTCCAGAGAGCGCAATCGGATTCGGGCTCGGGCCTCATTGACTGCGAAGCTGGCCAATAATGTTGAGGTGGCGCTGGGTGTGGCAAGTGGCGGCGATGACCCTGTGTCGACCAACCAGACTCTGGGTGGCGGGGGTTCGACCAAGGATGTTCGGCTGGATCTGGCTTATTTTAAGTGGAATGCCAGTGATCAGTTTTACCTGACTGGTGGCAAGGTGAAGAATTTTTGGTATCGCCCGCAGAAAAGCCAGTTGCTGTGGGATGGCGACTATAATCCAGAGGGCCTCGGCGCTGCATGGTCCAGTGAGCATTTTTTTATTCGGGCCGGTGGTAACTGGCTCGAGAGCGACAGCAAAAAGAGCAATAAGCAGTTTTCATGGGGGTTACAAGGCGGGTCTGAGTTTACACTGGGCCAGGCCTCGGTGACAGTGGGAGTGGGCTACTTTGACCTCAGCACCAAAGGCAAGGCATCGTTTTTTGGTGATGATGATGATTTTTATGGTAACAGCTTTGAGTGCAGCGACCCGAATAACCTGTCGACCTGTGTCTACAAGTACAATTATGAGGAGATCGAGGTGTTTGCCACCATGTCCATGAATGTAGCCGATTTGCCTCTGCGTCTTTTTGCCGACTACGTCGAGAACCTCGATGCCGACCAGTTTGATACCGGTTTTATTCTTGGCGCGAAGCTAGGCAAAGCGAGCAGTCCAGGGAGTTGGGAGGCCGGCTATGCCTATCAGGATTTGGAAGCCGATGCAGCCTTTGGCCTGCTGAGTGACTCCGATTTCGCCGGCGGTGGTACCGACGGTAAAGGACACAGAATTACCGGTGCCTACGCAATCAATAAGCAGTGGAAATTTGGTTTTACCTGGTTCCTGAACAACGAGGCCGGTGACAACAGGGGCTCTGCAGTGGATTACGACCGCTTCATGCTCGATACCAGCTTTAAGTACTAGTGTACCTCGTCACTCATACTGTAACATTCAGCGAGTCGTCAAAGGTCACCAGCAAGGCGCGTTTTCGCAGACATAGTGCCCGAAAAAGAGGGGCAGGCTCTGGTGCTACGTCAAGAAAATGCAAGCGGATGCCCGCCCCCTTGGAGGTGGCTTTTGACGGCTCGCCCGAAGGGAGCGCCCCAATTTGCCCGCTGCCGCGTTGCAACTCTTGGCAAGGTGACCTACATTCCCTGCGAGTTGCGCCTCGCAGCGAACAAATTGGGAAGCTCTGAATGTTACAGTATGAGTGACGAGGTACACTAGCACCGCTGGGGTACTATGCACCGTTTTCTGTGGGGGCCCTAGGCCGGGCTCTTTTTGCGTTGACTCAGGAGTAGGACATGAGCCGCTATTGGAGTGACCTGGTCGGTAGCCTGCAGCCCTATGTGCCAGGTGAACAACCCCGGCAGGAGCGCCTGCTGAAACTGAACACTAACGAGAGTCCCTACGACCCCTCCCCGAAAGTTGTAGAGGCCATTGCAGGTGTTTCAGCCAATCGCCTACGCCTCTACCCCGACCCGGAATCCAGCGCCCTGAAACAGGCATTTGGAGCATACAACGGACTCAAACCCGAGCAGGTATTTATGGGTAACGGATCCGATGAAGTACTCGCTCATGTGTTTCAGGCTCTACTGAAGCACGATTTGCCGCTCTGCTTCCCCGAGATATCTTATAGCTTTTATCCGGTGTGGTGTGACCTCTATGGTGTAAGTTATAGAGCTATACCCCTGCGAGATGACTTTACTGTAGACATCGCCGGTTTTCCCAAGGCCAACGGTGGTCTCCTTCTTCCCAATCCTAATGCGCCCACCGGTATAGTACTTCCGCTGAGCGAAATTGGGGGCTTACTGGAAAATAACCCTGACTCTGTGGTCGTGATTGACGAGGCCTACATTGATTTTGGTGGAGAGTCCGCGGTCCGCTTAATCGACCAGTTCGACAATTTACTGGTAGTACAAACCCTGTCAAAGTCGAGGGCATTGGCGGGGATGAGGGTCGGTGTGGCAATGGGTAGTAGCGATCTTATCGAGGGTCTGGAGCGGGTTAAGAACTCGTTTAATTCCTATCCACTGGATATAGTGGCCCAACGAGCTGCCCTGTCCGCGCTGGAGGATGAATCGTATTTTCTGGACACCTGTCAACGGGTTATAGCAACCCGAGAGCGACTGACGGCAGCGATGCAATTACTCGGCTTTTTGGTGCTACCCTCCAGCGCCAACTTTGTGTTTGCGACGCATCCCCGGCGCGCCGCAAAGGATTTGCTGCAGGGGCTTCGCGAGCAGGGGATTTTGGTGCGCTATTTTGACAAGCCAGGTAT
>JABHWT010000068.1 GCA_018657645.1 Halieaceae bacterium | reverse complement strand
ACTTGACGTTATCGCAGCGCTGGACCCGCACAATCAGCGCGCCTATCAAATAAAAGACAATCCGCCGGGTGATAGAGGACACTAATACCATGCTTGAGACCCGATTGACGCAACTACTGGGCTGCAAATACCCCATCGTTCAAACAGCGATGGGCTGGGTGGCCGACCCCAAGATGGTGGCCGGCAGCTGCAACGCCGGTGGCTTTGGGTTTCTGGCCGGCGCGACTATCCCGCCCGATGAAATGGAGCGAGACATAGTCAGGGTCAAGGAACTCACCGACCGGCCGTTTGGCGTTAACTTCCATATGTATCAGCCCAACGCGGCTGATATTGTTGCGCTGGTAATACGTCACGGGGTTAGGGCCGTGAGTTATTCCCGATCCCCCGGACCTGAATTTATCGGCAAGTTGAAGGATGCCGGCGTCATTTGTATGCCCACCGTCGGCTTGCCCAAGCACGCTATCAAGGCCGTAAAGCTGGGCGCTGATATTGTTACCGTGCAGGGCGGAGAGGGTGGCGGCCACACAGGTGCCGTGCCGACCACCCTGCTTATTCCGCAGGTAGTCGACGCGGTGGGAGACAAGGTTCCGGTAGTCGCCGCCGGCGGATTCAAAGACGGTCGCGGCCTGCTTGCCGCGCTGGCCTGGGGCGCAGATGGCATCGCCATGGGGACGCGCTTCCTGCTTACTCAGGAGAGCCCGGTGCCCCGGGAGACCCTGCAGCGCTATCTCGATTGTAGTAATCCCGCAGAGATAATCGTGTCCCGGGCGATGGATGGACTGCCTCAGCGAATGGTGATGAATGAATTGCTGGCGGAACTGGAGAGGGCAGGCAGCTTCAGGAAATTGCTCATCGCACTGCGCAATGGCCTGGCTTTCCGCAAACACACCGGCGCCCGTTTGCCTGACCTTATTAAATCGGCACTGGCCATGAGTCGGGACGATGACCTGACGGCAGCGCAGGCAATTATGTCGGCCAACGCGCCTATGATTATTCAAAAGGCGATGGTAGAGGGTGAGCCGTCGCGGGGTGTTTTACCCAGCGGTCAGGTGGCCGGGGTGATAGATAAGTTGGTCAGTTGTGAAGAACTAATTAGTGCGATTGTAGAAGAGGCAGAACAGGGTCTGACCAGCTTGGCTGGTCGCGTGGGTACAAGCGAAGCGGCGCCCGACTGAAAATGACCTGCACCAGTCACTGCTTAAACTCGACGGGCTTTTGGAAAAATAGGAATTAGACTATGTCTCAACCGTTTAGTACCAGTATCGATGCGGGCATTGCCCAGATGATTCTTGATCACCCGCCAGTGAATGCCTTTGATAGTGCAGGCTGGTTTGCCATTGCCGAGGAAATCGATGCCCTGGGAGCAAACGATGCGGTGCGCGTTATTATTATCGCCGCCGCCGGTAAAGGGTTTTGTGCGGGGGTTGATATCAAGGAGTTGGCAGCCCAGCCCAACCGGATTGTGGACGTCAACAAGGGCAATTATGAAACTTTTCGCGCCATCCATCGCAACCCCAAGCCGGTCATTGTTGCCCTGCACAGTTTTGTGCTTGGCGGTGGGATCGGGATGGCGGGTGCCGCCGATATTATTCTGGCCTCGGACTGCGCCCGCTTTGGCGTACCTGAAATAGACCGGGGTGCCATGGGGGGCGGTGCCCATCTACAGCGTATGTTCCCGGTTCAAAAGGTGCGTTACATGTATTTTACCGGTGAGTTTATCGATGCCCAGGAAGCCTATCGCCTTGGCGCGGTGGAGCGCGTGGTGCCACTGGAGAAATTATTACCCACGGCGCTGGAAATTGCCGCCAAAATAGCGGACAAATCACCCGCCATGGTCAAGTTGGCCAAAGAGGCCCTTAACGGCATCGAGGACGGTAATCTCGAGGACAAATACCGATGGGAACAGGGCTTCACTCTGGAGGCCTATACCCAGGACGATTCCCAGGAATCCCGCGATGCTTTTGTCGACAAGCGCAGTGCGAAATTCGATGAGTAAGGCAGCGTATCAAATGTCCTGGAACAGGCCATGAATTTAGCCTATACCCGACAACAGAGCGCTTTTCGAGAGGAAGTGCGCAGCTGGCTGGCGGCCCATGTGCCCACCGAAGCTCTGCAGAGTTTTGATACAGAGGCGGGGTTTACGCAGCACAGGGAGTGGGAAGCTACCCTGAATGAAGGGCGCTGGGGCATGGTCACCTGGCCCGAGGAGCTGGGCGGCCGGAGTTGTGATTTAATCGAGTGGTTAATATTCGAAGAGGAGTACTACAGGGCCGGTGCCCCCGCGAGGGTTAATCAGAACGGCATCTTCCTGCTGGGACCCACTCTAATGGAATATGGTAGTGCGGAGCAGAAGGCGCGAATTTTACCAAAAATGGCCACCGGTGAGGAAGTCTGGGCCCAGGGCTGGTCCGAGCCTAATGCCGGTTCCGATATGGCGGCCATTCGCGCCACTGCAAGGCGCGAGGGCGATACCTATATCATAGATGGTCAGAAAACCTGGTCGACTCGCGCGGTCTGGGCCGACTGGACCTTCGGCATGTTTCGCACCGACCCGGACTCCGAGCGCCATCGTGGTCTGACCTTTATCCTGGTGCCGCTGAATTCGCCGGGTATCACCATCCGGCCAATTCCCCAGTTAAATGGTTTGCCAGGTTTTGCCGAGATTTTCTTTGACCGGGTCGAGGTTCCCGTTTCCAATCGGCTTGGAGACGAGGGGGCCGGCTGGAGTGTGGCAATGGCCACCGCCGGGTTTGAACGCGGGTTAATGCTCCGCTCCCCCGCTCGCTTCCAGCAAACGGCCCGTCGTTTGGTTGAACTGTACCGGGCCAATCCGGAGGTGGGGGATAGCGACCCGGCGGTGAAGGACGCTGTACTGCGGGCCTACCTGGATGCCGAGAGTTATTGTCTGTCGACTTATCAGACGGCTTGCCGCTTGACTCAGGGTGGCAAAATTGGCGCTGAATCATCCACCAACAAGATATTCTGGTCCGAACTCGACCAGGCTATGCATGCCACGGCCATGAGTATTCTGGGAGCGCGGGCGGAATTGCTCCCCCATGCGCCTGATGCGATGGGCGTTGGCAATTGGTTGGATGGTTGGCTGTTCTCGCAGTCGGGCCCGATATACGCCGGAACCAATGAGATTCAGCGCAATATTATTGCCGAAAGAATGCTGGGGATGCCGAGGTAGACATGGATTTCACTTTCTCCGAAGACCAGCTTTTATTCCAGCAAACAGTGCGTGATTTTCTTGTCAGTGAAGTAACGCCTCAAAGAATCCGCGCCAGTTGGGAAACCGACAGTGGTCGCGATCCCAAATTGTGGGATCAGCTGACCGAGATGGGCCTGGTGGGAATGACCGCTCCCGAAACCTGGGGTGGTCTGGGTTTAAGCGAGCTGGATTTTGTGCTGCTCGCCAGGGAATGCGGTTACGTGGCTTTGCCGGAACCTTTGGTCCACACCGCTCTGGTTGCCGTCCCCATGCTTGGAGCGCTAGGGGGAGAATTGGCCCAGCGGTGGCTACCCGCCATTGCCGCCGGCGAGGCAACAGTCATTGTTGGCCTCGAGCAGAACCTGTTGCTAGAGGATGCCCATCGGGCAGATTTATTGCTGATCCAGCGGGGCGATGCGTTATATGCCTTGAATCCGGAGCAGTGCAAGCTGCGCCACAATGAGTCTGTGGATCCCTCGCGCAAGCTTTACGCGGTGGAAATCTGCGACAGCGCAGAGCCGATATCAACGGGAGCGCCTGTACAGGCGTTTACTACAGCGGCGCTGAATCGAGGCGCTCTGGGTTGTGCGGCCCAGGCGCTGGGTTTGGCACAGCGGATGGTGGATCTGTCGGTGCAGTACACGACAGATCGCAATCAATTCGGCAAGCCTATTGGCTCTTTTCAGGCGGTGAAACACCATATGGCCAATATCGCTGTGCGCCTGGAGTATGCCGGGGCGCCGGTAGCCCGGGCAGCTTACTCCATTGCCAATAGTGAGCCTGGGGCCAGCCGACATGTTTCACACGCCAAGCTGGTGGCCTGCGAAGCCGCCAGCCTGGCGGCAAAAAACTGTATTCAGGTGCACGGCGCCATGGGTTATACCTGGGAAGTCGACTTGCATATTTATATGAAAAAGGCATGGGCTCTCAACAATACCTGGGGGGATGCGGGGTTTCACAAGAACCGTGTATCGAGTTGGATATTTTCCCCGGATGCGAAATTGGGTGCGGGGTCTACATTCCCATCAGGGGCTTAATCAACACTGAAAAATGAAGGAAAGACAAATGGCAGAAGCATATATAGTAGACGCGGTGCGTTCGCCCACCGGGCGACGAAAGGGCGGCTT
>JABHWT010000069.1 GCA_018657645.1 Halieaceae bacterium | reverse complement strand
CCCGCCTCGATGGCAGCTTTGACTTTCCCGGTGTCGACATCCCTACCCGGGGTTACTCGGATGTGAAGGTGCTGATTCTCGACCGATCCAGTGGCACACTGCTTGAAACCGTGGATTACTCGCGCCGCGGTGGCGAAGCACTGGTGGGTAAGAACCAGTACAGTCTATACGCAACTCTGGGTGAGCGGGGCAATGTTCTCGATGACCGCTACGACACCCGCGGCACGGCCATGGCGGTGCAGGGCCGCTATGGCCTGGGCGAAAACTTCACCGTGGAGTTCGGCCACCAGAGCGCCGGTGCCAGTAGCGGCACCGAGATTGCAGGATCCATCGCCTTTGCTAAACACTGGTTCGGCAGCCTGGCCTACGCCCAGGGCGAGGACACCGAGGCGGTGGAGCTCGACCTGGAGGGCGGCAACGAGATATGGTCTCTTGACCTCAACGCCCGCCAATACCGCGCGAATGAACGCGATGGGTCCGGCAGCCAATGGCTTCGCTCACTAAACTACCGCTATCAGGCCAGCGACAGCCTCAACCTGGGGCTGTATGGGCGGGATGCCTCCACCCACCACGAGCAACAGCAGTTCGTGCTGCCCACTGTCAGGTGGAGCGACAAGCAGCACTTATCCGCCAGCGCCTGGCCCAACCAGAATGGCCATTACCGCATCGACGGGCGCTATACCCCCACTCGGGAGGCCACCCTGCGCTACACCTACGAGGAGGATCGGCATTTCCTCGACTACCGACATAGCACCGGCGCAAGCATCGAGTACTACGGTAATGCCCGCAGCGGCGACAATCTCGATCCGCGCTACGAACTGGGCATGATCTGGTACTCGGAGAACTCGCTGTTTGCCCGCGCCCAGGTGGGGCTTGTAGCCAACGGCGGCAAAATGGGCTACAGCATCGACTGGGACTCACAACTGTTGCCGGGGATTTATTCCCGGCTCAAGCTGTCCCAAAATGCCTACGGCACCAGCCAACTGGACAACGAGGATATGGGTCTGGTCCTGCAGTGGGACTTGACCCTGGATTTCGCCTTCAGCCGCAGCCGCCTGATCCCCACCGATTCACTTTCGGGCTCCCCTACTTCCGCCGCAATATCCGGTCCGCTGCTGCTCGGGGACGCCAAGATACCATCCACCCTGAAAATCGATAAACTCGCTGTCATCGTGGATGGGGACAGTCATACCGCCACCGTTCGGAACGGCTACTACTACCTGGATGGCTTGAAGCCCGGCCTGCACCAGGTCACGTTGGACGCCCAATACCTGCCGATCGAATTGGTCCCCAAGCCGGGGCAAGCCTTCTGGGTGCGGCTGGAAAGCGCCGCCACTACCGACGTCCCAATGGTGCTGGAGGCGCGCTACGCCGTCGCCGGCAAGGTGCTCACGTCCTACGGCGAGCGCATGGCCAACGAAATGCTGATCATCCTCGACAGCGATGGCAAAACGGTTGGCAGAGTGTATAGCGACAACTACGGCTACTACAGAGCGGACAATCTTCCCCCGGGGAATTACCTGATAGAAGTCAAACGCGATGGGCAGCGAGTGGCCGCCCGGGAGATGACCATTACCGATGATTTCCTGTTTGAGCAGGACCTGGTGGTTCCTCTAAATCTCCATAACCCGGAGCAGTCTACTCTGTAACTTTACCGGTGCAGTACCGGCCGCTGGCTTCATCGCCAGCCAGGACGGTATTGGGCATAGCAGTGGAGCCGGCATAGAAAACCACGATTTTCACCGCTCCGTTCACTGCCTTACCGCGATGAAGGGTTCGCATTACCTCTACTACTGGTGCCCCCTGCTCCAGCAGCGTCTTGTCGCCCTGGGCAGTTTCTACCTCTATGCTTCCCTCTAATACAAAGCCCATTGTGGGCACCGGATGACAGTGAAAGGGCGTAATTTGATTTTCATCCAGGGCAAGAACTACCGCTGTCACCTCGGCCTTGCCCGGGGGGTAGGAAAAACTGCCACCATCCCAGGAGGACCGGGTCTTAAGCAGTTCAGAGGCCGTGATTCCGGGCGCAACAAAGGCCATTACAAAACAGAGCAGTGATGCGCAGTTTCTCATAGGGGGGGGTTCTCTGGTCAACTCATGGTCATTACCGAGTCGAGTATACACTCACATGAAAAGATAATAATCTTATTTATCATGTACTTATAATTGACTCATACGGTAGTAGTTAGTAGAGTTCCAGAAGTATAATGCGTACCGGCCAAGACCGGACGCCCGAAAGTAGCGCTGGTTTTTGACAATTCGATCGGCGTATCGAAAAGGGGTACAGGTGATGTCCAAGATACGCGCGGGTAACCTCGTCATTCGAGCCGGGGTCGACAAGCTCGCGTTTGAGGTTGAAGGCAGCGCAACCAATTGCGCCATCGTACACCATAAAGAGTTACCCGCTCTTATTGACTTCCTCAATTCCTACGTCGATTTCCAGGCCAATCGGCGTACCGGCTTTCGAATCAATCTGCACCAGCTTAAGGAACAGGATTACCGGCGACTCGAGATGTGGGTAGAGATAGCCGGCAAGCGCGTGCAGGTAGAGCCCCTCAACTTAAGCATCACCGGTGTATTTATCGAATCCGAGCAATTCAACGGCCAGCAGGGAGCCAATGTCCTGGTAACTCTTGGTTTCGACGGCGAATCCGTGACCCTGCCTTCGCGCGTTGTTCGCCAGGATATTTCTCTCACCCACACTGCATTTCACTTCCACGGGGTATTTAGTGATGGCAGGCTCGACCCACCGCCCCAGCTGGAGACTATATTCCGCGCATTGCAGGCGTTGTGGCTGGATAACAATATGAATTCCGCCTGGTCCAATTCTGAGTTGCGGTAGTAAGATGAGCCACAGCGACATCGCCGGTTAACCATGGCCGCCCCCTCCGTAGAACTGACCCTGCCACTGCGCCTGGGAATGACGCCCTGGCATATTAGCAGCACTATGACGGCGGACACCCTATGCCAGCAGGCTGAACTGGCCGAGGACTGGGGCTATCAATCATTCTGGCTGCCCGAGAGTCACTTTGCCGGCAAGCCGTCGCTTCCCGACCCCATGTTGCTGCTGGCGGCCATTGCGGCCCGCACAACGACGATTAAACTGGCAACAACCTCTTACCTGCTACCCATACGTCACCCCCTGCATGCAGCAGAGCAGGTGGCGGTACTGGACCAACTCAGCAATGGCCGGCTGATTCTGGGACTGGGTCGTGGTTTTCAGGCTGGCATGCTCGACGCATTCCAGCTCAGTTCCAAGGAAAAACGCGCTCGTTTCGAACAGGTGTTGGCCACCATGCAGGATGCCTGGGCGGGCCAGACAGTGGGATCGGCCGAGCACGGTGCCGTTCTCGCACCGTTACCCAAGCAGCGCCCGCACCCCCCTCTGTGGATGGCAGCTTTCGGACCCAAGGCGCTGGCGCAGGCTGCGAAACTGGGGGTACCTTATCTGGCCTCACCAATGGAGACGCTACAGAAACTGGAGGATAATTTTAGTACCTATTATGCCGCACTGGCACAATTTGAAAATCCCAGACCGCCCGAGGTGGCAGTAATGCGTACGGTGTTTATCAGTGACGACCCATCGCGCTGTGAGCGCATTCGGAACAGCCTGATGGAACTGGCCAGCAGGTCGGGGAGTAACGCCGAACCCGTGGATCAATCCTGTCTGATCGGCAACACCACCGAGGTCGCTCAACAGATTATGCGGTACCAGCGGCAACTTGGAATGAACTATCTGGTTGCAACACGACCACGCATACCGAAAATAGAGAGCGAGTGGTGTCGGGAGTCCATGCGCCAACTGGCCGTTTTGGTCAACCGCGCTCCAGCTGCGAACTGATGACAAACAGTGACGTCTGAACCTCTATCTCAAGCAGATGCGGAACACTTATACCGGGAACAGGTCAAGCGCGACCTGCCGCGAAATTTTAGCGCCCACCTGATTCATGGCATGCTGGGCCAAACCGGTTTCCGGCTGCTCAATGCGCCGACGTTCCTGCCTGCTTTTATCCTGCTGTTATCCGGTGGCTCCGACCTGGCAGTCGGAATGGCACTGTCCCTGCAAGCGCTGGGAGCGGCCATAACACCACTGGTGGGCGCCAATTTGATTGAGCACAGGCAGCAGGTACTACCCGCTGGATTCATCGCCGGCATTTCAATGCGCTTAATGGTGTTGGGCGTCGCCCTGTCGGGCTTCTTCCTGCCCCCCACCTATGCGCTGTATGCGGTCATGGTCTGTTTGGGGTTTTTCGGGTTATTCGCAGGGGCCCAGATGGTCATCTTCAATGTTCTCCTGGCCAAAGTCATTCCGGTGCGAAACCGCGGAAAACTGGTGGGCCTGCGTAACTTCCTGGCCGGTATCACCACTGCCTGTGTCGCCTGGTGGGGCGGCGTATATCTGGTGGGAGACACGCCCTCTGCCGACGGCTATGCCTGGGTATTTACCATTGCATTCATCATGACCAGCACAGGTCTGCTGATGTTGCTTAGAGTTCGCGAGCCTAGACCCCCTACCGTCGCGCCCGATGTCTCGCTGCTTAGAAGACTCAGCCAGATTCCCCAACTGCTGCGCGAAGACCCCGCCTTCACCCGCTATTTCCTGGCCCGCGCATTAACCACCATGGGGCGCATGGCTCTACCCTTCTACATTCTCTACGCCGGACAAACCATCGGCCTGACCGGTACAACCCTGGCAACGCTCACCATCGCATTTACTCTGGCGGCAACTGTTTCAAACCTGGCCTGGGGTTATCTGTCCGATCGCAACGGCTTTCGGTTCAGCTTTCTATTGTCGGTCGCGCTGTGGATTGGTGCCACGGTAGGCCTGTTGATCAGCCGGGAGTTTTACGTCGTCGTCATTATCTTCGCCGGTATTGGTGCCGCCCAGGAGGGTTTTCGTATTGCCTCAATTAACATGACCCTGG
>JABHWT010000070.1 GCA_018657645.1 Halieaceae bacterium | reverse complement strand
GGGGTCGGTCAGCGCATCTATGACTTTGTGGAACTCCATTACCGAGCCGGGCCAGCCGTGCGAGATGATCAGGGGCAGGGCATTTTCATGGGGGCTGGTTCGGTGAATAAAGTGAATGTCGATATCGTCAATTTCGGTGATGAACTGTGGCCAGCTGTTGAGTTTTTCCTCAAAGCGGCGCCAGTTGTAGTCGGTGGCCCAGTAGCGGGCCAGCTCCCGACAGTAATCCAGAGGAATACCCTGGCCCCAGTCGCTGACCGTCTCGCGACTGGGCCAGCGCGTGGAGGTGAGGCGTTGGCTCAGGTCATCGAGCTGTGCCTGCGCAATACTGACAGTAAAGAGGCGGATATCAGTACTCATAGTGAGGGCTCCGTAAAAGTGGACTGTTATTCAGATTGCCACCGTAACGAGGCCCTTAGTACATTGCAAGGCACTGCAACAGTAGATACCAGGCAGTTTAACTTTTAATCCTATGTCGGATGGGTGATTTCGTCGCTGTGCCAGGGCTCAGGACTAGCTACTTGTCCACCCATACCCGGCGAACGGGCTCTCCAAAATCATCGTAGATGGTTTTGCGGTGAGGGCGCGGCGTGGGTGGACGTTTGCCAGGGGTAGAGGTCTTGAGCAGGGATTTGCGACGGGCTTCTATTGCGGCAACCACCTCGGGCACCGGTGTACGCTTGACCTCCGGTTCACAAAACAGGGTGTGGGCCACAAAGGGGTTGGAATTGCCCGGCTCCCTGCCGCTAATGCCCTGGGGAATTGCCTGGACACGTCCACCCTGGTTGAGAAAGCGCTCGGTCTCCCGTTGCAGGCGGGCTCGGACATCTGTTTTTGATACTGGCTTTTTCACGGCGACTGCGTGGGCTATTCAAATAGTCCAGTTGCTTCTCAACCGTATAGTATAACGCCACCGGCGCGTAAATACAGGGCCTGACCCCGACCAGTCGTCCGGCGGACTTAACATTGATCCCAGTCTGCGGTTAAACATAGCCACGTTTGGACATATTTACAGGGTCTGGATGTGGCGCCTGTTCTGTATTGCGCAACAATTTTGATGTATTGTTATTCTGCGGTAGGATCGGTACAAGCTGACAGGACATACGTTCGCCGATATGACTTCGATGGATGACATTGTTGAACTCCCGGCATTGGAATTATCCAGGGCCATCAGAATAAAGCGCGTTTCCTGTGAAGAGGTAATGCGAGCTTATCTGGAGCAAATCGAGAATATAAACCCCCAATTTAACGCGATTATCTCTCTACGCAAGACATTTCAGCTTCTGGATGAGGCAAGAAAATACGATGGTGAACTGGCCCGGGGCGATTACCGAGGCTGGATGCACGGTTTTCCCCATGCGGTAAAGGATCTAGCTGATTCATCTGGCTTGCTGACCACGATGGGGTCGCCGGTATTAAAAAAAAACCTGGCAACAAGTGATTCTATTCATGTTGCGAGGATTAAGAAGGCCGGCGCCATAATCATCGGTAAAACAAATGTACCCGAGTTCGGCCTGGGGTCGCAAAGTTACAACCCGCTTTTCGGCGTGACACTCAATGCCTATGATGGATATAGCACCGCCGGAGGTAGCAGTGGAGGCGCCGCGGCGGCATTGGCATTGCGATTGGTTCCGGTTGCCGATGGCAGTGATTTAATGGGGTCGCTACGCAATCCTGCCGCCTATAACAACGTGATTGGTTTTCGTCCCACGCCCGGCCTGGTGCCGTCAACCGACAATTTTATGGAACAACTTGCCTGCGATGGTCCCATGGGTAGAACAGTCCAGGATGCGGCAATGCTGTTATCTACTATTGCCGGCTATGACAAGCGGGCTCCCAATTCTTTACAGCAGAATTCAGCACAATTCGCCCGTCCATTAAAACGCAATTTCAAGGGCGCAAAGGTGGGCTGGTTAGGGGATTATGATGGTTACTTGCCCACCCAAGAGGGAGTGATGGATTTGTGCGTGGGGGCCCTGCAGACGTTTCGGGATATTGGCTGCGAGGTAGACAACGCTACCGTAGATTTTCCCATGCCAAAACTGTGGTCGACCTGGTTAACTCACCGCCACTGGCTGGTTCGGGGAAAACTGGAGGATTTGTACCAGCAATCGCAGCTTCGGTCGCTTTTGAAACCGGAGGCCCTATGGGAAGTGGAGGGGGGGCTTAATATCAACGGCGAGGACCTTTACCGGGCTTCGATTGCGAGGGCTGAGTGGTACCAGGCGCTGGTTGATACTTTTGAAACATTTGATTATCTGGTGCTTCCCAGCGCGCAGGTGTTCCCATTCGACGCACAAATCCATTGGCCGGAGCAAATTGCAGGAAGGACCATGGACACCTATCACCGCTGGATGGAAGTTGTGATCGGCGGAACACTGTCGGGTTGCCCCGTGATAAATGTTCCGGCGGGGTTTGGCCGGGACAAACTACCGATGGGTCTCCAAATTATAGGCCCCAGGCACAGCGATTTCGCCCTGTTACAAATAGCCTATGCCTACCAGCAGGCCTCGCGCTGGAATCTTGAACACCGCCCTCCGGTTCTAGAGCACCTCTGAACAATGCAACGCTAGGTTCCTCAGGTTAAAAAGTGAACGTTCCTGGCAAATTGATTCAGGCAGTTTTTACAAGTGCTCATCTAATCTGGTTTAATGCGGGGCACTATTTGTATGGAGACCCTTCATGGATCTGCTGATTCTGTTTATTCTGGTGTTCATTGGCTTCAGCTATCGCTATCTTCGCGGCGAGAATCTCGCCTATCTGGACAGCAACCTGATACCGCAGCCTGTGGGTGAGCCCAGCGAGGAACATCATGCGGTGGTGGCATCTCTAGGGGAATTTGCGGCTGCGGGGCGGGGACAGAGGGGCAGGGCGCGGCTTCAGTTGATCCGCGACTACATGGAGACGATGAGCGATGACAAGTCGTTTGGCAGTGAGTTTCGGCCCGTTACGCAGGGTAGATTACGCGGAGAGTGGGTGCTGGCGCCAGGTGCTGACTCTCGGCGGCGCCTGCTCTATATACACGGTGGTGCGTGGATGGCAGGCAGTCCTGTGAGTCACCGCGCTATCACTGACAAGCTTTCCGTGCTGGCTGATGCCGCCGTCTTTTCGCTGGACTATCGGCTACTGCCAGAACACAGTCGCCAGGATGGTATCGATGATTGTCGGGCCGCCTACCAGTGGCTCCTGACTAATGGCCCCGAGGGTGCAGAAGTATTGGATTTTATGGCGGTGGCGGGTGACTCCGCAGGGGGCAATCTGACACTCTCGCTGCTAGCGTGGGCGCGCGATGCGGGCCTACGGGCTGCCGATGCCGCTATCGCCTTGTCACCAGCCACCGATGCGTCTCTCACTTCCCCCAGCCTGAGCAGCAATGTCGGCAGTGACCCTATGCTCGGGCCTGTGTTTGGCAAGTTAACCGCTATTCCAAGAATTTTTCTGTGGTGGGGAAGCTGGTTTAGCACCCGTTTTCGCAGCGCAGATCCCGTGGTGTCCCCGTTACGCGGAGACCTGTCGGGACTGCCACCGGTACTGATTCAGGTTAGCGAGGCCGAAATGTTATTTGACGATACCCGGCGCTATGTTACCAAGGCGCAGGCGGCAGGTTCACCCGTGGTCATGCAAGCATGGCCCTATATGGTGCATGTGTGGCAAATATTTACTCCCGAACTACCCGAAGCCGAAGAGGCCTACGCTAACATTGAGGAATTTCTGGTCTCCGTTGAAGGCAGGTCGGCGGCGGTGTCCGGCGAATGAATTTTGTCCGTTCATTACTGGTACTACTTTGGATGGCGGTTAGTGTTATTCCCTGGGGTATTTTATTGCTGTTTTCGTCCATTTTTGTTCGCGGTGATCGACTGTGGTGGTGGTTTGCCGCGCCTTATCTGCGCGGCGTAGTCGTCGTAGCCCGCCTTGTTGGTGGCGTAAACTACCGTATGCATGGGGCAGAAAACTGGCCTGCTGCCGATGATATGCGCAGAGTGATTCTCTGTCCCAAGCATCAGTCGACCTGGGAAACCCTGTTCTTTCCCAGTATGACAACGCATCCATTAGCCTATGTATTCAAGAGGGAGCTCTTATACATTCCAATTTTCGGGTGGTGTATGGGGCGTCTGGATATGGTGCATATCGACCGTCGACATCGCACCAGGGCCTGGGCCAAGGTCGCACAGCAGGGCAAGTTACTAATGGATGATGGCAAGTGGATCATCATGTTTCCCGAGGGCACCCGAATTGAACGGGGTCAAAAGGGCGCCTATCAGGCGGGTGCTGCACGACTTGCCATTACCACCGACGCCTATATCATTCCAATTGCAGTGACATCGGGGCGCTGTTGGCCGCGCCGCTCCTTTTCGCTTCAACCCGGTACGATAGATGTATCAATTGGTCAGCCAGTTTGTGCCACCGGTCGCGCACCGGGTGAATTAATGAATGAGATCGAGCATTGGATCGAAGCAGAAATGCACCGCCTGGACCCCGAGGCCTACGCACAGGGAGAGGCTGGATAAGTAGAGGGCGCCACCTCCGCCTGAAAGTTAGTAGTGCCCCATAGTTGCTCGCATCCGGCCTCTGGGCGAATTGCCGAATATGCACTCCATACAGGACCAACAGATGCCACAGTTCGATATTGCCATTCGCTCGCTACTGTTCTGTCCCGCTCATAGGGAAATGCTGGTTGCCAAGGTGCATCTTCGGGGAGCCGATGCCATTATTCTGGATCTCGAAGATGCGGTCCCGGCGGCTGAAAAGGCAGTGGCTCTTGCTCGCTTGCAGGACAGTATTGAACAGTCGGCCCAAAGCGGTGCCAGTATCTGGATTCGTATCAACGGCAGTGGCTGTGACGACGACCTGGATGCGGCAGTGGTTGAGCGCGTGGCCGGATTAGTGGTGCCCAAAGTGGAAAGTGCGGCCGAACTGCAGGCGTTGGATATCAAACTGGAAAAACTGGAGCAACTGCGAGGCTTGCCAGTGGGTGGCACAGCGATAATTGCGCAGATTGAAACACTCGCGGCTTTTGGCGTGGTGGATGCCATTGCCAGTGCAACGGACAGACTGGTGGCCATCGCATTGGGCACAGAGGACTTTAGTAATTCAGCCGACATGGCACCGACACCCGAGACACTCTACTGGCCTTCGCAGCAAATTGTATTCGCCGCCAGGCGGGCGGGTGTGGCGCCACTGGGGTTCCCGGCTTCGATCGCTGATTATACTGATATAGAGGTATTTCATCGTGCAGTGACCCGGGCCAGGGACATGGGATTTCGAGCCGCCATGTGTATTCATCCAACGCAGGTTGCTATTTTGAATGCCGAGTTTAGTCCATCGTCCGAGGCGATAAATGAGGCCCGTGATCTCATTGCAGCATTTGAGGCGGCGCAGGCCACGGGAATAGGGGCGATTAAACACCAGGGGCGGATGGTGGATGCGCCAGTGGCTGAAGCCGCACGACGCCTTCTCCGCAATACCTCTGGCTGAACTACCCGCAACGGATTAAGTGAACTTAGTAGCTAGGAACACAGGAGACGTGTACAGGTGAAATGGAATTACGGAGATTTGCTCGATGGTTGTGGTGAGGTGCTCCCTCCCGCCACTCCCGCACTGATACATGGCGAACGCGTCGTCACCTGGAGTGAGCTGACGGTTCGAAGCAATAATCTGGCAAGAGCAATGCTCAGCGGGGGCGCAGTGACCGGCGACAAAGTGGCAATCTATATGCGCAATTGCCCCGAATACATGGAAACGCTTGTCGCCTGCTTTAAGGCGCGCCTGGTGCCTATCAATGTTAACTACCGCTACCGCGATGATGAGTTGCATTACATACTGGATAATTCCGATGCTGTAGTCACTGTTTATAGTGGTGAGTTTCTAGAGCATGTGTCGGTGCTGGGGCCTCGTTTTCCCGACATGCAGTGGATAGAAGTAGGCAAAAACTACGAGCAGTTGGTCACCAGCGGTGATGGCAAGCCCTTGGGTGTAGAGCGTTCGGGCGATGACATGTTGTTTATTTATACCGGTGGTACAACCGGTATGCCCAAGGCTGTTATGTGGCGATCCGAGGATGTGTGGCACGCCATGCAGTCTGGCAAGAATGCACCCTGCAACAGGGGTGATTCACCAGCAACGCCTGAACAACATATAGAAAATCTGGCTATTTTCGATGGCGAATTTAACCAACTCACAGCCTGCCCTCTGATGCACGGAACGGGCTTGCTGACGGCCATATCTGCACTCAGTGGAGGTGGTAGCATCGTAACCCTGACTAACCCAACGCTGAATGTGGAAGAATTGTGGGACACGGTAACGCGGCGCAAGGTGAATGCAATGGTTATCGTCGGCGACGTTTTTGCCCGACCTATGCTCAAGGCTCTGGAGCAAAACCCGGGTCGCTGGAACCTCAGCTCACTGCAACTCATGGTCTCATCTGGGGTAATGTGGAGTCCCGCAGTCAAGGAAGGCCTGCTGAAGCAACATGGAGGTATGTTATTGGCCGATTTGTTCGGGTCGTCAGAGGCCATCGGCTTTGGCACTGCGCTTTCCGGTGCCGGTCACTCCAGTCGCAGTGCTCGCTTTACTATAGGGGACCGCTGTAAGGTGTTTACTGAGGATTTTAGAGAAGTTACACCGGGTAGCGATGAGCGAGGGTTTATTGCACGGCCTGGCCCTATTCCAGTGGGGTACTACAAGGACGAGGAAAAAACCGCAAAGACCTTTCCCACTATAAACGGTGTACGCTACTCCATTCCGGGGGACTGGTGTACGGTTGAACCCGATGGTACGCTCACTCTGTTAGGCCGCGGCAGTGCTTGTATTAACTCGGGTGGTGAGAAAATATATCCGGAGGAGGTTGAGGAGGCACTCAAGGCCCATCCGGATGTGGAGGACGCGCTGGTGTTTGGAGTGGACGATGAAAAATGGGGCCAGGCGGTGACGGCGGTGGTGGTTCCGAGTGTGGGTAGTAGTCTTGACAGTGAATTGTTGCGTCAACATGTGCATACGCTGTTGGCCGACTACAAGGCGCCCAAAATGGTTTACGGCGTGTCGAACATGTTTCGTGCACCCAATGGTAAGGCCGACTACAAAGCGGCAAGGGCGTATGTAGAAGGTCTATAAATTCGTCTAAGGGAGAATCGGTTTATGTTAGAGACAGTTCTTATTATCGTGAGTTTTGCGCTGGTATTAATTTTTACCGGCATCAAAATGGTCCCCCAGGGTCACGCCTGGACAATAGAGCGATTTGGACGCTATACCCGTACTATCAATGCGGGTCTGCACCTGTTAGTGCCCTTTATGGACAGGATTGGGCACAAGCTCATCACTATGGAACAGGTGCTCGACGTGGAGCCGCAGGAGGTGATTTCTGCGGATAATGCGATGGTAACCACGGATGCAGTGTGCTTTTACCAGATTCAATCGGCGGAGCAGGCAGCCTATGAAGTCAACGATCTGGAGCGAGCGCTCTACAATCTGGTGATGACTAATATTCGCGCTGTTCTGGGTTCCATGGATCTGGATGAAATGCTATCCAAGCGTGACAAGATCAACTCACAGATTTTAATAAAAGTGGACGAGGCCACCAACCCCTGGGGAGTGAAGGTGACCCGGATTGAAATTAAGGACATAACGCCGCCGCGGGACCTGGTCGATGCCATGGCCCTGCAGATGAAGGCCGAGCGGGAGAAACGGGCGACGGTGACCGAGGCCGAGGGCCAGCGGGAGGCGGCCATACGGGTGGCGGAGGGCCAGCGAGAATCCGATATTTTGCGCTCGCAGGGGGAACTGGAAGCGGCCAAAAATGACGCCGCTGCCCGCGAGCGGTTGGCGGAAGCCGAGGCCAATGCCACGCGCACCGTCTCCGAGGCGATTACCCATGGCGGCAAGGATGCTATTAACTACTTTATCGCTCAGGGGTATACCAAAGCACTGCAGGAAATTGCAGCCTCGGAGAACAGTAAGGTCATCATGATGCCGCTTGAGGCGTCAAGCCTGATTGGCTCTGTCGCGGGCATCAAGGATATTCTCGAGAAGGTAGGCGAGGAGGGTTCTTCGTGATCGAGTATCTGCAGCAGTTGAACTACTGGCACTGGTGGGTGTTCGGGGTCGCCATGTTCATACTCGAAATGTTGGGTGTGGGGGGGTTCCTCATTGGTATCGGAACGGCAGCCCTGGTGCTGGGGTTGCTGGTGGTGATTGGTCTGGTGAGTAGCTGGCAAATGCAGTTACTGACATTCTCGACCCTGGCAGTTGTATTTACAATGCTGTATTGGAAGTACTTTCGAAGTGCGACAGGAACCGACCCAGCCAGTACCCTGAACCAGCGCGGCCTCGCATACGTCGGACGCCATTTCACAGCCTCCGCGCCCGTGGTCGGTGGGTTTGCCAGGCTCCAGTTCGGCGACACTTTCTGGGAAGTGAATTGCGACCAGGATATTGCAGAAGGGGAGCAATTTTTAGTTGAATCTGTCGAGGGCATGACCCTCAAAATACGAAAGGAGAGTTAAAGCGAATGTCCGATGCTTATATTATAGAAACAGCGCGTAGCGCTGGTGGTAAAAAGAATGGCCGCTTGTCGCAAATCCACCCTATCGACTTAGGGGCCATGGTGGTCGACGCCCTGGTGGAGAAAGTTGGCGTGGCGGTTGAAGAAATAGACGACCTGATATTTGGCTGTGTCTCACAGGTGGGGGCCCAGTCTGGCAATGTTGCCCGCAATGTGTGTCTTTCCTCGGTATTGGGTGAGGCGGTACCGGGAACCGCCGTAGACCGCCAGTGTGGCTCGGGTCAGCAGGCCATGCATTTTGCCGCGCAAGCGGTCATGTCCGGCACCCAGGATGTGGTTATTGCAGGCGGAGTAGAGAGTATGAGCCAGGTGCCAATTGGTGCCAGCATTGTCGATGGCTACAAGGCCGATCACGGTCTACCCTACGGAGCGCGGATTTCAGAGCGTTACCCCGGCGTTCAGTTCAATCAATTCGTGGGCGCAGAAATGATGGCCAAGAAATATGAATTGACCATCGACGAACTGAACGCATTCGCATTTGATAGCCATGTGAAAGCCAGGCGGGCAGTTGAGGAGCAGCGTTTTGCTGAGGAAATCGTACCGATTGAAATTGAATTGGAAGATGGAACCAGAGAAATGCATACCCAGGATGAGGGGATAAGAATGGATGCTACTTTGGGCGCCATCGCCGGATTACAGCCACTTCAGGAAGACGGTCTTCTGTCAGCTGCCAATGCATCCCAGATATGTGACGGCGCAGCAGCGGTTCTGATCGCCAGTGGAGACGCCTGTAAACGACTGGGTCTCAAGCCCGTTGCCAGAATAGTGGCCATGTCGGTCATTGGCTCCGACCCGGTGATTATGTTGGAGGGGCCCATTAAGGCCACTGAGAAGGTGCTGGAGAAGGCAAATCTGAGCCTCGACGATATCGATTTATTCGAGGTGAACGAAGCCTTCGGTTCGGTGCCACTGGGCTGGGCCAAGGCACTGGGTGCGGATCTTGGCAAGCTCAACGTCAACGGTGGTGCACAGGCGCTGGGACATCCCCTGGGTGGCACCGGCGCAAAGCTGATGACAACGCTGGTCCACGAGCTGCATCGCAGTGGTAAACGCTATGGTTTGCTTGCTATCTGTGAAGGGGGTGGCACTGCCAATGGCACGGTTGTCGAGCGGGTAGATTCGGTGCAGTAATGCCGTGAAAACCACCCTCCACAAGGGCGGGCTGTGAGCTTCGCAGCTGCATCGATGTTACCCCGCTGGCTGCTGCCAGCCTATATTGGCAGCGCGGCGCTGTATGTTGCCAGTTTGTATTACGCCCCCTATACGGGGGACGTTCTGCTTAAGGTAGCTCCTATCCTGCTGCTGTTATCGTTGGCAGTAACGGGTTTGCGGGGCCGGACCAGGGTATTGATGAGCTTGGCCCTATTGTTTTCCGGTTGTGGGGATGCATTGCTGGCGAGGAATTTATTCGCGCCGGGACTTGGTTCTTTCCTGGTGGCGCAGCTGTGTTATGTGGGGCACTTTCTGGAGCAGCGCCAGTACGATGTTCGCGCCCGGAGCCGGGTTCTGCTTGTGTTTGTTGTCTGTGGTTTGGTATGTAGTCTAATTCTCCCCAATACTGGGGAAATGCTGGTGCCCGTGACGTTATATATGGTGGCACTCGCTATGATGGGCGTCACAGCCGCCCTGTACGGAGCGGCCTCGCATCTCATTTTTTATGGTGCCCTGAGTTTCATCCTGTCCGATAGCATGATCGCCATCGATCGGTTTAATACACCCTTTGAAGGAGCCCAGTATCTTATTATGGTGACATATTACGCGGCCCAATTGATGATTTTGTGGGGTGTTATGGGTGCTGCGGAGGCTCCAGATAATCAAACTCAGTGATCAGCTTGGCCCAGATTCATCCCATGTAGTGATCGAGAGCATCAAACAGAACTGCGGGTTGACCCTGGCACAGTGACCGCTGGTTCTCCGGTTAGCGGAACGCTATGCTGAATCCATACTCAACATTGGACAATCCATGTCAACTGATCTGACAGATTCTGCCTCGCAGGCCCTTATTCAAAGTGATGCCACGGTATTGGGCTTGCTGGCTCTGTGTCTGGGTCTTGTGTTTTATACCTCCAACAGTGACAGTCGCTTTTGGCGGGGGTTTTATCGTTATATCCCCGCCCTCTTGATGTGCTATTTACTGCCATCTTTGCTCAATTCCACCGGAATTATCAGCGGCGATGACTCCGGGATCTACTACGTGACATCCCGATTCTTGCTACCGGCATCGCTGGTATTGTTGACCCTCTCAATAGACTTGGGAAAAATAATAGCGCTTGGACCCAAGGCCATCATCATGTTTCTCACCGGTACGTTAGGAATTGTGATTGGTGGCCCTATTGCAATTTTACTGGTTGCTATGGTGAGTCCAGACACGGTGGGTGGAGCACCGCCCAATGAAATCTGGCGCGGCCTGAGCACGGTAGCAGGTAGCTGGATCGGGGGGGCGCCAATCAGACAGCGATGTATGAAATGTGGAATGTGTCCGACGAAATATTTCCCGCCATGATTGCCGTCGACATTATCGTGGCGAACTTGTGGATGGCTATATTGCTGATGATGGCGAGCCGGGCGGGGGAGTTGGATGAACGTCGGGGTGCGGATGATTCTGCCATTTATCAATTGCGCGAGGCCATCGAACGGTTTCACCGCGAGCATGCTCGCATGCCCCAGCTGCCTGATTTTATGGCTATTCTGGCTGTGGGACTGGGGGTGACGGGGCTAGCCCATTTGGGCGCAGATTATATCGCCCCCTGGATTACAACTGAAATGCCTTCGCTGGTCAGGTTAAGCCTGGGCAGCCAGTTTTTTTGGCTAATTGTTCTTGCCACAACGGCTGGCCTGGGATTGTCATTTACTCGGGCGAAACAGTTGGAGGCGGTTGGCGCGTCAAAAGTTGGCTCGGTATTTATCTACTTTTTGGTGGCCTCCATTGGAATGAAAATGGATATAACCGCCGTAGTCAAGCATCCGGGAATATTCATTGTGGGGTTCATCTGGATTGCTATTCACGCCGCGTTGTTACTGTTAGTGGCAAAGTTGATCAAAGCACCCACGTTTTTTATTGCAGTAGGTAGCCAGGCAAATGTCGGTGGGGCCGCTTCGGCACCAGTAGTGGCAGCGGCATTTCATCCCTCCCTGGCTCCGGTGGGTGTGTTGTTGGCAGTTCTGGGTTATGCGCTGGGTACATACGCCGCCTGGTTTTGTGCAGTGTTGATGCAAATGGTGGCACCCATCGGCTAATTAGTGCCCATCC
>JABHWT010000071.1 GCA_018657645.1 Halieaceae bacterium | reverse complement strand
TGCTTCGATCCCTGGTTGGCTCGCTGGCGTGCGCGGCTTGCGCTGGAACCAATGGCAACGGGCGAATGCCAGGCGCTAATGTACTCGGTCAACCCTGTCTATATTCCCCGCAACCACCTGGTCGAGGAGGCAATCAAAGCAACGATTACAGACCGGGACTATGCCCCCTTTCACCAGTTGGTTGAAACGCTCGCCTCGCCTTTCACCTACAATCCTCAACGGGAGCGCTATGCGGCACCGCCCAAACCGGAGCAAGTCGTCAATGAGACATTTTGTGGCACATGATAGGAGTTGCGGATCAATGGCCGTGTTTGTCAACGGTGCCACAGCTTGGTTTTTTGGCAAATAGGGCTTAAGATACGTTGGTGCACCAGGAGAATTACATGGCTAAAAAAATTGATTGGTACTACCACCGCCCCGGCTGAACCAGCTGCACCAGAGCCGCCAAGTTCTTGGGGGACAACAGCATTGCAATCAAAACACAGGTACCGGCCAGCAAAAAGTTGTCGGCCCCAGATGCGCGTTCCTTGCTCAAAGATGCAAGCAAGCTGCATGTCGCCAAAGGTAAGAAACTGTCTGTATTTGACGTCTCCGATGCCTTGTCTGATGAGGCAGTGGCAGCCATGCTTGGGCCTACTGGCAATCTAAGAGCACCCACCATTGTACGAGGCAAAACCCTTATCGTTGGTTACAACGAAGCACTGTTTGCCAAATTGCTGGGATAGCACCGTCGTTAGTGAGTGAAGGGGCTGGTGTATTGCCCTAGGTTTCTGCTTTGATGACAAGAGGCGCCTGTTTCTCGACATTCAGCAGCAGTTGCGCCACATCTGGCCGGGCGTAATGACCCTGGCCGTCAACCATGATCTTGGCGGCTACAATTTGTTTCAAATCCAGATCGGCGGAGACAAACCCCTCTTTTTCTGTCTCTGGCCCCGCCAGATAATCTCCACCAGGACTCACAATTGCTGAATAGCCACCGCCTGGCTGCAATTTTTCAGTGCCACTGCCATCCGCCAGTTCATCAATGATCTCCTGGGTGAGAATAGCCGTCGCCGAAATGACAAAAGTGCCAGACTCAAAAGCATACTGCCTTATGGCCGCATCCATAATACTATTGATAAATGGCATTCCTCCCGGCCAATTTGCGGCATGGATCTGTTCACCCTGAGCCTGTACCGCGTAACGGAAAAGTGGGTTGGAGTGCTCGTAACAAATAAGCGCACCCAGTGTTCCAAAATTTGTCTTGTAAACCGCAAGATCAGAGCCATCACCCCGCCCCCAAACCATCCGTTCCTGGCAGGTGGGAACCAGCTTTCTTCTGCAGCCCAGTATCTCACCCCGATCACTAATGATCAGCTGTGAGTTATAAAGCGTGCCTCCTTCTTTTTCATTAATGCCTATTATAATAGTACAGCAGTGCCGCCTCGCTACTTCACACAGCAAATCAGTTTCGGGCCCAGGAACCACCATAGCCTGCTCGTGAAGCCTTGAGTTAAATCGGCCCAGCCATGACATGGGGTCATGAGTCATAGCCCAATAGGGATAACCGGGAAGAATAGTTTCTGGAAAAACCAGTAATTGGAGAGCGTGGTCGGCGGCTTGCTCCACATAACGACAGACCTTGCTCAAGGTTGCCGCAGTATCGAGAAACACCGGGGCCATTTGGACTGCCGCTGCCTTTACAATCATCTGTTCCCTCCGGAGCATTTTTCCTATATAACATAATTACATATTCGGGCGCAGAGTCAAATGCCAGTGGCCACCGCCACCCGGCTGAGCCAATCCGTCGGGAGAAGAGTGTGCAAGACAAGTACGCGATGAGCAAATTCAGCCTCCGCTTTGGTGACCCAGCGGTCGAGCAACGTTATGTAGACCAAGCTCTCAATCTGACCCGTACTCTGTGTCGACTCGCGTGGATAGTGAATATTGTAGTAGTGAGTTTATTTGCCCTTATGGACGACATCTACTTCCCCGATGATTTTGAATTTATACGTTTATGCAGGGCACTCGTGATTGCGGCCTCTCTTGTCATGCTTGCATCGACCTTTCTACAATCACTTCAGACACTGTACAAGTTCAGCTCGGCAGCATTCATCATTCTGGTTGGCAGCTTCAGTTCTATCGCCACCGGGCTTGGTGCCGCCAACGAATTGAGCCCCTACTTCTTTGGGCTCTTTATCGCATTCACCGGGGTTTTCATCCAGGCGGGCATAGGCCTCACCAGCAGTATTTGGGCCATGGTAGGGATTCAGGTTTTTTTCATTGTGGTGTGCAATATTGTCTTCCCGGTTTCAGGCAACCTGCTCCTTACCTATGCCGCCTTTCTACCTTTGATCTGCTTTATATGCGCTTACGATGCCTACATGATTGAAAAGGCAGGCCGAGATAACTTCGTGATTTCAGCGTGCCTGGAGGACTCGTTGGCCCAGGTGAAGGCACTGAGTGGATTATTGCCCATATGTGCTTCCTGCAAATCAATTCGCGACGACAAGGGCTATTGGGCTGCACTGGAAAGTTACTTCAGCGATCACTCCGACGTACAATTCAGCCACGGAATTTGTCCATCGTGTATAGCCGAACAGTATTCTGACTTCGTTGAATAAAAATAACACCTGGGAGAATGCCATGCTAACACGCCGTACATTACTACAAGCCTCACTATCCAGCGCCGGCTTAACACTATTGCCGTGTTCCGGTGCACTTGGACTGTCGAATAGGCTCTCTACTGACCTCAAAGGCTCGGACTTGATTTACCTCACACCCATTCTGTCAAACGGGCAGGAGAGCAACTGCCAGGCAGAAATCTGGTACATTTGGGATGGCTCTGACATCTATGTTTGTACAGACTCTGGCAGCTGGAGGGTGCAGGCTGTTGCCAACGGGCTGCAGGAAGCACGAATTTGGGTAGGAGACCTGGGCAACTGGAAGCGCTCTAACGGAAAGTATAAGACTTTGCCCGCAATGGACGCGCATTGCAGCATCGTGACAGATACAGCTGTTCACGCCATGGCTCTGGAGAAATTTGGAAATAAGTACCCGTTTGGCTGGATAAAATACGGTCCTATCTTCAGAGATGGTCTGGCCTCTGGCGCCAGAACTCTGCTCAAGTATCACCCCGTATCGGCATGACTTCTGGTATCCAAGGCAAAGCCGAACGTACTGCCCTGAAACACCGCAAGAAATAACGCGTATCAGTCACCCTGCGATGTAGAGGTTCAAGACCTCTAGGGCACCTCTGAGCAATGGCAACGCCGAGTGCGCGGTTACCTGTAAACTCCGTGGGGCAGACTAACTCGGTACCACTCTTCCCATGCAACTGTCATGCTGCAGCTGTCACGCTTGATTTATATCACTTTCTGCCGCACTATTGTCTGCTAATAATGATCAATTAATCCTTAAACGAAAGGGCTGAAAAATGGCAACGTACGAATGTTCGAAGTGTGGAATGTCCGTGAACGCAACCTGCGGCAAATGTGATGCGCCGCTGGTGGATGATGTTCTGGTATTGGACGATGGAAGAGAAGTTCAGATTTCAAAGTGTCCGAATGATCATGGAAAAATCAAGTCTCCTTTGTGCTGTGGGCAGGACATGAGCTGCTCGCTCGGCTGATACTCACCGCTCGGGCGTTGAAACGGTCGATGCCTCTTAGTCTGTCAAATTTGACGAACTGGGTGAAGACGGCTCACTGTTCACCCCAATGCGACTCTAGCCATTATCACAATGGCTACTGAATTCTTGCGTAGCTCTCTCCAGGTGAGGGCGGGGCTAGCCAAACTATTATCGAGGCTGCTGCTCGCCTCACTTTTTCTGGCTGGCTGTTCAGACCCGCTAAACCATCGCGATGATCAACAGGTGGTCATCTACCCGGCGGCTCGAATTATAACTATGGAGCCAGACCATGCCTTTAGCGAAGCAGTGGCCACCAGGGGTGGCCGCATTGTTGCCGTTGGCACTCTAGCCACGCTGAAAACACAATTTTCGAATGACGGCTTCACCCTGGACACAACGTTTAGTGACAAATTCATTTTACCGGGTTTTGTAGAACCTCATCTTCATCCATCCTTAGCCGCCCTTATTCTGCCAATGCATATTGTAGCCGCCATGGAGTGGCCCACACCGCGGGGAACCTCCATTGCAGTAAGGGGGCAGAAAGCCTTTCTCAACCGCCTTCGGGAACTTGATGCCAGCGTGCAAACACCGTGGTTGATGGTGTGGGGCTATCATTTTCCCTACCACGGTCCCCTGTCTCGACAAATACTGGATAGTATTTCCAACACTCGTCCCATAATGGTCTGGCAGCGTTCAGTTCATGAAATGTACTTCAACAGTAAAGCGTTGGAAACTCTGGAACTGACAGCTGATATGTTTGCAGGCAGTGAACACGCCAATTGGGAAGAGGGCCACCTGTGGGAGACTGGACTGTTCACTATAGGGAAACCTATGATGAAACTTATGGCCTCTCCGTCCAATTATCTGGATGGCCTTACCATGATGAGCCAGGTCATCCATCGGGGAGGCATTACAACTGTGGGAGAGCAAGGTTTTCCTCAGGTCAACGAGTGGCTGGAATACTGGTCTCTCTGGTGGGAGTTGGGGGAGAGCACACCCTACCGTTTTGCTCTGGTACCCAATGCCATGTTTCTGCTTCACCAGCACGATAACAACGCCATTGCTGCAGAGGAGGCTGCCAGTCGTATTTTGGAGCGAGGAAACAGCAAGATCCTCCCCGTAAAGCACATGAAATACTACGCTGACGGAGCTATATTCAGCCAGTTAATGCAATTGAGTGAACCCTACATGGACGGTCACCAGGGGGCCTGGATGATGTCTCAGGAGCATAGAACAGAGGTCTTGCGGACATTCTGGGATAAGGGCTGGAATATCCACATTCACGTAAACGGCGATGCCGGACTGGATGCTGTTTTGGATGAGGTTGAGCGGCAACGCCAAACAGCCCCAGACCCCGAACGAAGAGTGGTGTTGGAACACTACGGTTATGCACGCCCCGATCAGCACCGGCGCGTTAAGGCACTCAATATTGCTGTATCTAATAATGCCTACTATGTGCATGAATTGGCACCCATATACGCCGAACACGGCATGGGCTCTGCGCGAGCAAAGAATATTTCCCCTCTTGGCGGTCTGGCTCAGGCCGGTGTGCCCATTTCATTCCACTCCGACTATCCGATGGCCCCTGCTGAGCCCCTGACGTTGGCCTGGGCAGCTGTCAACCGAATTGGGAGCGATGGCAATGTGTGGGGGGAGGCCCAAAAGCTGCCTCTGGACATTGCACTGCGGGCAATAACTATCGAAGCAGCCTGGAGCCTGGGTCTGGATCACGAAATAGGCTCGGTAAAGGTCGGCAAAAAAGCAGACTTTACTATTCTAGAGCAAGACCCTTATGCTATTAATCCTGACGATATTCGTCACATCCCAATCTGGGGCACGGTGTTTGAAGGGAAGCATTATCCTCTTCATTAGTACAGGCCTCCTCCCCTTGGAACAAGCAGTCAAGCGCTCCATATTTCACTAACCGAGTTGGGAATCCGCCTCGCCAAGGTTCACCGATGCTACCTGAATAATCCCGTGCCGTAATTCTCTGCTCATTACCAGTTTTGCATCCTTGGAAACCTCTTCCAGCACTTTGTCAAAAACAAGCTTATCTGTATCGTCATGTTGCAAGACACCCCACTTGCGAAGATTTCCAATAAACTGACGAAACAGCGTTTTGTCATAGAACTCGGGGGCCTCAAACTCATGCAGGAGGGAAATTCTCTGAGCGGCCAGGATGCATAATTGCTCCAACTCGCTGGCAGAGAGCTGGCCGGAACCGTTCTTGACCAGAATCGCCACCGTAATGAAATAGCGTTCGAAAGTCTGTAGCAGGCTCCGCCCCAACAAGTGCAGGCTGGCAGCGGCTGGGCTACCGCCATGTGCGCATCGCAGATTTCGAGAGCCACTGACCAGGCGCAATGACTTCAATACCTCCACCACGCGTAACAGTTCCTGCCCGACTCCGGTGGTCTCCCAGGGAAGGAATAGTTCGCTTTTCAGGTAAGGGTATATTTTCTCAAATAGACTCGTCAGTCTAACCAATGACATTTGCGACCGGATTTGAAAGCAGCTTGCAACAAAGGCCGGAACAGCAAACAAGTGCGCAATATTATTGCGAAAATAGGTGAGTAATACAGCAGACTGCGGTTCCACAGCAATAATGTTGCCCAGGCGGTGTATACGCCTCTGGACAACACCAAGTTCCATGCCATAGGTGATAATCTCTGCCGGTGAAAGGGGTGTTAAAGTCATTCTATCTGATGGCGCCGTGCGGCGAAGAATCTCCAGATACAACGCGAGTTGATGTACTAATTCATCCTCTGGCAGCGCATGTTTACTGGTTGCCAGCAGTGATATTGCGAGCAAATTGATTGGATTTACATCAGCCGCACCATTTATGTTGGTCATGATGGCATTTGCCAACTCATCCACCAGCGGTATGAGCCAGTCAGATTTTTCGTCACCGGTACGCTCTCGCCACTGCGGTGCATGGTATTGCAGCAGTTCGTCCAGTAGAACGGGTTCACCGAAATTCACATGCACCTGGCCATGATTGTGGCGCATTATTTTGAAAATACCGAACAGGTCCCGTAAAGACTCGGAGTGCTTTTCCTTTCCACTTAGCTCCGAGTGATAGGAGCTGGCCTCGGCCAGCTGCTCGTAACCGACATATATCGGTTGGAACATAATCGGTTTACTGGGTGAGCGTAGAAAGGCGCGCACCGTCATTTGCAGCATTCCGCCCCTGGGCGGCAACAAACGTCCCGTGCGAGAGCGAGTACCCTCTATGAAGTATTCGATAGAAACACCCTTATTTAGAATCAGAGCCAGATATTCATCAAAAATTACTGAATATAGAGGGTCGGAGCGAAAACTGCGGCGCATAAAAAAGGCTCCCGCACCACGTAAAAAAGGTCCCAACACCGGCAGGTTCAGGTTTATTCCCGCGGCAATGTGAGGTGGAACATGTCCACGGTGATAGAGAAAATAGGATACCAGCAGATAGTCGATATGGCTCCGGTGGCACGGCACGTAGATGACTTCCATATCTCTGGCCGCATCCTCAAAAGTTTCAAAATGGTTAAGCACTACCCCCCTATAGATTTTGTTCCAGAACCAACCTAGCAAAACCGAACTGACTCTTATTACGGCATAAGAGTAATTGGCAGCAATTTCCTGCACACTCCTTTCGGCCTGGCGACGCACCAGGGCCGGCTCAAGATTCTCTGTTTGGGCCCGATTGGCAATCGCCCTGCGAACCCGATCACTGTCCAGTACTTTGTTCACGAGAGTACGGCGGTGTGACAGATCGGGTCCGATGGCCAATTCACGAGTTTTACGCAAACGGGTACGGGCCAGACGGGAGATCTTGCGTACCGCCTTGCCAGGATCGCTGTGTTCGTCGACCAGTTCACGCAGAGAAAGTGGCTTGCCGTAATACACACAGGTGCTGCGACCATTGATCACTGTGCCGAGCAAACGCCGAATCACGCCGCCGACTTCCCAACCCTCTGTGAATATGATCTTTGTTACCGATCCCTCTGTGTCGGGTGCGCGCCCAACCAGAACAGAAACAGGCACTAATTGGACTTCAAACTCGGGGTGCTCAAGAGCGTATCTGGAGAGGGAGGTAAGGACACTGGAACTGCGACGCGTACTGAAGCGCTTGATAAAGATGCCCCGAAGGGTACGCAGAGATGCCCAACCTCTGTTTCCGTTATCCAAAAAGGCTAGAGGCCGTGGTAATTGGTTATTTTCACAGGCCTTATCCAAAATTAGTAGAGATGAGAGAGCATAAACATCCATTATGTAACAGATCTGCACCTCGTTTTTTAACCCTGCATTTGAGATCGGTTCTGGAAACACCTTACTGCGAACCCACAGGTGAAGGATCGAGCGAAGCAGACCCAACCAACGCAGTTGTATCTGGCCGACAATCGACTGCACTATACTGCCCTGCTTAGCAGTTTCTACGCTTTGTAATCTACTGGCTTGCTGCGACATTAGTCTTTCATCAGTTACGAGAATGTTATCTAGAGTGCACTATTGATCTGGTCGTGGATAGCTTGCCACAAGATCTCTTGGGAATCACCCTCGATCCCGCAGATTCAGCTTATGACATGGCTTCTTGCAGAAAACAAATCATTACAGTTGGCACAATTTACAGAATTAATCTCAGTGCTATTTTGGTGTTCGGTGTAGGTCTGGGCTGGCTTTAGTCATTGGCATTTTAATACTGCGCTCTGAGGCTTACAGGCTGCGCCGCTGTCTCCTTGATTATATGTTGTAAATTCATGAGGTTACGATAGAATGGTCATATGCAGGATAAGATATTGATCTAAATTTTTATTGAGGATTACTTACGCTATGGCCAACGTCCCTAGACTTCTCGATCAAATCATGGATCTAACAGCC
>JABHWT010000072.1 GCA_018657645.1 Halieaceae bacterium | reverse complement strand
CAATTTCCCGTTCAGATAAAACTCGATCATGGTGCGTGAACCTTAGTCATCGTCAGTTGCAATGTCCGTATCATCCGGGCTGTCCTCTGGCTCGCCCAGGCTGTCTTTAGTTACCGACGCTGGGAGCGTTTTCTTGGTTCTGGCGCCAAGATCCTTGAGCAATTGTACCCGCCGCAGCAAATTACCTTTCCCGGTGCGCAAGCGTCGGTGTGTCTTGTCAAATGATTCACTGGCCTTCTCCAGATTGCGACCCACTTCATCCAGGGATTCTATAACGAGCGAAAACTGGTCGTAAATGCCACCCGCTTGAGCCGCTATTTTATCGGCATTCTGGTTCTGGTGCTCATAGCGCCATATAGTCTGGATAGTACGCAGCGTTGCCAACAGCGTTGTGGGGCTGACAACAATAACCTGCTTGTCATAGGCCCGCTTGAACATACCGGGATCGGCGTCAAAGGCGGCCACGAAGGCCGACTCTATCGGAATAAACAACAGGACAAAATCGAGAGACTGTATAGCTTCAAGCTTTTCGTACTCTTTTAGCGACAAACCGGAAATATGGTTGGATACGGCCGTCACGTGACGCTGAAGCGACTGTGACTTCTCCTGATCCGAGCTGGCATTAATGTATTGCTCGTAATCCACCAATGACACCTTGGCATCAATCACTACTTCCTTGTTGTCTGGCAGGCGAATAATAACATCGGGCAGACGGCGGGTACCGTCCTGCGCCACCAGGTTAACCTGCGTTTCGTATTCAGTTCCCTTGCGCAGACCGGATTGCTCCAAAACCCGCTCTAACACCACCTCCCCCCAGTTGCCCTGGGTTTTCTTGTCCCCTTTGAGAGCGCGGGTGAGATTGATTGCATCTTCAGACATTTGCACATTGAGCTTTTTGAGCTGCTCCAGTTCGGCGCGTAATGACACCCGGTCGCGAGTCTCACTATCATAGACATCCTCCACCTTTTTGCGAAAACCCTCCAGCTGGGTCTTGAGTGGCCCCAGCGTAGCGTCCAGGGAAGATTTGTTGTTTTTCAGTAGCCGCTCACTTTTTTCCTCAAATATGCGATTCGCCAGGTTGTTAAACTCCGTCTTCATCTGCTCCCTGGCCGATTGAAGTAATTCAATTTTTTCCTCGGCAGCGCGCACTGTTACCAGGCTGCGCTCCTCCAGCCGAACCTGGGCCTCGCTGAGTTCCCGATAGGCCGAACGAGACTGTTCAAGGTCACTGTGAGCAGTCTCCAGCTCACGCTGGAGCCGGGCAAGCCCCTCCTCTGCCTGCTCCTGCCGCAGGCGATATTGCGCTACCTGATGGGCAGCTCGATTGGCTCGCATGCTACCCAGAACGACCAGAATCACAGACAAAATCAGGAAAAAACCCGCTCCCGCAGCCAGCATATATATCAGCATTTGGGTATCAGGCACGGCGGGGCTTGTACTCGATTGTCGAAACCTTCACCGGAAAATCTCCCCGCTCGTTATCGACAAAGATATCCTTCAGGGTTTCATGGACAACGGGAAAGGCAATTTCGTTCCACGGGATGTTATCCGACAAGTACAGCTGGGTCTCAAGGCTCTCCGGATCAACGCCAAATTCACCATCCACCAGGTCACAGCGATAAAACATATACACCTGGCTGATGTAGGGGACATCAAACACGCGATAAAGCTCCAGGTTATTGACCCGTGCCCTGGCCTCCTCCCAGGTCTCCCGGGCCGCACCCTGCGGCGTCGTCTCTCCGTTCTCCATAAACCCGGCGGGCAGTGTCCAGTAATTTTTGCGTGGATCAATAGCCCGTTTGCACAGCAGTACCTTACCCCGGTAAAAGGGTACACAGCCAACTATCAGGCGGGGATTCAGGTAGTGAATCCGCTCGCAGGAGGAGCACACATGCCGCTCTCGATCATCTCCCTCGGGAATTCTGAGGTTGACCGCACTGCCACATCGGGGGCAAAACTTCATTGAGGTCCTTGTTTGTGGGAATAGGGACCATCAAGTATAAGGCCTTATGTTCAAGGGCGCACCCACTGACAGATGCGGGCGACTCTGAATGTTACAGTATGAGCGACAAGCTAAACTAGCCGCCTGTCACTGGCGGGTAATAGGCTACTTCATCTCCATCTTTAAGCGCTATATCCTCAGTGACTACAGTATGATTAACGGCTCGGATAATATTGTCCTGCTCCAACACGGCTCGCCACTCTTTGCCTTTCAATGCATATAAATGTTCCTGCAAACCGGTAAAGCTAGACAGGCTGACATTCCAATCCAGTAGCAATTCCGCACACTTCAAGCTCTCTTTCACTCGCGCGAAGAATACAATCTTCAGCATCAGCTCTCCTCTCCCGGGTTGTTGTGCCAGTGACCCGACTTACCGCCGTACTTTTCCACAAGTTCCACAGTTTTTATTTGCATGCCACGATCGACGGCTTTACACATGTCGTATATCGTCAGAGCTGCGACCGAAACCGCAGTTAATGCCTCCATCTCAACACCGGTTTTTCCCGAAACCCCGCAGCGGGCCTCTATGCGGACACAGTTGTCCTCGGAGTCAGTATCAAAACGCACTTCCACCGAATTCAGCATCAGGGGGTGGCACAGTGGAATCAGATCCGAACATTTCTTGGCAGCCTGGATGCCAGCAATGCGGGCCACCGCCAAAACATCACCTTTCTTATGCCCACCCTCCCGCAGCAACCGCATTGTGCCGGGTTGCATAACGACGGTAGCGGCTGCCACCGCAATGCGCTCGGTAATGGCCTTGCCGCCGACATCGACCATTCGGGCTGCACCTCTCTCATCCAGGTGGGTTAGTTTTGGCATCGGATACTCCCGTAATAACAATCCGCGGGATTCTATCTAATCGCGGGGTGAGTAGGCAAACTTATTGTAATCACTCTGGACATGGAAATTGGCCGCTAAACACTTATGCAACTATCTCGGGTTAGCGTACAGTGAGGACCTTTCGAAAAGGGGTGTGACATGGCAAAACTATCATTGGGATTACAGTTAGGCTACTGGGGGCAATTCTACCCAGCCAGTCATGTGGAACTGACTCAGGAGGCGGAGCGACTGGGGTTTGACTCGGTCTGGGTTGCCGAATCCTGGGGCAATGACTGCTTTACGCCCCTGGCCTGGATCGGTGCCCACACCTCCACAATCCGCCTCGGAACTGCTGTTGCCCAGTTATCGGCCCGAACCCCTGCATCCTGTGCCATGGCAGCACTGGCGCTGGACCATATGTCTGGAGGACGGATGATCCTGGGCCTGGGTGTATCCGGCCCCCAGGTTGTGGAGGGCTGGTACGGCCAGCCCTATTCTAAACCCGTCACCCGAACCCGGGAATATATTGATATTATCCGCAAAATACTGGCGCGCCAGGAGCCGGTCACCAGTGATGGCGAGTTCTACCCCCTTCCCTACACCGGCCCCGGCTCCTGGGGCATGGGCAAGCCACTTAAGCCCATCACCCATCCCCTAAGAGCAGACCTGCCTATCT
>JABHWT010000249.1 GCA_018657645.1 Halieaceae bacterium | reverse complement strand
TGGCAGAGAAAAATGCCGGTGACGAAGAGGCTATGCACTACGATCACGATTATGTACGGGCGCTGGAGTACGGCCTACCACCGTCTGCCGGCGAAGGAATAGGTATTGATCGACTCGTTATGCTGTTCACGGACTCGCCCTCGATTCGCGATGTATTGTTGTTTCCCCATATGCGCCCGGAGCAGTAAAAGACGTAGTATCCAGCCCAACTGAGCTTCTCGACGGGCGGCAATAGGTGCTACACTCTGGCCTGTATTGTAAGTAGATGGAGACGCTTTTCGCCATGACTCGAATGCTACCGACAACCCTAATCGGTTTGTGTCTTTTGTTGCAGGCTTGTGGCTCAACGCCGGTAGAGAGCAATCGTACCAGGCCTGAAGATGTTCCCGAGTTAACGCTTAACTTGCCCAAGCGAGACTGTGTATGTGTTGCCCAGGAACAGCCCGATTACACATTTTTGGAGCGTGGATTTAGCGCATTGGTGGTGGGCGAGCACATTGAGGCCGTACAGCATTTTCAGCGCTATCAACGATTGGAAAGCTCGCCTGAAGCTGCTTGGGAGGCCGGCATTGCCATCGCCTATGTCAGTATTCTTCCCAGCAGCCCGTTCTTTGATCCCGATGCGGTGCGCAAAAGCTTCCGCGGCTTGAACAAGGAGTACACTGCCGACATGCGAGTGCACGAGAAAACTCTATTAATGCGAGACTCACTGGAGGCGTTTGTGGTGATGGATCGCCATATTGCCGACCTAAAGAGCAGCATCACGACATTGAAAGAGGATTTGGAGAAACGGGAGGAGGCGCTCAAGCGCCTTCGGGACCTAACTCTTGGTCAACGGGCAGGGCGACAGTAAAGGTGGAACCACTGCCTAGCTTACTTTCCACGCGAATATTTCCGCCCATCAGATCACAGTAATCTTTGCAGATGGCCAGCCCCAGGCCGGTGCCCCCATAATTGGCGCTGGTGGAGGAGTCGGCCTGAACAAAAGCTTCAAAAACGCGCAGTTGCTGTTCGGGGTTCATGCCAATGCCGGTATCCCTCACCGAGAACTCCACACGGTTGTGCGCCTTGTCGGTAAATATGGCATCCAGACTGATATCGCCCTGCTCGGTAAACTTGCAGGCGTTGCTGAGCAAATTGGTAAATATCTGGCGAAATTTGCTGACATCATTGTATAGCTTCGGCAACTGGTCGAAGCTGGGCATATGCAGGGTGTTACCTTTATTGCGTAGCAAAGGTGTGAGTGACTCGCATACCTGGATCAGAACTTCGCCGGGATCGAATATTTCGTAGTGTATAGACATCTTACCGGTTTCTATTTTGGATAGATCCAGAATATCGTTGATTAACGTTAACAGCTGCCGACCAGACAAGACGATTTTGTCTAGGTCGGCCTGAAATTGCGGGCGGTCAATTTTGCTTTCATCGTCGAGTTCGTCGTGGAGCATTTCACTATAGCCGATAATGGCATTGAGAGGTGTACGCAACTCATGGCTGACATTGGCCAGGAAAGTGCTTTTGGCCGCATTCGCGTCATCTGCAGCTTCCTTGGCCTCGCGTACTTCGTAGATGGCATTGCGCAATTTATCTGACATTGTATTGAAAGCAGCCGCAAGATCGCCCAGTTCACCCTTGTCGTCGATGTCATTTATCCGATAATTCAGATCGCCGCTGCCGATTCGCTCGGTGCCAGTTTGTAGTCGCTTAAGAGACGTATTGGTATAGCGCACCAGGAAAAATCCCAGGGTTGCAGTAAGGAAGATAGATGCCAGGAATCCAAATACGGTAATTCGGTCAGTAAGTAGAATTGTGCGGTCAATAATATTTGCCCTTTGTACAGCGAGGGACGCCTGATATTGTTCTAGTTCCTGTAGATGTTGGCTGACCTCCAGGAAAGGGATGGGGTCAACCATATCCATTTTGACGTCGGCGTTGTTGTAGGAGCGATAAAAATTCAGCCAGCGCTTTAGCAAGTTGGTACTGCTTTGGGACAGGTTACTAAATTGCGGTTGACTGGCGTCGAGACTAAAACGACCTAGCTCTCGGATCTTGAGCGCAATGTCGTTGACCTCCGCCTCGGCCTGCGATAATTCATCACCGTCTAATCGATCTTCAGTGGTCTCCCGCAACGTGGCCAGGACCTGAATCTGGTTGCGTTGGCTGTCCAGAAGCTGCTCCACATTGGCTGACACCTGTGCTGCTACCACCGAGTTGCGGTAGGCCACCATACTCTCACTTCTGGCATAGCTTCCCCAAAAATGAGTGCCTACATTTCCTGCAAGCAGGAGCAGGATTGTGAACAGGGACAGAGTAAGTCGGCGACGTAAACTCATGGGCGAATAAGTTTATCAATCTTGACTAGCAGCTGAGGGAAATCAATTGGTTTGGTGGCAAAATCGTCACAGCCAGCCTCCAGTGCGCTGACGCGGTCAGAATCCATGGCGTGGGCGGTCAATGCGATTATGGGTATGTGCTTGATCGCGGGGTCATTACGGGCCTGGCGACAGGCCGACCATCCATTCAATACGGGCAGATTCATATCCATCAGCACCAAGCCAGGTTGTTCTGCCGCCATGACTGTCAGGGCCTGTCGACCATCTGTCGCGGTTATGACAGTCAGGCCTGCTCGCGTCAGGCGACGACTGAGCATGTCGCGATTTAGTTCATTGTCCTCAACCAGTAATATTGGCCGGCTACTACTCATGTAGTTACCCCCATAATCTGGTGGACGACGACAAGCTGCTCAATACCCTTTACCCTCAGTTCCTGACTGCGTCCCACACGGTAGCTGCCTCGTAGGTGATTCAGGGTGCTGTCTGATACCAGCAGTTCGCCGGCGCCGGTGAAGTCCTCAATGCGTGCGGTCAGGTTCATCGGGTGACCAACGAAACCGTACTTGCTGCGTCGCTCGGAACCAATATTCCCAGCGATTACATCACCTGTGTTGAGGGCGATACCAGCACTGATCTCGGGAAGGCCCTCGGCCCTATTTGTTTTGTTGATATCTGCCATAGCCTCCTGCATGGCCAGGGCGCAATTTACCGCCCGGTCGGCATCGTCATCGCGATGTTGGGGCGCGCCGAATACAGCGAGAATAGCATCGCCGATAAACTCGTCGATAGTACCCTGGTGTGCCATTATGATGTCGGTCATTGCGCCCAGGTAGCGATTGAGAATTTTGACAACCTGGGATGGGTCAAGCTGCTCGCTCAGCGTAGTGAAACCCCTAATATCTGACATCATAATGGTGACTTCACGGAGGTCGCCACCCAGTTCCAGTCCTTCCGGATTCTCCAAAATTTCTGTGACAATTTCGTCGGACAGATAGCGCCCGAATGTGGCGCGTATAAAGCGCTCGTTTCGCTCCAGTTGCAGCCTGTATTGTTGTTCTCGATCATGCCAGCGCTTGCGCTCGATACCCGCTTTGATTCTCGCCTGCAGCAGAACAGGATTAAAGGGTTTGAGCAGGTAGTCGTCGGCGCCGGCTTCAATGCAGTCGATAATTCCGTCCATATCCTGTCGGCCGGAGATAATAATTACCGGAGTAGCTCGCCAGTCGGGATTCTCCTTTATCAGGTGTAAAGCCTCTCGGCCGCCCATGCCCGGCATGATAAGGTCGAGCAAAACAACATCTACATCGGAATGCGACATTGTTTCTAGCGCCTCCTCGCCGCTGGCGGCGGTAGCCACAGTGTGACCGGTGCGGGAAAGGTAGCGACAGACGAGCTCCCTATTATCCCTGCGATCATCAACTGTCAGTATAAAACCCGGCTCAGAGGCGATTGTTAAGCCCACGCCAGTGGAATCCTGCGTTTCAATGCCAGTGCCTGTGTGCACGATTTGCAGCAATTGCGATAGGGCATTATTTAATTCTTCGTACTGGTCGCCGATGTCTTCTCGCAACATTTCGGCATAACCGCGAATGGCTGACAGGGCATTCAGCAATTCATGGGAGTCCTCCGTGGATTCCTGCGCGGAGGTAAGGGATGCCACTTTGTGAGCGCCGTTGAACAGGCGAGAGAAATCATCTCTGGTCTGCGCGTCGAATCCCTGTTGGTGGGTGCCAAACATATCTCGCAATTCGACGATGGACTCCCGTAAAAGGTCGCTCCAGAGAGTGGCTGGCTGATTGGCACTGGTAATCATGGGCAGACTGGGTTCTCAAGTTCCATTTCCTGTTAGAGTATAACGATGCTGAGCCTACTGTGGAAACCTGCAGTGATACAAAGAAGGAAATACGAATGGTTCGCAATGGCCCTGCTTTATTACGGAACAGTGGCTTTAATTCGTTATATAATTAAGAACCACGACTGCACACGAGTATTTTGAAGTTGTTTATGATGGAATATAGCGCTGGCGGAGAATTTTTCCACAGGCTGCTAGTGCGCTTCGATCAAACTTTAGGGTATTATTGAACTCTAAGCTCTCGGGGACTGATACCACTGATCGGGAATGCCAATGTTGCAGCAAGTAGAAATCTTTCAGGGTCTTTCGCAGGAAGAACTTGAGGCTCTGGGCGCAAGTAGTGCCAGTCGCTCTTTTCCCAAGAATACTGTGGTCATTCATGAAAATGACCCCGCTGACTCGCTGTTTGTCATTGAAAGCGGCAAGGTCAAGGTATATTGCAGCGACAAGAACGGCAAAGAGTTCATTATGAATACCCAGAGCGCTGGTGAATATTTTGGGGAATTAGCTCTGGTGGATGATTCAACCCGCTCGGCATCGGTCAGAACCGTCGAAAAATCGAGCTTTCTGGTCATTTACAAAGAGGACTTCAACCGGGTATTGGACGAATATCCCAATATTGCCCGCAAACTTATCCGTAATCTAGCCCATCGAGTACGCAAGCTGACCGCCGATGTAAAGAGTCTGGCCCTGCAGGACGTCTATGGTCGCGTCGCCAATGTACTGATGGACCTATCGGAGGAGCGGGGTGATGGAACTTTGTATATTCCAGAGAAGCTTACGCAGCAGGATATAGCTGACAGGGTGGGTGCCTCCCGCGAAATGGTGGCACGAATCCTCAAGGATTTGACTATCGGAGAGTATATTCGCTTCGAGGGGCGCCATATAATAATTAATACTCGCTTACCGGCAAAGTACTAGCAGAGATAGCGCCCAATTTGTCAATGAACTGGTGCAGGTAATACTCCCTGAAATATTCGCGGTAGAATCCCGCCCGGGCTGTTAATCTTCTTCTCCGCTGGAAAGTCAGAGAAGGAGGAGTATTATGTTGCGCAAATTCAATATAGCAGAAGCTGTTTTGCTAACCACAGCCTCCTGCACCTTTGTCCTGATACTCGTCTCACTCGGTTCGGTTCTCCTCGGAAGCTAGTGCTCTTTGGTCCTGGGGCTGCCTGATGGTTTATCGTTATCCGGCCATGTCTGTTTCACCATCATCGACAGTCGGCCTGCAGCCAATCTTGCCTCCACCTGATCACCCTCGCTGACAGAGTCCGCATCGGTGATTACACTGCCCTTATTATCGGTCACAATGGCGTAACCTCGCTCCAGTGTCCGCAATGGGCTCAGGGAATCCAGCATGAGCCCCGCGTGGGCGAGTTGGGTATTTGCCCGTTGAATTTTTTGCTGTATGGCCGATGACAATTGATGTTCGAGTTGACGCGTGGCCTGCTGTAATAGGCCCAGGTGACGGTGTGGAGATTGAAGGAGCAGTCGCTTTGCAAGTAATTCCAGTCTGCTGCGCCGGCTGCGAGTACTGGCTGTGTGGGCAAAAACCAGGCGTTGCTCGAGACTGTCCAGGCGTTGTGCCTGCTCCCGCAATTGCTGCCGTGGGTGCTTCAGTCTCCGTCTCAGGTGGCCCAATTCTCTGTTGGCGGCAGAGATTCTTCGTTTAATCTGACCTAAGAGATTGGCATCCATCGTCTCCAACTGTGCCCGCCATTGCTGTTGGTCGACTGAAACCAGTTCCGCCGCAGCTGAGGGCGTTGCCGCCCGCTGATCTGCCACCAGGTCTGCTATGCAGAAATCGACTTCGTGGCCAACAGCGCTGACTATCGGTATGCTGCTGGCCGCAATGGCCCGCGCCACACTCTCTTCATTAAATGCCCACAAGTCCTCGAGGGAGCCTCCGCCGCGGCCAATAATTAGTGCATCCAGGTGTATTTTTCCTGCTTCCTGCCAGCGATTAACGGCCTCAATGGCTGAACATATTTGGGGCGCCGCTGTTTCCCCCTGCACAGCCACTGGGAGCAAAAAAACCTCAGTTGACGGGGAGCGGCGCTCCAGCACCGTCAGAATGTCTGCAATGGCGGCGCCGGAGGGCGATGTCACTACCCCGAGTTGAGTCACCTGGTCGGGCACGGGCAGTTTGCGCGAAGGGTCAAATAGCCCCTCCGTCGCAAGGCGGGCCTTGAGTCTTTCAAAGGCAGCTTGTAATGCGCCGGCACCGGCGCTCTCCATGTGCTCGCCGATGAGCTGGAATTCGCCCCGCCCCTCGTAGAGAGAAACCCTGCAGCGCAGGCGGATAGAGTCGCCGTTGGTCGGTTTGAGCCTCACTCGTTGATTGCGATTTTTAAACATTGCGCAACGCACCTGGGCACTGCCATCCTTCAGGGAGAAATACCAGTGTCCGGAGGAAGGCGCAGCGAAGTTGCTCATTTCGCCCTCAACCCAGATATAGTCGAAGTTACTCTCAAGTAAGGTCCGCACCTGCCGGTTGAGTTGGCTTACGGTGAGGGCTGGGGGAGCATATGGCATGGATGGGGATGTCGACAAAATGAATTCCGATAACAGTATTTATTTACGGGGGTGTGCTTGAGGATTTATAATTGCACGTTTTATCCAAGCTCGCTAGTCGGAGGACATTTATATGCTGCGTATTGACCAGGAATCCCTGACTTTTGATGACGTTCTGCTATTGCCCGGTTATTCGGAGGTGGTGGCAACGGGCGTCGACCTCAGGACTCAGTTGACGCGCGAGATAGAGTTAAATATACCGCTTATGTCTGCTGCAATGGATACAGTGACAGAGTCCAGGTTGGCCATTGCCATGGCCCAGGAAGGTGGAATTGGGATAATCCACAAAAGCATGGCTATAGCCGAACAGGCCCGACAAGTCCGAAAGGTCAAAAAGTTTGAGAGCGGTGTGGTTAAGGACCCTATTACTATTCAGAAGTCGGCCACTATTGCAGAATTGATGGATTTGACCACTTCTCACGGTATTTCAGGTGTGCCGGTACTCGATGGCTCGGATTTGGTGGGTATCGTGACGCGGCGCGACCGTCGCTTCCAGTCCAACACCCAGGAACCTGTTGCCAGTATCATGACCGAGCGGGAAAAATTGGTCACGGTGAAGGAAGGTGCGAGTGCCGAGGAGGTGCAGGCCCGATTGCATCAGCATCGCATTGAGAAAATACTGGTGGTCAACGACGACTTTGACCTGTGTGGCATGATCACCGTAAAAGATATTGACAAGGCAGAGAGTTTCCCTCACGCCTGCAAGGATACTCTGGGGCAATTGCGGGTTGGAGCCTCGGTGGGCACCAGTCCCGATACCGGTGACCGGGTAGCTGCATTGGTCGGAGCTGGAGTAGATGTACTGGTTGTAGATACCGCCCATGGTCACTCGAAAAACGTGATTGAACGGGTAAAACTTATAAAGGCCGAATATCCACAGATCCAGGTTATCGGTGGCAATATAGCTACCGGGGAGGCTGCCCGAGCCCTGGTGGATGCAGGCGCAGACGGTGTAAAAGTGGGTATTGGCCCGGGTTCCATATGCACTACACGGATTGTTACCGGTATCGGTGTCCCGCAAATATCTGCCATCGCTAATGTGGCGGAGGCACTGAGAGATTCGGGTGTACCTCTTATAGCTGACGGCGGTATTCGCTTTTCTGGTGATGTAGCCAAGGCGTTGGTGGCTGGAGCCCACTCCATTATGATGGGGAGTATGTTTGCCGGGACAGAAGAAGCACCGGGAGAAGTAGAACTCTATCAAGGGCGGACATATAAGTCCTACCGGGGAATGGGGTCTCTGGGAGCAATGTCGCACTCCGATGGGTCCAGTGACCGTTATTTCCAGGATGCCGCCAAGGGGTCAGAAAAGTTGGTACCCGAGGGAGTGGAGGGGCGTGTGCCCTACAAGGGTCCGGTGACGGCCATAGTGCATCAGTTAATGGGCGGTGTTCGGGCAGCAATGGGCTATACCGGTAGTGACACCATTGAAGTTATGCGCACACGGCCAAAATTTGTTCGGGTCACAACAGCGGGTATGTCGGAGAGCCATGTACACGATGTATCGATTGTCAAAGAGCCCCCGAATTACCCGGCCCGCTAGAGAAATGGGGCACAATATGCGCACAAATATTCATGAACAGAAGCTTCTTATTCTGGATTTCGGTGGTCAATACACTCAATTGATTGCCCGGCGAGTACGAGAGGCGGGCGTTTACAGTGAAATACGCGCATGGGATATCAGCGAAGCCGATATTCGAGCATTCAACCCCCGCGGTATTATACTTTCTGGCGGTCCCGAGTCGGTGGCGGTAGCGGGGTCTCCACGAGCGCCGGAATGCGTGTTTGAACTGGATATTCCGGTATTGGGGATATGCTACGGCATGCAGACCATGGCAGAGCAGTTTGGTGGTCGGGTCGAAGGCTCTCAAACCAGTGAATTTGGTTACGCCCAGATTCAATTGCTGGCTGAAAACGGTTTATTGCACGATATTCGCGACCACCTGGATGAGTCTGGCAACGCACTACTGGATGTCTGGATGAGCCACGGTGACAAAGTAGTCGAATTGCCGGAGGATTTTGAGCTGATTGCCCGGACCGACAGCTGTCCGATAGCTGCAATGGCGCATCGGAGCAAGCCATTCTTTGGTATCCAGTTTCATCCGGAGGTCACTCACACACCGCAAGGACAGCGCGTTTTAGAGCACTTCGTGCTCGAGCTGTGTGGGTGTGAGAAGCTATGGACGGCGGCCAATATTGTAGATGATGCCATCGAGCGGGTTCGCGATACGGTAGGAAATGACAAGGTGCTGCTGGGGCTGTCCGGGGGTGTTGACTCCTCCGTAGTGGCGGCATTGCTGCACCGTGCTATTGGAGAGCAATTGACCTGTGTGTTTGTCGATAACGGTTTGTTGCGTCTCAATGAAGGTGACCAGGTTATGGATATGTTTTCCCGTAACATGGGGGTTAAGGTTATACGTAGTGAATCCGCGGCACTCTTTCTGTCGCGGTTGAAGGGGGTTTCCGACCCCGAGGCAAAACGCAAAGTTATTGGTAATACATTCATTGAAGTATTCGACGAGGAAGCTGAAAGGCTGACGGGAATAAAGTGGTTGGCTCAGGGTACGATTTATCCTGATGTAATAGAGTCAGCAGGCGCTAAAACCGGAAAAGCGCATGTGATCAAGTCCCATCACAATGTGGGTGGCCTTCCCGATGATATGACCCTGGAACTGGTCGAACCCTTGAGAGAACTGTTCAAGGACGAAGTACGCAGCGTAGGTCTGGAAATGGGATTGCCTTACGATATGGTATATCGCCATCCTTTCCCCGGTCCGGGACTGGGAGTGCGAATTTTAGGCGAAGTGAAAAAAGAGTACGCTGACCTGCTGCGCGAGGCCGATGCCATCTTCATGGAGGAGCTGCACAGGGACCATTGGTACCACAAGACTAGTCAGGCCTTCGCCGTGTTCCTGCCTGTCAAGTCGGTGGGGGTGGTGGGCGATGGGCGTCGCTACGAATATGTTATTGCGTTGCGTGCAGTGGAGACTGTCGATTTTATGACGGCGCGCTGGGCCCATCTGCCCTACGAATTACTCGAGCGGTGCTCGAACCGCATCATCAATGAGATAGCGGGTGTTTCTCGCGTGACCTACGATATCAGTGGCAAGCCACCGGCGACAATCGAGTGGGAGTGAGTTTGTTGTCGAATGTGGAGCATGAAACATGGATGCGTAAGGCGCTCGAGCTCGCTGACCTGGCGGCGGCACATGGAGAAGTGCCTGTGGGTGCTGTGGTCGTGCGAGAGGGGCAATATTTGGGTGAGGGTTACAACCAAATGATTGCGACGAGTGACCCCACTGCTCATGCGGAAGTGATGGCAATTCGGGACGCTGCTGGAGTTCTGGGTAATTATCGTCTCACCGGCGCTACGCTCTACACGACACTGGAGCCCTGCACAATGTGTGCCGGAGCTATCATTCACGCGCGAATTAGCGAACTGGTATTTGCAGCTCGCGAACCTAAAGCGGGAGTTGTTTGCAGTACCTGCAGCTTGTTTGATGAGCCTTGGTATAATCACAGGGTGAGGTGGGAGGAAGGTATTCTGGCGCGGGAGAGTAGCCTGCGCCTACAGGATTTTTTTCAGGCGCGGCGCCAGTTAAAGCGCGAGGAACCCACTATTTCGAATAATGGCAGGTAATAACTTACCCGTTTGGATTGGCGAGAGGGAATGATTGCGAGGAATCTCCTGCCACCGCAAAATGCTGTAGTAGTGACGGATATTCTGTACGTAGGTAACTGACTCGGCACCGCGAGCATAGCCGTGTCGAGTGTTGGCGTAATGCGTTCTTTTCTGGAGCAATGGCAGGTGGTCCATTACATCGACCCACAGGTGTGGGTTTCCACCTCGGAGCTGCGTTATTACCCGGGCATCCTCCAGATGACCCAAACCTATATTATAGGCCGCGAGCGCAAACCAGGTTAGATCAGGTTCTGCTATGTCTTCAGGCAATCTACGCTTCATGTTCTTCAGGTATCTGGCCCCTCCCCGCAGACTCTGCATTGGGTCCAGTCTATCCTCAATACCCATTTCCCTGGCGGTGGGCAGCGTGAGCATCATCATTCCGCGTACACCGGTAGGAGATGCAGCTCGCGGGTTCCAGTGTGATTCCTGGTAGGCAATCGCAGCGAGCAGACGCCAATCCAGGGTGAATTCAGTCGCGACCTGCTGGATCAGGTCGCGGTAAGTTGGCAGAAGATCGCGCATATTGCGGGTGAACGTGTGCGATCCCACCGGTGTGACGCTCGCAGTGTGGCCAAAGTGCTTATCCCGGATGCGCTCCATCGTACCGTCTTTATTGAGGCGCACGAAGAACTCGTCGATGTGCTGGAGTAGTCGGGCGTTGTCTTTGCCAGGACTGAGAAACCAGACGACCTCTTGTTCCTCGCCCAGTTCGAAGGCAACCCGTAAACGAGCGTAGAGACCCTGCATCACAGCAAATTCACTGGAATCAACAATTGCCAGATCTGCTTCGCCGCTGTCGACCCGCTCCAGTAACTCCATGGTATCGGCGCCATCTACTTCCTGCCATTGTAGTTGCTCGAACTGATCATTCTTTAAGGCGCGCAGAGATATTGCATGGCTGCTGCCGCCGAGAACAAGGATAGTCCTGCCCACTAAATCACTGATGGTCCGGGGTCTGGAGGTGCCGGCTACATAAATAATCTGGGGGCTTAATCGCGAGTAGCTTGTGGCGTGGGGATAGGCGCTGGCTCTCGATTCGGTTAAAGTCAGCCCGGCAGCTGCCAGGTCAGCCTCATTACGCTGTAATTGTCGGAAAATTGCATCCAGGCTGAAAGCGGGTTGCATGTTGAGTCTGACGCCCAGATCTGTAGCTAACAGGCTTGCCAATTCGTATTCAAACCCGGCGGCGCCGTTTCTGTCCTGGTAATAGGTCGTGGGGCCATTGCGGCTAACTACCCTTAATTCACCGCTAGCCTGTATATCCCGGAGGCTGTCGCCCCCAGTGCAGCCGAGCGCGAAGCAGCCTAAACAGAGTGCCACCACGACAGGACAGGAGGGAAATCTGAATTTGCTCATGGTTTCCATTGTAGCGTCTGGGATATAATTCCCCAGCTAGAATTGCTGTAGTAATTGGGTTTTTTCGTATACCGGGTTGCACACAAATACAGTACAATACGCGCTTCCATGAACACCTGCTCCTGGAGCTATTCTCAGCATGCTAATCTTGCGCGGCGCCCCCGCCCTGTCGGCTTTTCGTTTCGAGAAACTGACTCAAAAAATGACCGACCTGGATCCGGAGATCCAACTGCACCACGCCGAATTCGTACATTTCGCACAATTGGATTTGCCACTATCTAAACAGGGGCAAACACTGTTGGAGAGGCTGCTATGCTACGGCCCGGTGCACTCGGAAACAGGGGCCGATACCACTGGTGCCTACTTAATGCTTGTAGTTCCGCGACCAGGGACAATTTCACCCTGGTCCAGTAAGGCCACCGACATCGCACGCAATTGTGGGCTTTCTCAGATCAAGCGGATCGAACGCGGTACAGCTTATTACCTGTCGCTACCGGCGGCACTGGCTCAAGATAAAATCAGCACGCTGGAGACACTGGTACGCGATCGTATGACCGAAAGCATATTGACCGATCTGGAGACGGCTGAGGTCCTGTTTGAGGAGGAGGCACCCCGTGCCCTGACCTCTGTAGATATTCTCGGCGCTGGTCGCGAGGCGTTGTGCGAGGCCGATAGCGAGCTCGGACTGGCCCTGGCCGACGACGAAATAGACTATCTGGTAGAGAGCTTTGTCGCACTGGATCGAAACCCAAACGATGTAGAATTAATGATGTTTGCCCAGGCGAATTCGGAGCACTGCCGGCATAAGATATTTAACGCCACCTGGAGCATAGACGGCGAGGATCAGGCCTTTTCCCTATTTAAAATGATCCGCAACACCCACGAAGTCGGGGGTGAGGCAGTAATGTCTGCCTATTCGGACAATGCGGCAGTGGTAAGGGGGCATTATGGAGGACGTTTTTATCCCGACCCCACTAGTTGCAGATATGAATTCTCTCAGGAAAACATCCACCTTTTAATGAAAGTGGAGACCCACAACCACCCGACGGCAATAGCACCATTTCCGGGTGCAGGTACAGGCTCGGGAGGAGAGATTCGAGATGAAGGTGCGGTTGGAAAAGGGTCCAAACCCAAGGTGGGTCTGAATGGGTTCTCGGTGTCTAATTTGAACATTCCAGGGTTGGAGCAGCCCTGGGAGCATACCTACGGCAAGCCAGATCGCATTGTTTCGGCACTGGATATCATGCTGGAGGGGCCTATTGGTGGGGCGGCATTTAATAATGAGTTTGGACGTCCCAATACCTGTGGCTATTTTCGCACCTTTGAGTGTCAGGCGCCGGGCACAACCGGCCCGGAATTGAGGGGATACCATAAGCCCATTATGATTGCGGGCGGCTATGGCAATATCCGGGAAGAACACGTCGAAAAGGGCAACTATAGCGCCGGTGCAAAACTGATTGTGCTGGGAGGCCCGGCCATGCTTATCGGCCTTGGTGGTGGAGCCGCCTCCTCAATGGCCAGTGGTCAGAGCCACGAGGACCTGGATTTTGCCTCGGTGCAGCGTCAAAATCCCGAAATGGAGAGGCGTTGTCAGGAAGTTATCGATCGCTGCTGGCAACTGGGAGCGAGCAACCCTATCGCCTTTATCCACGATGTGGGAGCCGGAGGGCTGTCTAATGCACTGCCCGAGCTGGTAAAAGATGGCGGCCGGGGCGGGCGCTTTGAATTGCGCAATGTTCTCAGTGACGAGCCCGGAATGTCTCCCCTGGAAATATGGTGTAACGAGTCCCAGGAGCGCTACGTGATGGCGGTAGAGCCCGAGCATCTGGCTCACTTTGAAGCTATCTGCATTCGAGAACGCTGCCCCTATTCCATTGTGGGTGAGGCAACTCAGGAAATGCAATTAAGGCTGGAAGACGCCGAATTTGGCAACAGCCCGGTTGATTTGCCTATGAACCTGCTGTTTGGCAAGACCCCAAAAATGCACCGCGAGGTTCGCAGGCAGGTATTGCAACATGCAGCTCTGGAGATCGATGCAACAATTCCGGAAGCGGTGGATCGGGTTCTACAGCTGCCGGCAGTAGGAAGTAAGAACTTTCTGATTACCATCGGTGATCGCACTGTCACCGGCATGGTCGCCAGAGACCAGATGGTTGGCCCCTGGCAAGTGCCGGTTGCAGATTGTGCGGTGACAACGGTTTCCTACGAGGGCTTTTCCGGAGAGGCCATGGCCATGGGAGAACGTAGTCCGTTGGCTCTGGTTAGTGGCCCGGCGTCGGGTCGTATGGCTATAGCCGAGGCTATAACCAATATCAGTGCATCGTCAATTGCCGATATTCGAGATATCAAATTGTCGGCCAACTGGATGTGTGCAGCGGGGCATGGGAGAGAAGATGAGGTCCTATATGACACGGTGTATGCAGTCGGTATGGAGTTCTGTCCCGCACTGGGTATTACCATCCCGGTAGGCAAGGATTCAATGTCAATGCGCACAACTTGGGAGGAGAAATGCGAGCAGGGAACCGTGGAAAAATCGGTGACTGCACCCCTGTCGCTGATTGTGTCCGCCTTTGCACCGGTGGTGGATGCGCGCCTGACAATTACCCCCCAATTGCAACTGCAGCCGGATTCCAAGTTAGTGCTAATTGATTTGGGTCGGGGAGCAAACCGTCTGGGTGGCTCTGCGCTGGCTCAGGTCTACAGTCAAATCGGAAATATGGTTCCCGATATCCACAGGCCGGAGGATTTGCGAGCTTTTTTCCAAATAGTGCAGGAGTTGATTTCCTCTCAGGTGTTGCTGGCCTATCACGACAGGTCTGATGGCGGTCTCTTGGCGACCCTGGCAGAGATGGCATTTGCCGGTCACTGTGGGCTGCAGATCGATCTTGGGGAGTTGCCTGGCGAGGCTCTGGACAAATTATTTAATGAGGAGGCCGGCGCGGTACTGCAGTTGGCTGACCTCGATGCGAAGGCGTTGTTGGCGCGGGCAACAGAACTGGGGTTGGAGGGGGCTATTCATTGCATCGGGACCGTCAGCGAAGGCGATGAGATCCGCATCTCCGACGGAAAACTGATTCTGTTGGATGACAACCGGGTACGATTGCAACGATTGTGGGCGCGGACCAGTTACGAGATTCAGTCCCTGCGGGATAATCCGCAATGTGCGCAAGAGGAATATGAACGCATCGGAAGTAGCGATCCCGGGCTGTCAGCAAATCTGTCGTTTGATCCGAGTGAGGATATTTGCGCTCCCTTTATAGCGACGGGAGCCAAGCCTGCGCTGGCTGTATTGAGAGAGCAGGGAGTAAATGGTCATGTCGAAATGGCGGCCGCCTTCCACCGGGCAGGATTTGCCGCCATTGATGTGCACATGAGCGATCTACTGAGTGGCCGTCGCGACCTGACTCATTTCAATGGATTGGTGGCTTGCGGTGGATTTTCCTATGGCGATGTACTGGGCGCGGGGGAGGGCTGGGCCAAGAGCATTTTATTCAACGAACAAGTTAGCGATTCGTTTAGAGCGTACTTCGCTCGAGGGGATACATTTACCCTGGGCGTGTGCAATGGCTGTCAAATGGTGTCGGCGTTAAAAAACCTGATTCCGGGCGCCGATCACTGGCCCCGCTTTGTGCGCAATCGCTCCGAACAGTTTGAGGCCAGACTTGCCCTGGTTAGGATCGAGGACAATCCCTCTGTTCTTCTGTCCCAGATGGCCGGGTCCCATTTACCCATTGCCGTGGCTCATGGCGAGGGACAGGCGGAGTTCGTCAGTGCGCAGTCTATGGCAGATTGTGAAGCAACAGGTACTGTGGCCCTGCGCTTTTTGGAGAATAATTTGTCAGTGGCATGTGCCTATCCAGCGAATGCCAATGGGTCACCCAACGGTATTACGGGTCTGTGTAGCCTGGATGGGAGGGCCACTATTATGATGCCTCATCCGGAGCGGGTGTATCGCACAATCCAGCACTCCTGGGCGCCAGGCCATTGGGGTGAGGATGGCGGGTGGCTGCGCTTGTTCCGCAATGCGCGCCACTGGTTGGGGTGACCCCTCTTGTGACTGCGCCGCATTTACTTATAATGGCGCATTTCCAGAACGTGGGAGCGATTCGCCCCTCAACTCATTCCTAATTCAGAGTTCCAATATGCTAAATAAGTACCCTCTGTGGAAATACCTACTGGTGTTGTTCGTACTCATCATGGGCATGTTCTATGCGGCGCCCAATCTCTACGCCCCCGATCCAGCTTTGCAAGTCACTGGTGAGAATATCTCCCAACTGATCGAGGAGCAGAAGCTTACCGATGTGCTTGAGGACCTCGATGATGCTGGGATCGAGCACTTTGGTGAGACTATAGACTCCGATGGCCGCAACGCCCTGATTCGCCTGCGCGATCCGGAGCAACAATTGGAAGCCCAGGCACGCGCGGCGAGAACTCTGGGCGATGGATTCATCGTAGCGCTGAACCTGGCGCCGACCACACCATCCTGGCTGAGTGACTTTGGTGCGCAGCCAATGAAACTTGGACTGGATCTGAGTGGAGGCGTGCATTTTAAGCTGGAAGTAGATACCGGCAGCGCCATAGAGCGGCGAGTGGAATTTTATAGTAATGCGGTCAAAAAAGTCCTGCGGGAAAAGCGAGTTCGTGGCCGGGTTACTCTGAACCCCGATGGAAGGCTGGAAACCCGATTCAAGAGCGAGGCATTGCGAGAGCAGGCCAGGGCCGCAATAGCCGATGCTTTTCCGGAGCTCTCTCTGGACAGGGTGGACCCCGAAAGCGGGGGCGACTGGACCCTGTTCGCTTTTATGGCGGAAACCGCCAAAGCGGAGATTGCAGATTACGCTGTATCCCAAAACCTGACCACCCTGCGCAATCGGGTTAATGAACTCGGGGTTTCAGAACCGTTGGTGCAACGTCAGGGTAAGAATCGTATTGTCGTAGAACTACCGGGAATTCAGGACACGGCGGAGGCCAAGCGGATACTGGGCAAGGTCGCCAATCTGGAGTTTCGATTGGTGGCAAATATGGATGCACCTGCCTCGGAGAAACAGGAGTTTGAATACC